>CAXTJS010000104.1:0-9615 GCA_964244605.1 uncultured Terriglobus sp. | reverse complement strand
TGGGCCACCGTCTTTTCGCTGGCCGTAGCCGTCGTGGTTGTACCGCCGCCAGCAGGGCCCATAGGGCGTATTAATCTTCAAGACGTGGTCGACCACCTTGAGCGAGTCGACGATCAGCGGATCATCCGCGCGCCGCACACCGTACCGGACGAGCTCCAGGAAGCCCGCGTCGATTACCTCGGCAGCGGCAAAGTTGTACCGTTCCCCAGGCGTACGGTTGGCGATGTTGTAGCGGCCCTCGCCGGCACCCGGGTTGTAGAACGCCTGATCCGGGCTGGGTGGGCAGATGCGCACGTAGTGGCGCTTCACACTCGACAGCAGCACGCCATCATCGGTGGTAGTCCAATCATCCAGGTGCTCTTCGATCCAGTCGGCGTAGCTCTCCAGAAAGCCGCCAAGCTCCGGTGCCTGATGCGCGCGCGCAATGTCGGCCGCACAGAGCAGCGCCGAGATGACCGTAGCCAAAGTCGAAGGCGAGTAGCCGGACGCCTCCTCCCAGCGCTCCTGCTGCGTCACGGGCGCACGCTGCACCAGAAACGCTGCCGCCTGCTCCACAAACGGGAACACATCAAAATTGCCCAGACCGCCCGCCTTCCACAGGCGCCACGCCAGCATGATCGGGAAGGCGACCTCGTCGAGCTGGATACCAGTCCAGTAGGGCGTTCCGTCGATCCAGAAGTTCTGCGCAAACGAGCCGTCAGGCCGTTGCGTGCAGGCGAGGTACACGAGAGCCCGGCGCGCCGTGTCCACGCGACCGCAGGCGAGCAGCGCCGTCGCGGACTGGATCATGTCGCGCGTCCAGACCAGGTGGTATCCGCCGAGGTCATCGTCACCCTTGGCGTTGCCCCACGGGATGGATGCCGAAGCGATGAATGCACCGGGGTAGATCTTGTCCTCATGCGCGAGGATCACGTTGTGGCTGACGCGCATGAGCCGACCCTTGTCCATCGACGCAGCGGCGAGCCGCTCCGGAGACGCCGCGCGATGCCACTGCTCGATGAAACGCTTCAGGTGCAAATCGAACGGCACGGAGAGCGACTGCATCAGGCCGGCAAGCGCGGCGTGCGGGCCTTCTCCGAACGAGAGCGCGATGGTGAACTCGCGCGTGCGCATCAGGTCGATCTCACCGGTGAGCGCAAGATTGCCCTCGAGCGCCTGGCCGAACTGCCAGTCCATCTTCATGTCCTGCTTGAGGTCGCGAAAGCCGTCGGAGACGCCCGCGTAACCGCACGAAGACCGCGTAAAACCACAGTCGGCACCCATGGAGACAGCCAGGTTGCCCTTCCACGCAAGCAGGCAGCGCTGCCCGGCAACCTCGACGGAACGCGCAGAGTTACCTGCGCCGCCGCCGTCAAGATGCGGTGCGAGCAGCGCGTAGCACTTCATGCGTGACAGCACACTTTCATCGCCCTCGACCTTGACGCGCATCAGCACTACGGGGTGGTGCGGGTCTGAGATGAACTCCTTCGTGACCTGGTAGCGGCCCTGCAGGTCACTGGCGACGACTCGCACGGCGAGCGCGTCGTCGTCGACGTAGTGGAAGTCGAACTCAAAGTCGCGCTTCTCTTCATGTACAAAGGTCTCGCCGTCTGTGAAGATCAGCTCCATGTCGCGCGTCTGCGGCCGGTCGATCGTCGGGAAGTAGATCTCGTTCAGCGTGCCGTGCGACATGGTGAACCAGACCCGGCTCGCGGCGGAGTAGGCCGTGCAGACAGCGTCTTTCTTGCTTGAAGTCCAGCGCGGCTCGATGCCGGGGCAGCCAAAGGCGGGCCCCTGGTCGTTCAGCCATTTGTAGGCGGCGGTCAACGCGTTCATGTGTGCCTATTAGAACGCATTCCCGTGACGATTCGGCAAACTGCATCCGGCTTCGCAGGGATGGCATCCAAGCCAACGTAAGCTGGGGCGCGTAACGCGTTCTCTGCAACAGTTCTGAAGTACCGACCAAAGGAGACCTACCGTGCCCTTCGAACTTCCGCCACTGCCCTATGACTACGCCGGCCTGGAACCGCACATCGACGAAGCGACCATGAAGCTGCACCACGACAAGCACCATGCCACCTATGTGACTAACCTGAACGGCGCGGTGGAGAAACACACCGACCTCGGCGCAAAGTCACCGGAAGAGCTGATCAAGAACCTCGACGCGATCCCGGAAGACGTACGCGCGGTCGTTCGCAATAGTGGCGGCGGTCACGTTAACCACACCATGTTTTGGCAGATCATGAAGCCAGCGGGAGGCGGTGATGCCACCGGCGCGATTGCCGAGCAGATCAAGGCTGACTTCGGCGACTTCGAGAGCTTCAAGAAGCAGTTCAACGAGACAACAGCCAAGCAGTTCGGCTCAGGCTGGGGCTGGCTGATCTACAGGGGCGGCAAGCTCGCCATCGTCACAACACCCAACCAGGATAATCCCATCAGCCAGGGCAGCTACCCGATCCTCGGCAACGACGTTTGGGAGCACGCCTACTACCTGAAGTACCAGAACAAGCGCCCGGAGTACTTGGCGAACTGGTGGAACACGGTGAACTGGGAAGAAGTGAATAAGCGGTTTGAGACTGCAAAGAGCTACAAGTAGGCTGGAATGATGAACGTGAAAGGGCCGCCCGTGCGGCCCTTTTGCATTGGAGGCAAAGGCTGGCCTACATTCAGCGCTCCGGGCTGAACACCAGCGTTGACCCGCTCGGAAGCGACGGCGCAAAGGACTTCAATTCATCGCGAATCCTGCGCTCGTCACCGATCTGCGTCGCGTAGAAAGTGACGGCACTCGGACCGGTGCCGGTCCGTTGCAGTAAAGCAACTTGCGTCCAATCTGCCGGGATGCTCGCAAACCAGTACGGATAGATCATTGCCAGCCCCACGTTATGACGCTGCACAATCGCGTCAAGCCATGCGGCATCCTTGACGCGCTGCCGTGAAGCCTCATTGGAGGCAAGGCCTGCCAGATCCAGGATGTAGAACTCGTCTCGCGAGTCGAATGAGACCCAGCCAAGGTCATTGACTGCGACATTCTGCCCATAGAAGTTTTGACTGAACACCTGCATCTGCTTCTGCTCATGCGCGATGGCGGATGCGGCAGCGGGCGTCTGTAGCAGCGCAGCGACGTACACAAAGCCGGCAAGCAAGGCGAGTGCCTGCGCATGCAAGTTGCCGAACCAGCGGTGCTGCGTGCAGACAGCAAAGACCAGCAAAAACGCGAACAGCCGGTAAGCGACGTCATATCGAAAGAAGTAGCCGTAAGGTCCCACGGCCATGATGACGACCAGCCCAATCAGCCCACTTAACAGAGCATTGCGCTTTGCCGCTTGCCGCCGCGCATACCAGGTTTGCGCAAACAGCATGGCAAGCAGCAGCGTGAGCGGCCATCGATCCCAAACCAGCAGGTAGGCTCGCGCGTTCACCGCGACGATCGTCAGGAAGTGGTCCAACAAAGGTGCCCCGGGCAGCAGGTGCGTTCTGGCTGAGATCACGCCACCCTTCACGATCACGGAGTTGGGCAGAGGAGCAAGCCCGTGCGCATGCAGGAACAACCCCATGGCAAGCAGCGGTATCAACGAGAGTGCGCCAACAACAACCCCTGCCAGGCGCCTGCCTTGAAGCCAGCAGGCCAGGCAGACTGCAAGCGTCAGCGCCAGGTCCTCATAGCGGAGCGATGGCGCAAGCGCCGCACAAGCGAGTGACCATGCCGGAAATCTCCGCCCAAAGTAGCTTTCCGCAATGCCGTAAGCGCAGCCCGCACACAGCAGCACCTGAGTTGTGTGCTCCATGCCCAGCAACGTGAGCCCGCCGAGATTTCCCGCGAGTACCAGAAGCGAGGCGAGCGACCATCGCGCAGGACCGCTGCGCAGGCGACTGCCGTAGAAGCGCTCGACAAAATTGCCCAGCAGCAGACACAATGCAGCCCCGGCAATCAGGTTGAGAACGAGTGGTGCCCAGGCCCGTATCGCGGAGTCGGCAAACGGCACTAGCAGAAATGGCCAAAGCACGCTCGAAGCTGGTGATGTCGTTTCGCCGGCGTTGATGCCATATGTTCCATGCGCAATGTGCTGCGCCAAGGCGAGATGGATGTATGGATCGTCAAGCGAGTAGCTGAAGCCAGCGCTGCCGCGCGCAATCAGTGCGATGAGCACTGCGACAACCAGCGCATACAGCACCAAAGCGCGCCACCCTATGGGCGTCCACCACGGACGCCTAAAATGAGGGCTTGGAGCGGCAGCGACGTTGTTCAGCAGCACGGTTTTCTCATGCTAAGCGCTTCGCCTCTACGCAAGCTCAATGAAAGGGGCAGAACGCCTTGGGCGCAGCCAGAAGAGGAGAGCCATTGCGCTGCACAAGATGAAAGCGCCAGTCGTATCCAGCACCACGTCCTGCATAAGGCCGGTGCGATCCGGCAGAATCGTTTGATGTAACTCGTCCATGCATGCGATGAGCGATGTGCAGACGATCGCCATCGTGAAACTCCAGCGTCGCCACGCAGACGCTGGCCTGAGCCGGAACGGGTACATCCATGTAAGCAGCCAGGCACGAAGCCAGGTTAGACCGAGCGTGCCATACCCCAGGAAGTGCCCTGTCTTGCGGATCAGGTGGTGAGTCCACTCCCACCGCTCATCCGTCGCAGCACCAAAGATCGCTTGCCAAATGGGCCGGATCAGCGACGAGGTATGCAGGCCTGAGAAGCCTTCCGTCGACTCACGCACGATGACGGCGAGCATAATCAGCACCGGCAACCATACATGGAGCACCGCCCGAAGCAGGCTTCGACTTACCGGGGCCGTACGGCCGCCCAGCAAAACACTTTGCACTCGTCGCCCTCATACAAGTAAGGGTGCACGCCTCGCGGCATGCACCCTTGTCAACGCCGAGAAGCCTACGCTTCGTCTGCGCCGTTTTCTTCCGTGCCGCCCTGCTCGGCAAGCTGCTTCTGCAACTCCTCGCGCTTCTTGGCTTTCAGCTCGTTACGCTTTTGCGCCTTCTCATTCAGCTCCTGCTCCGCGCCGAGCAACTCGATCATGGCCTTCGCGCCGCCGTCACCCTGACGGAAGCCCGTTCGCACGATGCGCAGGTAGCCGCCGTTGCGGTCACCGTATCGCGGCGCAACCGTCGCGAACAGACGCGAGACAGAATCGGGCGTCATGAGGAAAGCCGCGGCCTGCCGGCGTGCGTGCACGTCACCACGCTTGCCGAGCGTAATCATCTTTTCTACCAGCGGGCGAACCGCCTTGGCTTTGGCAAGAGTCGTCTCGACCTTGTCCTCAACGACGACAGACGTAACCAGGTTGCGCAGCAGTGCGCGGCGATGGCTGGGATTGCGTCCGAGTTTATTTCCTGCTTTACGATGCCGCATGGCTTACTGACCTCTGAGGTAATTCGACGCTCACCCGGAGCTATCGCCTGAATCTTTCGGTCGTGCTTTGACTACTAACAAAGCTGACCCTGACTTACTTACTACCGAGTAATTCGGCTCGTACCGGCACGCTGGATGCGCACCTCAAACTTTGCGGAGCAGAGCAGGCTTCCTGCCCTGCTCCCACGAAGCTAGAAGTTTTCCGTCTCCGGAATGCCAAACTCCTCGTCCTCTTCCTCGTCTTCCTCATCATCGAAGTTGCCAAAGGAGGCTGCCAACGTCGCCGCGGGCAAGACAGAGGTGGGACCAGGCTGCGGCTGACCGTTCTCATCGATCTTCATGCCGAGTGAGAGGCCCATCTGAGCAAGGATTTCCTTAATCTCGTTGAGGCTCTTGCGACCGAAGTTCTTGGTCTTCAGCATCTCGGCTTCGGTCTTCTGGATGAGCTCACCGATCGTCGCGATGTTGGCATTCTTAAGGCAGTTGTAGCTGCGAACGCTGAGCTCAAGTTCCTCAACGGAACGGTTCAGGTTGTCGTTGCGCATCGCCGGACCGTCATGGCTGCCATCCAGACCCGTCTCCATCTCCTCCTCGAAGTTGATGAAGATGGTCATATGATCCTTCAGCAGCTTGGCTGCAAGGCCAAGTGCATCCGCCGGCAGGACCGTGCCGTTCGTCCAGATCTCGAGCGTCAGCTTGTCATAGTCGGTGATCTGACCTAGACGTGCTGCCTCTACGGCATAGTTCACCTTGCGCACGGGCGAGTGAACGGAATCAACTGGAATGAAGCCGATGCCAAGATCCGGATCATAGTTCTTGTCGGCAGACTGGTAGCCGCGGCCACGCTTCAACCGCATCTCCATGTCGAGCTTGCCACCCTCGGACACGGTTGCGATGTACACGTCCTTGTCGAGGATCTCGACGTCGCCGTCAGCCTCGATCATGCCGCTGGTCACAACGCCGGGCTCCTCAACGCGCAGGTAGAGCGCCTTTGGGCCGTCACCGTTGAGCTTGAACGGGATCTGCTTCAGGTTCAGGATGATGTCCGTTGCGTCCTCTACGACGCCCTGAATCGATTGGAATTCGTGTAGTACGCCTTCAATGCGAACGGCTGTGACGGCCGCGCCCTCGATGGAGCTCAGCAGCGTACGGCGCAGGCTGTTACCGATCGTCGTACCAAAACCACGCTCAAAGGGCTGCGCGCTGAACTTGCCGTACTTTTCGGTCAGTGTTTCCTGCTCGACCGCGAGACGCTTTGGCTTTTGAAAACCTCTCCACAACATGGGTACTCTCCTCATTTCCTCTGCCCATACTGGGGCCGCGAAGCATTTTGCGGCGGGTGGGTTTCGGTTCCTTCGGTTGAGTGACGAAGTGCCACTTACTTACAGCCAGAAACGAGGGCTGTATCTCGTCCAGAACACCGAAGGCGGCGAGAAGAAAGCAGCGCTGACTTGCTGACTCGCTAACTCGCCGACCCGCTGCTACTTGGAGTAAAGTTCGACGATCAACTGCTCGTTAACCGGCAGTTGGATCTCTTCACGTTTCGGCAAAGCGACGACTTTGCCGCTCAGCGCCTCACGATCAATCTGCAACCACATCGGCTGCATCATGCCGCTTGCAAACTGCTTTGCTGTCTCCAGAATGTCCATCTTCTTGGAGCCTTCGCGGATCTCGACGACATCGCCAATCTTCACTTGGAAGGATGGGATGTTGACCTTGCGGCCGTTGACCTGAACGTGACCATGCCGGACGACCTGGCGTGCTTGGCGGCGTGAGATCGCGTATCCGAGACGGTACGCCACGTTGTCAAGGCGGCGCTCAAGCTGCTGAAGAAGCAACTCACCGGTAACACCGGTCTTGTTCTGCGCCTTCTCGTAATATGCGCGGAACTGACCCTCAAGCGTGAAGTAGATGCGCTTTGCCTTCTGCTTTTCACGCAGCTGCAAACCGTAGCCCACGATCTTTTTCGCGCGCGCCTGACCATGCTGGCCCGGGGGGAAATTACGCTTGTCAATGGCGCACTTCTCACTGAAGCAGCGCGAACCCTTGAGGAACAGCTTGACGCCATCGCGCCGGCAAAGGCGGCAGACAGCTCCTGTATAACGTGCCATGAATCTTTCTCTCTTTCCTGACTTCAGGTGACGATCGGTTTACGCGCTGGCGCGTGTCATCCCGATCCATTGGTAATGTCCGGCAACACAGCGAAAAACCTTGCACTGTGTTGCCAGACGAACTTACACGCGACGGCGCTTTGGCGGGCGGCAACCGTTGTGTGGAATCGGCGTGACGTCACGGATGGAGCGGACTTCAAGGCCAGCCACTGCCAGCGCACGCACCGCCGACTCGCGACCCGAGCCAGGGCCGGAGACGCGCACATCGACCGAACGCAAACCGTGGTCACGTGCAGCGGTTGCGGCATTTACCGCAGCCTGCTGTGCCGCGAACGGCGTACCCTTGCGTGATCCACGGAAGCCGAGCGAGCCCGAGCTTTTCCAGGAGAGCGTATTGCCCTGCTGGTCCGTGATAGTCACGATGGTGTTGTTGAAAGACGCCTGCACGAACACCAAGCCGTACGGGACATTTTTACGTTCCCGCTTCTTAAACTTCTTACCCTTGCCGGACTTGCCGGCAGCGGCCGCGCCGCCTTTATTCTGCTGCTTCGCCATTACTTGGTCGCTTTCTTCTTGCCGGCTACCGTGCCCTTACGGGGACCTTTGCGGGTGCGGGCGTTGGTGTGCGTGCGCTGACCGCGCACAGGCAGGCTGCGGCGATGACGCAGGCCGCGATAGCTCTGGATTTCGATCAGGCGCTTGATATTCAGGCCGACTTCCTTGCGGAGGTCGCCTTCGATCTGGCCTTCCTGCTCGATCACACCACGAATGCGATTCAGTTCATCTTCGTCCAGCGTTTGCATCTTGCGAAACGGATCGATGTCCGCCTTGGCAAGAATGCTCAACGCACGGGTCTCTCCGATGCCGAAGATGTAAGTAAGGCCGATGCGTGCCTGCTTGTTGTTCGGCAGATCGACGCCTGCTACACGTGCCATGTTTGTCTTCCTCTTACTTCAGTTTGCCTCGGCGCTGTCGCCGATGGCGGTGAGGCGGAGATCCCGGGGTTCATCGCAAGCCTTGACTTCGGCTAACTCGCCCCAGAAGACCATTGGGTTCCGCATATTTCCACTTACAAGCTTTGCAAGGCTAACCCTGGCGCTGCTTGTGCTTCGCAACTTCACAGATCACTCGCACCACACCATGGCGGTGAACGATCTTGCATTTATCGCAAATACGCTTGACGCTTGCACGTACCTTCATTGCTTCACTTCCTCACTACAGCACGGCAACGATCAAGCTGACCGCTGACTTGCTGACCTGCTGACTCGCTACGTTACTTGTAGCGGTAGACGATGCGCCCGCGGCTGAGATCATACGGGCTCAATTCAATGGCGACGCGGTCTCCCGGAAGAATACGGATGAAGTTCTTGCGCATGCGACCGGAAACGTGCGCCAGCACCTGGTGCTTGTTTTCCATCTCGACCTTGAACATCGCATTGGGCAGGGTTTCCACAACCACCGCCATTGCTTCAATCGCGTCTTCCTTCGGCAAACCCTCTCCTTGTAACTTCAACCACAAACAACAAACTTGACTTACCGCGTGAGCACGAACGGTCCATCTTTCGTGACGGCGACCGTATGCTCAAAGTGCGCGGACAGGCTGCCGTCAACCGTGACCGCAGTCCAGCCATCCTTCAGAACTTTCACGTCAGCGCCGCCCACGTTGATCATGGGCTCGATCGCTAAGACCATACCGGCCTTGAGCTTTGCGCCTTTGCCACGACGGCCGTAGTTCGGCACCTGCGGATCCTCGTGCATGTGCTTGCCGATGCCGTGTCCAACAAACTCCCTAACGACACCAAAGCCCTCGCCTTCGCACATCTCCTGCACTGCCGCGCCGATATCGCCAAGCGTCGCGCCTACCTGCACCTCGCGAATCGCCTGCTCCAGCGACGCCTTTGTGACATCGAGCAACTTGCGCGCCGCCATGCTCAGCTTGCCCACCGGGTAAGTCACAGCGGCATCCGAGAAATACCCGTCCAGAATCAAGCCACAATCGACAGAGACGATGTCCCCTTCCTGCAGGACCTTCTTGTCGGACGGGATCCCATGAATCACCTCATGGTTTACCGAAGTGCAGAGGCAAGCGGGATAGTTGTTGTATCCCTTGAACGCCGGCTTGGCACCTAGCTCGCGAATCTTGGCCTCAGCTACCCGCTCCAG
>CAXTJS010000103.1:0-9782 GCA_964244605.1 uncultured Terriglobus sp. | reverse complement strand
TGCTTGATGCCGGAAAAGAGCGCCTCAAACCAGTCGATCTTCAGGTCAGGGTGGATGCCGCCCTGCATCAGCACGCCGGTGCCACCCAGCTCTTCGGTCTCGGCGATCTTCGCGTAGATCGTGTCGAAGTCGAGGATGTAGCCCTCGGCCGCCATCTTGCCCTTCAGCGGCCGGTAGAAGGCGCAGAAGGTGCAGTACTCCGTGCAGAAGTTGGTGTAGTTGATGTTGCGGTCGATGATGTAGCTGACCACGCCTTCGGGGTGCAGGCGGCGGCGCACCGCGTCGGCTTCCATGCCGATGCCGATCAAGTCGTCAGAACGGAAGCAGTCTAAAGCCTGTTCGCGGGTAATTCCCATACCTGTTTAGATTACGCGGCAGGTGCCGCGGACTCCAGTGCCGGTGAGTGCTTTACGGCAGGATGGAAGTTCTTCTCAGCCGTGTCGGCGCACCAGCACAACCAGCAGCACAACGGCAACCAGCAAGAGCAGCACCATGGTCGTGGCGAACGCTTTCAGTAGCGTCTGGAGTCCGCTGACCTGGTCCTCCATCGACTGAAAGCGTTTGGCGAAGAACTCGTCTGCCGTGCCGAGCCGCTTTACGTCTTCCGCAAGGGTGGCAAGCTGGCCGGAGTGGGCCTCAAGAACCGCCAGCACGTCGTTCTGAGACTGTGCTGCGTCTGCGGTGATCGAGGCAGGCAGCGCCAGCTCGGCACGGGCTGCGCTGCGGCTTGCCAGGGTCGCCTCCAGCATGGGAACGAGCCGGAGAAGCAGCGGCAACGCGCGTTTCATCAGCGGAAGCAGTTCAAGCCAGCCCATGCTTCCAGTCTACGTGCGTGTGGCTAAACAGCTCGTAGATGCAGGCCTTCGCGTGCACGCGCGCGCCGCGCCAAGTAGAGCACGATGCACGACAGGACAAAGATCGCCGCCATAAGGGACTGCGACCACACGCAGTAGATGCACCACTTCTCGAGGATGTACTTCTCCAGAAAGGTCAGGCCAAGCGCAAGAAAGACACCGACCTGGCTGATCTGATAGGTCCAGAAGTCCTGCCGGAAGAGTGCGAGCAGCGCAAGCAGCACGTATCCGGCGATGCCGGCGATAGCGACGGGCAGGTGTCCCTTTGAGTTTGGATCTTCGTCAAAGCCCCGCGGCGGAAAGACGGCGAAGCGCGAGTGGTTGACTGCGCCGCAATCCCAGTGCTCGTCCACGGCGCAGGGTGGCGCTTCGCCAGGCTTCTGCAGGTGAACGTGGAGAGCTAGGGCAGAGACGACCGCGCCGCCAAGGGCAAGCAGCGCAATGAGGATTCGCAGCAGACGCATACAGCTTTGACTCTAACCAGCAGCAAGCGACGCATCAAGTCTGCGTTCGCAGCAGCAGGTAGCCGCCAGCAAGACCGAATAACAGATCCGGCGACCACGCCGCGAGCGCCGGCGGCAGCGCGTTCACGTTGCCCATCGCCTCAAAGATGCCGGCCAGCACGGTGTACGCCACGGCCATGCCGATTGCTGTAGCGATGCCGGCAAGCGATCCTCGTTTGCCCGTGCTGAGCGCGAACGGCACGGCCAGTAGCGCCATGATCAGCGTGATGAGGGGATAGGCGAGTTTGCGGTTCAGCTGCACGCGCAGTCGCATGGTGTCGAAGCCGCTCTGCTTCAGGTCGTGGATGTAGCCGCTGAGCTCGTTAAAGCTCATCTCCTGCGACGGCCGGATCTCCTTCTTGAAGTAGCTGGGCTGCTCGCGGATTTCGGCAAAGGTGTTCAAGGCGAAGGGCTGGTAATCATTCACGGACTCGCCCTGAAAGCTGCGCTGCCAGCCGTTCTCAAAGATCCAGCGCTGCGTTGGCGCGTCCCACCGCGCGCTTGCGGCAAAGATACGGCGGCTCAGGCGGAAAGTACCCGGCTGAAATTCAAAGACGGTTAGGTTGGCGAAGACGTCTTTGTCGGGATCAAAGAACTGGTAGTAGAAGATGCGTGCGGGCTCGCCGACCGAGTCCTGCTGGCCGCTGATCCACTTGCGATCCGGCCGCTGAAAGGTCTGTGCCGGCTTGCCTTTGATGACGGAGCGCAGCGACTCCTGCCGGCGGTTCGCGGCGGGCAGGTAGAACTCGTCGAAGGTGAACATGGCGACCGCGATGACGGCGCTCAACACCATCACCGGGGCGATCAGCCGGTAGAGCGAGACGCCGCTGGCCTTCATCGCCGTAAGCTCGCTCGACTTGCTTAGCGCTCCGAAGGTGACCAGCACCGCTAGCAGCGCGCAAAGCGGCGTCAGGTTGTAGAGCATGTACGGCACGAGGTTGATGAGGTAGTCGCCCACCGTAATCAGCGCGGTGCGATTGCGAATGATGTCGCCCAGCAGCTCAAAGAAGCTGAAGAAGAGCGACAGCGTGATGAAGCTGAGCAGGATGATGGCGAGCGTCGCCAGGAACTCACGCATCACGTACTCGTCAAAGATGAGCGGGAAGCGGTGCGTGCGGATCGCTTTGCTTACCCGCTTCGTTGCGGGTTCCGCAGCGTCACTACGCAGGCGCTTCGGCAGGTAGCGCTCCAGCATCGTGCCGAGGCGATCGATCACGTTGAGCACCGCGGCGTTTCGCAGCGACAGGTCGCCGTGGCTCATACGCCGCAGCAGCAGTACGCCTGCTCCACCGAAGAGAAGGTTGGCCGCCCACACACCGAGGAACGGCGAGAGCTTGCCTTGCTTGGCGAGCGCGACGCCAACGGAGGAAAAGAGGTAGTACAGAAAGACGAGCGCGATGGTGAGCACGAAGCCGCTGCTCTTGCCGCCGCGTCGCGACGACAAGCCCAGCGGCACACCCACCAGCATGAGCACGATGCACGCGATGGGGTACGAGAAGCGCTTGTTGAGCTCAATAATGTAGGCGCGGCCCATCGCCGTGTGTCGTCGTAGCCAAAGGTCTTTTGCGGGGATCGCGAGCAGCGATGTCTCGTTGCGCGTAACGCGGATATCGTCCTGCGCGCCGGTCTGGATCGGCGTGTCCGTGTCGGAGAAGGTGGAGATGTCGTACTGGTTCGGGTCCTTCGGTGAGATCTCGTGGCGCGCGCCGTTGCGGAAGTGCAGCCGCAACAGACCATGTGAGCCGCTCACCACGATAGCTTGCTCGGCCGTGGTCACGTAGGGCGTCGCAGGCTGTGAGAGGTCCGCCAGAAAGACGTGCTCCCACAAGGAAGCGCCCTGCGCCGGCTTCACGTCCTGCACGTAGAGCACGTAGTTCTTGAAGTCCTCATAAAAGACGCGCGGCTGCACTTCAAAGCTGGCCTGCGACGACTTGAGCTGACCCTCAAGTGCCAGCAGTGCAGCGGCCGAGCGGGGAGCAAGGTAGAGCGAGTTGAAAAGCCCCAGCAGCAAGGCCGCCGTTGCGGCGATCGACACGATGCGCACAAATCGCATCACGCCAAAGCCGGAGGCGCGCATCGCCGTAATCTCGCTATCCGCGGCAAGCCGGCTAAGGCCGAGCAGGATACCGACGAGCACGGTCATCGGGATCGTGAGGACCAGCGTGCTGGGCAGCGTGTAGGCGATCACGCGCAGAACGTCTTCGACCGAAGCGGAGCCGCGGACGACAAGCTCTAGGATCTTTCCGAGGTCCCGGATGAAGAGGACGAAAGTGAAGACGACGCCACCCAGAAGGCCGTGCGACAGCACCTCGCGAAGGATGTACCGGGTCAGTATCTTCACGGTCTCAACGCGGCCTCATGGTCTCAGTTTAGCCGCAAGTGCTAGGCCCATTCGCCCGCGGCCACAAAGCGGTAGCCGACGCCGCGCACTGTCAGCAGGTGCGTTGGCTTCGCGGGATCATCCTCAAGGTAACGTCGCAGGCGGACGACGAAGTTGTCGATGGCACGCGTGTCCGTGTCTTCGCGTACGCGCCAGACTTCCTCGAGGATCTCCCCTCGAGACACGACCTTGTCGAGGCGCTCGATAAGGTAACGGAGCAGTTCGAGCTCCATGAGTGTTAAGTGGATTGTCTGCGTTGCCGTGGTGAGTTCCAGCGTGTCGAAGCGGATCTCACGCCCGCTGAAGCGAAAGACGTTTTTCTCCGGCGCGGTACTCTGCTGCGGTGCGGCTGCGACATCGCTGCTTTGACTCTGCTGCCAGTGCATGCGGCGCAGCAGGCCGTTGAGGCGCGCGAGCAGGATGGAAAGCTCAAACGGCTTCGGCAGGTAATCGTCTGCGCCTGCCTCAAAGCCCTGTAACACGTCCTCAGGCCGGCCTCTCGCCGTGAGCATGAGGATGGGCACGTAGTTGCCTGCATCCCGTAGCGCGCGAGCTACGTCGAAGCCCTCCATGCCGGGCAGCATGACGTCGAGCAGCACGGCTGCCGGTCGATTGCCCGAGTGCAGCAACCAGTCCAGCGCGGCTTCTCCGTCGGCCTCATGGTGTGTGCGGTAACCCTCTGCCCGCAGGTTGAAGAGCAGAGCCTCGGCGATATGCTTTTCGTCTTCGACCAGCAGGATGAAGGGTGCGTCGTTCACGCGGCTGTCCCTGTTTCGATTGTGGTTGGCTTGGGAGCGACGCGCGGCTGGGAGTGCGAGCGCAGCAGCGGAAGCTGCATGGTGATGGTGGTCCCCAGCCCAACGCCGTAACTCTGCGCCGTTGCGTCGCCGCCGTGTTGCCGCGCGATGGATCGCGTGATGAACAGGCCGAGTCCCGTGCCCTTGATCTTCATGGCATCCCGCGAGACGACTCGGTAGAAGCGGTGAAAGACGCGCTTCAGCTGCGCGGGCGGTATGCCGACGCCTTTGTCGGTGATGCGCAGCATGGCGGTGTTCTCACGCAGAATGCTCAGCTCCGCCGTAATCTCTACGCCACTTGGCGAGTACTTAACGGCGTTGTCAAGCACGTTGAGCAGGGCAGTGCGGATGCTTTGCTGGTCAGCCTCAATGAAGACGTGGCGCTCCGATGCGTTGTCCTGCAAGTGGACGGCCGTGTCGTTCAGGTGGTGGCGGCGCACCGTCTCCTGCAGCACCTCTTCGGCGAGCTGGCGCAAGTCGAGCGGGTGTCTTGCTTTCGGGTTGCGCAACACGCCCTTGGCGTTTGCCTCACCGGCACGCAGAACCTGTTCCACGGTGCTGAGCAGGCGGTCGTTGTCCTCCATCATGCGCGCGTAAAACTCCTGGCGCTGCGCTTCTTCAAGGGGCCGCCGCTGCAGCGTTTCCAGATACAGGCGAACAGAGGCGATGGGCGTTTTCAGCTCGTGGGTGACGGCGTTTAGGAAGCTGTCCTGCCGCTCATTGCGGCGGATCTCACGGACCAGGAAGATGGTGTTGAGGATGAGCCCGGCGATGATCACGCCGAAGAAGCAGATGCCGAGCACCAAGAAGACGATGTGACGCTGATGAACGTTGAGAATGATCCAGCCGACGTTCAGCGCAACGGCGACGCCCACCAGGCAGATGCCCAGCGTGATGAAGAAGGCAATCGCTCCGCGTCTGCGCGTGATGTTCATGGCAGTAGTGTACGAAGTGGAAAGTACAAGAGTGGAAAGTGGAAAAGAGTGGAAAGTAAAAAGAGTGGCAGTAGCCACTCCTTCACTTTGCACTCGCTCTGAGCAGAACACAAAGACCGGATCAGCTCCGGTTTTTGTGTCTACTTTCTACTTTTAACTTTCAGTTCTTACTTACGCGCCTGCGGGCTTCGGGTTCAGCTTGTCGTACTTGGCGATCTGCACCTTCTTGGCCAAACCCAGCTTTTCCATGACCCAGATGCCGTAGTAGTTCACGTCGAACTCGTACCAGGCCAAGCCGTGGCGCGCGCTCACGGGGTGCGCATGGTGGTTGTTGTGCCAGCCCTCGCCACCGGTCAGCAGGGCGACGATCCAGTTGTTGCGGCTGTCGTCCTTGGTCTCAAAACGGCGGCCACCCCAAAGGTGCGTTGCGGAGTTGACCAGCCAGGTGCTGTGCAGGCCGATGGTGGTGCGCAGGAACGTTCCCCACAGAACCATGCCGAACAGGCCCTTCCAGCCGGCAAGCGCATAGCCGATGCCCATCTGCAGAAAGCCCGAGGTGGTAAGCGGAACCCAGTGGTACTTGCTCAGCCAGCGCTGGCCCGGATCGCGGGTAAGGTCAGGGGCGTAGCGGCCCAGCAGGGCAGTCTCGCTGTGCAGGGCGCGACCCGAAAGGATCCAGCCGGCGTGCGCCCACCAGGTGCCATCGTGCGGTGTGTGCGGGTCGCCCTCGTGGTCGCTGAACTGGTGGTGAACGCGGTGCGTGGCCACCCAGAAGATCGGTCCGCCCTCGAGCGCCAGTGTGCCGCAGCCGCTGATCACCAACTCAAGCCAGCGGGGTACGCGGTAGCCGCGATGCGTCAGCAGGCGGTGGTAGCCCATGCCGATGCCGACGTTGATGGCGAGAAAGTACATAACGACAAACGCGGCGATGTTTGCCCATGAGAAGAAGAACAGCGAGGCAAGCGCGCCCACGTGAAAGAGGCCCATGAAGACACTGGTAATCCAGTTAATCTGGCCCTGCTGGTGCTCGCGCCCCATGCGCAGGTCTTCGCGCACCTTGCGGCGGGCATCGGTTACCGCTTCGCGGACACTGGAAGCCTGTGGTGCTGCCGTCGGCGTGCTCGTGGAGGGCGTTGGTGTAGCAAGTGTTGCCATGAATCCTCTTCTCGTGTGTAGTGCTGCGCTGCCTGTTTCGATCTACTATCGACACCGTAGCAGTGGACCTCGGCATCTGTTTGTAATGTTTGTGTAAGGTCACCCTTCCATGCAGTGATGACGCAGTGTGGCGCGTGTTTAAGTCCGTAAAACGTTAGGAGATCCCATGAGCAGCACACTTTCGCCCTTCCTGCTTCGGCCCGTCTTTTCAGCAAGGCCATGGGGCCGTCGCAGCCTGGAGCCCTGGTACAACGCGGAGCAAAGCGGCGCTGATCGTGAGCCCATCGGCGAGGCCTGGCTTACCGGGGCAAAGTGTCTCGTCGCGGACGGCTCCTTCGCGGGGCAGACGTTGCAGGCTGTCGCAGATGCGGAGCGGGAAGCGCTGCTTGGTGCCTGGCGCGATGAGAACGAGTTTCCGCTGCTGCTGAAGCTGCTCTTTCCGGACGACAAGCTTTCCGTGCAGGTGCACCCGAACGACGCGCAGGCAAAGGTCATGGGACAGCCGCGCGGCAAGACGGAGTGCTGGTACGTGGTGCATGCCGAGCCGGGCGCGACGGTGGCGTGTGGCCTGCTGCCCGGCGTCGATCCGCAGGCGATGCACGCTGCCGCCGCGGACGGCTCGATGGAATCGCTGCTTCGCTTCCTCCCGGTCAGCACGGGCGACATGGTCTTTGTGGATGCGGGCACCGTGCACGCGATCGGGCCAGGCGTAACGCTGCTGGAGACGCAACAGACCTCCGACACGACCTTTCGCCTGTTCGACTATGGGCGGCCACGTGAACTGCATCTCGAGCAGGGTGTCGCCGTAGCCATGGCAGAGACGCGCGCAGGCAAGGTGCAGCCGCGGCAGGCAGAGCACGGTACCCGGCTGATCCAGGAACAGTACTTCACCGTAGATCGGTTCGCTCTACGTGCAGGCGAGACCTTGGCGCTCAGCGACGCCGCAGGAAAGCCGCATTGCCTCACGACGCTGGAAGGCTCCGGCGCTCTGCAGCATGCCGGTGCATCGACAGCGTTGCGCAAAGCGCAGGCCAATGTCGTTCCGGCATCTTGCGGCAGTGTTCAACTCTCCGCAACGACGGACCTGGTCGTTGTACGGTCGATGCCGTAGGCCGTGAGCCGGTTCGCGATGCCGGGCAGTTCCGGTAGACTCGCAGCTATGCGCGTCTTCGGCATCGATTGCGGCACGGAGTACACGGGCTGGGGCGTCGTGGAGCTGCACGAGACCACGCGTGAGACCCGTCTGGTGCCAATCGCCGCGGGAGCGATCAAGCTCAACAAAAAGCAGCGCACACCGGCACGGCTGCAGCAGGTGTACGCGGAGCTGACCGGCCTGCTCGCCGCGTATGCGCCGGAGATTGTCGCGATTGAAGACGTCTTCTTCGCGGCCAACGCGAAGAGTGCCTTAAAGCTGGGCCAGGTGCGTGGCGTGGCCATGCTCGCCGCCGCCTGCAGCGGTCTTGAAGTTGCGGAGTACGCGCCGCTCTCCATCAAGTCCGCCGTTGTCGGCTATGGTCTTGCCGCGAAGGAGCAGGTGCAGTTCATGGTGGCGCGCCTACTCGACCTGGAGCGCGCGCCCGAGCCCGCGGACGCTGCCGATGCGCTTGCCATCGCGATCTGCCATATTCACACGTCCAAGACGCTGATGGGCATGCAGCGTTGAGTCTTCCGCGAGTGAGTTTGCGTGCGATTTGTTGCGCTGCGCTTGTGGCGATGCTCAGCGTTCAAGCAAGAGCAGCAGCGGAGAACAATCCGCCACAGACGTCTCGTCTATTGGCCGAGTATGACCGCGCCGGCCTGCCGGTGCCGCACTGGACGTTCGCCATCGCCGGAGATGGGCAGACGGAGTACCAGCGAACGTACGCAGTCCCGGCCGTGGGTGCCTCCGACGCGCCGATCCGCTTCACGCTATCCGCCAGTGGGCAGGCGAAGTTGCGGAAGTGGATTGCGGATTCCAAGGCGATGCAGCCCTGCGAGACGAAGACAAAGAACTTGGCGCGCATGGGCCAGAAGACGCTGGAGTACCACGACGGCAGTGGCGCGACGCTCCGTTGCAGCTTTAATTACACCGACAACAAGGCGCTCGCGGCTGCGACGGATTACCTGCTCTCCGTGAGCTACACGCTGGAAGAGGGTGCCACCATCGACCGTCTGCACCGCTATGATCGCCTTGGGCTCGACCCTGTGCTCATCCGGCTTGCAGAGGCTGCGAAAGAGGGCAAGGCACCGGAACTCGCGGCGATCAAGCCCTCACTGCAAGCGCTCGTCGCCGATGACGCAATCCTCGAACGCGTGCGAACAAAAGCGAGCCAGCTGTTGCTGTTAGCGGATCAACAGTAGCGTCTTTCAAGTCTGCCAGCGGATGGCTCCACGGAGTATGCTGCCGATGTTGAGGTGAGCGGTGATACGTCTTTTCCGGCGATTGCACGTTCCTGTGCTGCTTTTCATTTTCTGCCTGGTTTCCGGCCGCGCGCAGGAGTCTGCGTCGGCTCCGGTGGCGCGTCTAAGCCATCTCGCCGGGTCCGTGCAGGTACAGGCGCAGGACGGTACGGATGCGCTGACGGATGCCGCGTTGAATATGCCGCTGCCGCAAGGCGAGCGCATCAGCACCGGTGAGTCGGGCGAGGCAGAGATTGAGTTCACAGACGGCTCCGTGCTGCGGCTCACGCCAAACAGCACCGCCGTCCTTACACGGCTAGACGCCTCCGCGGAACTGCAGCTGAACGACGGCCTCTTCTATCTGGAGCTTCGCTACTCCGACCGCGGCAGCTACAGCGTGCTTGCGGCAGACCAGACGATCGCACCGCAGGAGAACAGCAGCTTCCGCATCCATGTGACCGGCTCGCAGGTGGAAACCGGTGTGCTGAGCGGGGCCGTCTCCGTTTCGCGGCGCGACGCTTACACCGCCGACCTGCAGGCCGGCGAAAGTCTTCGGTCTGATCCCAAAAATCCGAAGCGCTATTTTCTTGCTTCCACACTGCCACAGGAGGCGTGGGATAACTGGAACGAGAAGCTCTCCCAAGCCGCCATGGACGAAGCTGCCCTGCGAACCAGCGCACGCGACACCTACGCGGGGGACCAGGGCTACGGCTGGGCCGACCTGGATGCCAACGGCACCTGGTATAACGTGCCCGGTGAGGGCAGCGTATGGCAGCCCA
>CAXTJS010000102.1:0-10007 GCA_964244605.1 uncultured Terriglobus sp. | reverse complement strand
CCGAGGCTGGCCACTTGAAGAAGCGCTTCTATGTCGTGTTCGTCGCCCGCGATGCAGATGGCTCCCTCAAGAAGCTGCCGATCCCGCTTCACTTTGTGTACCTGTTTGTGGGCGCGGCCGTTGTGGGCCTGTTCACGATTGCGGGGCTAGCCGGTTCCTACTCCCGCATGCTGCTCAAGACGGAGCGCTTCAACCAGGTACGCGCAGAGCGAGAGAACCTGCGACGCGACTACGCCCGGCTTGAGAAGCGCGAGCATGAGAAGGAAGTGCAGGCAGCATCGCTGGGCGCGCTCGCGAGCGAGGTTTCCGCGCTTTACGGGTTCACTGCAGGACGCCTTGCCGCCCCTGCCAGCAACCTCTTACATGGCCGCCTGCACAGCGCGCCCGTGAGCAGCGGCACAGCGACGGCGGCCATCACGCCCGCCGCGGCGGGCGACAGTTCGCTTAGCGCCTCAAACTACTACAGCAGTCTCGACGCGTTTTACAAGCTGCGCAATTCCGCGATGAGCGGCGATGCCTCGCGCGCTATCTCTGGAGCTTGGATCGCGACTCCGTCAAACCCGTTCTTCCCGAGCATCGGGCCCGGTGCGGATGCGGCGAATACGCCTACGCTCTGGCCGGTTGTCGGACCGATTACTTCGCCGTTCGGAGAGCGTGAAGATCCCATTCTTGGCGCTGGCGAAGGCGAGTTTCACAAGGGCGTAGACATCTCCGCGCCCTTGGGCACACCGATTCATGCGACTGCCAACGGCACCGTCATCATGGCCGGAATCGGGAATGGCTACGGCACGGAGGTCATGATTGACCACGGCAATGGCATCAAGACGATCTACGGCCACATGTCGGGCCTGCACTGCAGCCGCGGTGAACAGGTTTTGCGCGGACAGGTGATCGGCTACGTCGGCCACAGCGGACGCACGACGGGCGTGCATGTGCACTATGAGGTGCGCATCCACGACGTCGCCGTGAACCCGCATAAGTACCTGCAGACGACGACCATCGAGTCGGACGTGCTTGCCGCGAATCGCTAGGCGTTCTAGTTCACGCTGCTTCAGATGTTCAAGGCAAGCTGCACCGGACTCAAGAGGCCGCCCAGAGCTTATCGGTGTCCAGCGTGAAACCAGTCACCAGCCCTTCGCCATGCACCTGCATCGGTTCGGCAAGCTGCTGCGGTGACTGACCAGGCCGATAGATTGTCACCGTCCGTGCGAATGGGTCGATCATCCATGCGAGTTGCGCACCATTTTCGAGCCAAGTCTCCATCTTCGCGCGCAGTGTTGTGACACTGTCACTCTTTGAACGAACCTCAATGATGAACTCCGGACAAACTGGTAGGTAGCGCTCCTGCTCTTCCGCGCTGAACCTGTCTGTGAGTGCAAAGCTCGCCCATGAGGCATCAGGACTCAGCGTGGAGCCATCCGGTAGATTCCAGCCCGCATTCGGGCCGTTTGCCTCACCGCGACCGTCTTCGTCGGCCCACTTCATCAATCTGGCCGCCACGCGCAGTTCACGCAGGCCACCCTCATTGCCCACAGGTGTCATGATGACGATTTCCCCCTGGTTGTTCTTTTCGATCCGGTACGGACGGTTCCGGCGGGAGAAAGCGATCAACTCGTCGTCCGTAAATGGCGAAGGAGGGCGCAGAACAATCGGCAACGGCAAACCCGTCAGCGACCACTCCATACGCCCTCCTTCAACGAAACGAATGTTCCGTGTTGATTACGCAGTAACTTCGATCCCCATCGAACGCGCCGTGCCCTTGATCGACTTGATCGCGGCTTCAACAGAAGCGGCGTTCAGGTCGGGCATCTTCTGCGTGGCGATTTCACGCACCTGCGCCTCGGTGACCTTGCCGATCTTGTTCTTGTTCGGCGTGCCAGAGCCCTTCTCGACCTTTGCAGCCTTCTTCAACAAAACAGGTGCCGGCGGCGTCTTGGTGACGAAGGTGAAGGTGCGGTCGGCGAAGACGGTGATGACGACCGGGATCGTCAGACCGGCCATACCGGGGTCCTTGGTGCGGTCGTTAAACTGCTTGCAAAACTCCATGATGTTGACCTGCGCCTGACCCAGCGCGGGGCCGATCGGCGGTGCGGGCGTGGCCTTGCCGGCCATCACCTGGAGCTTCACATATCCGTTGATCTTCTTCGGTGCCATTGTCCTCTACCTCTTGTGATGTTCGCCTCGCGCGGGGTAGAAGCCACCTGCGTTCCGCGACAAACTTAGCGTGCTAAACCTGAGGAGCGGGGAAGAACGCCGCTACTCGACGTGCTTCTCCACCTGCGCAAACTCGACCTCGGTTGGCGTGGGACGTCCGAAAATGCTGACCATGACCTTGAGCGTCTGCTTGTCTTCGTTTACGTCGTCCACGGCACCATTGAAGTTGGCAAACGGCCCCTCGGTGATGCGGACCTGCTCTCCCTTCTCGAACTTGACCTTGAGCTTTGGCTTGTCCTTCACCACGTCGGCGCGATTGAGCATCAGCATCACTTCTTGCTCGCTCAGCGCGTTTGGCGTGTCGCCCGTCTGTAGAAAGCCAGTGACCTTGGGCGTGTTCTTGACCAAGTGCCATAGATCGTTGTCCAGATCGAGTTCGACGAAGACATAGCCCGGCAGAAAGACGCGATCGATGGTGTACTTCTTGCCATTGCGAAGCTCGGTGACGGGCTCCGTCGGGATCTCAATGCGGCCGACCTTCTTTTCAAGACCGAAGGCACGCACGCGGCTTTCCAGCGACTCCTTCACCTTGCGCTCAAAGCCGGAGTACGCATGGATGATGTACCACTTCAGCCGGTTCTCTTCGACAGCTTCGGCTGGCTGCTCGCCTGTACCTTCTAAAGGCTCGCTCACGCCCTCTGCTGCGTGATCGGCGGCAATCTGTTCTTGGTCCACCTGGTAGGGCTCGGTCGGAATCGCAATCTCGTTAGCCATGTCTTCTTCCTGTCCGTCCTGCGTTAGTGGGTGGTCAGCTTGGTGATGAGCGCGTTGATGGAGTGGTTCAGCAGAAAGTCCACAATCCAGAAGAAGAACGCAAAGGCAAATACGGTCAGGATGACCACGGTCGTGGTGCTGCGCACCTCAGCCCGCGGCGGCGTGTTGACCTTGTTCATCTCGCTGCGGACGTCGCCCAGGAAGGTGCGCAGGCGTTCAACCTGCCCCTTTGCCTTTTCGAGCCCCGCGTTCTGCGGATCCGCCACTACCATTGCCTTGGCCATGCTTCGCCTCAAACTCTCTTCAGCCAGATGCGCTTCGCGCCTCAGGCAAAACTCACTGTAGAACTGGCAGGGGCGCTCGGATTCGAACCGAGAAGTTCGGTTTTGGAGACCGACAGTTTAACCGTTGAGCTTACGCCCCTGTATGGGCCTACGGCCACGCTCACACGCGGCAAAGCCAACACCTAAGTCTAGCGAAAACCTACACGCCCCGCAACCGCACCGGTTTACGACTTGGCTTGTGGGGCGTTCTTCACATACTTATCAAACCACCGAAGCATTTCGTAGATGAGCTGCTCGTTCGATTCCATTGCCGAGTACCAGTGAGGCTCGTGCGGCAGGATCACCAGCCGCGCGGTCCCACCGTTGCCGCGTATTGCTTCATACAGCTTGGTCGATTGCAGCGGCGTTGTGCCTGGGTTCGCGTCCTCACCCCCGTGAACGATCAGGAGAGGCGTCTTCAACTTGTCCGCGTAGAAGAAGGGAGAAACGGTCCGGTACACATCCTCAGCCTCCCACACGGACCGCTGTTCGTTTTGGAAGCCGAAGGGTGTGAGTGTCTTGTTGTACGACCCACTGGTGGCAGCCCCTGCACGGAACAGGTCAGAGTGCGCAACCAGGTTTGCGGTCATCAGCGCACCATGACTGTGTCCGGTGACGCCGATGCGATTGGGATCCGCCACGCCCAGCCGGACAGCCTCGTCCACGGCTGCTTTCGCGTCCGCCACCAGTTGCTCAAGATACGTGTCGTATGCCTTTCGAGGGTCACCCACGATAGGGAATGAAGCGTTGTCGATGATGGCATAGCCCGCAAGCAACAGCAGTCGATACTGGCGAAGCTGCGTAAATCGCTCCTGCGACCCGGTCACCTGGCCGGCCTTCGAGGGATCAGCGTAATCCGCAGGATAAGCGTAGAGGATGGTCGGAACGCGAGTGCCTTCTTTGTACCCGGGAGGTGTAAACAGGGTGAAGGAAAGGTCCAGCCCATCGGCGCGCTTGTATTTAACGAGCCGCTCCTTGATCGCCCGAACCTCTGGCGCAGGATCAGGAATGTGGGTCACCACTGCGCTGGAGGAAGCAAAGGCAGCTTCGCCCGCAGGTGCATCGCTGTGCTTCCCAAGCGTCCGCACAAAGGCGTTCGGCGGATCGGAAGGGGATTGGTGCCAAGTCAGAAACTTGTGAGCATCGGGTCCGAGAAACGAGAGGAACTGTTCGTACGATGTCTTGTCGCTGCGGAACATGCGCTCTGCTTGCAGGGTCTTCAAATCGAACTTATCGAGAAATGGGCGATCTCCTTCAGGGGACGAACCTGTTCCCTCGAGATAGATGGAATCTCCGTCCTGACGCATGACGTAGAAGCCATTCGGTAAGCGCTTCACGACAGGATCACCCGGATCTGCGTAGCGCTCGTCGCTTGAAAGATTCCAGATCTTGCGCGGCGTTTGCTGTGGGTTGTCGAAGTTGACGATCAGCGTGCTTTGCAGGTGCTTGTTGTTGTCGTACTCCTGTACGAAGGCAACATCAGGATGCTCACTCCATTCCATGCCGGCGGCGCGCTGCTCTGTGCGCACAATCTCTACCGGAGCCGCCTGAAACGGAGCTTTCTGCAGCATGATTTTGTCACGCGCAGGCACGTTCGCCTTCCAGTCACCCTGGTCCAGCGCTTCTGCCCAGACAAGCGTGGCGGGATCAGTCGGCCTCCACCTGAAGCTGCGAGGACCCGTGCGCACACCGCGGATCGGCACCCGGTCCGCCAGCGGAATAGAAGCGATGGTGTGCACTGCCGCCGCGTCGCCCGCGGAGATGTCCCACACTGCTACCTCGCGCGGGAAACGGTCATACGTCGTCACGTAGGAGTAGGGCTTGTGGATGGTGTTGACCAGCAGATGCTGTCCATCCGGCGCAACGGACACCTCATCAATGTTTCCGTATTTGCCTAACGACTTGATCGTGCCGCTGCTCACATCGACAAGTGCCATCTGAGACGCGGCATAGTAGTCGAACACGTCCTCATCATGCTGGTTGCCGAGCGTGTCGCGGTTCTCATAGGTGCTGCTCTGCCCCTTCTCGCCACTTGTCTCCTGAATCGACGGCCCTGCCGGTGTGACAGGCTCTGGCGGTGGGGCACCCATGCCTTGTGGAACAAGCTTGACCAGCAGCGTCTTCTGATCGGGCATCCAACGCAGTTCACCGCCGAACATCGGGTTGAGCCTCAAGGCCGGTATCTGGTGCACAGTCCCGGTGTTCGCATCACCGATCCAGACATCGACGGATTCCGGTGCGATATTGGCAAAGGCAAAGTGCTTTCCATCCGCTGCCCAGAGGGGATCCTGGGCGCATGACGCTGCAGGAAGAGCAACATGCGTCACCGTTCCGGAAGGAATCGCCACCAGATCAAACGAGCTTGCGCAGTCCGTAATGCCGTAGCCGCCTGGCGTGTCGTGCTTGCTGTGGTTTTTCGGCTCAACGCGCACGCCGGCAAGGCGCAAGTACGGCGTAGCCACACGTGCAATGGTCGGGTAGGGCTGCCTTGCGACTAGCAGCATCTTGTCGCTGCTCGGGCTTACAACAGGTCGAGGAGGCAAGGGGGCGTGCATCACGTCCAGAATCTGCTTTGGAGGCTGGTTGTATCCAGTGACCGGTTGCGTTGCTGCGGCAGCGTTTGCTGCCCGCGGCGCATCTGTCTGCGCTTCCACGCTAACCAATGCACACGCAACCACTGTTCCAATGACAACAGACCGCAGTGTTTTCTGAGAAGGCATACATCTCTCCTGGCACCGGTGTCATGCCGCCCGATGCAAACCGTAAGACAAACAAACTGGATTGGCTGAATTGTATCGCCGCGTCAGGCGCTTCGGGGCAAGAAGCATCTCTTAGCGTCCGGGCAAAGCCCGGGTTTTCCTGCGTTCGCCCGCCTGCTGGCTGGTATGCTTCCCGAAAGCAAAAACATCCGATCGGCACCGCAGCGGCGGAAGCGCGCTGCGGTCCTGCGGCAAGGCAGGCGTATGGCAGCGTTCTCTTTCAAGACACAGTGTCCCGCTTCGTTGCGCTTTTGGCTAAGCGCACTCTTTCTGTGCAGCGCGGCAGCAGTGGCAGCGCAGAGCGCTGGCAACCGCATCGGGTATTACCGCGATCCGGCGGTGCATGGCGACGCCGTTGTCTTCACCACCGAAGGCGACCTGTGGACGGTGCCCGTTGCGGGCGGCGTGGCGCGGCGGCTTACTTCGGCACCCGGCATGGAGCGCAACGCCACCATCTCGCCGGACGGGCAGACCGTCGCCTTTCGCGCGGATTACGAGGGACCTACCGAGGTCTACACGATGCCCGTCGCCGGCGGCTTGCCGGAGCGGCGTACCTGGGACGGCCGCGTGCAGCCGTAGGCTGGGCACCCGATGGCCGCTTGATCGTGAGCACGATCCGCCATGCCGGCCTCTTCGATCCGGCGCTGGTGTTGCTGGGAGCGCACGGCGAGCGCGAGCGCATCCCGTTGCAGACCGGTGCGGAAGCCGCCTACAGCGCAGACGGCAAAACCCTCTTCTTCACCCGGCTTGAGGACCAGGGCAGCCGCACCAAGCGCTACCAGGGCGGCTTCAACCAAAACCTGTGGCGCTGGGACGGTAGCGGCGAAGCGGTACCGCTGACCGCCGACTATGACGGCACCTCCAAGGCGCCCATCGTCCAGAACGGGCGGCTCCTTTTTCTGTCGGATCGCGGCGGCGTCATGAACGTGTACTCCGCCGACCCGGGCGGCAAGGGTGTGAAGCAGGAGAGCCACCAGAAGATCTTCGACGTGGAAGGCGTCTCTGCCTGGAGCGGCCGCGTGGTCTACACCTGCGCGGGCGAGCTGTGGTCGCTGGACCTTGCCACCGGCACGGAGGCGCGCATCCCGGTCACCCTGCAATCGGACTTCGACCAGATGCGCGAGCACTGGGTCAAGAAGCCTGGCAGCTACGTCTCTGACGTGCACCTTTCTCCGGACGGCGGCATGGCCGTCTTCACCGCGCGCGGTCAGGTCTTCACCGTGCCGGCCAAGCCGGGCCGCATCGCCCGCGTGGCTGCCGACTCGGGCGTGCGCTTTCGCAACGCGCGCTTCCTGCCGGACGGCAAGAGCATCGTCGCGCTCTCCACCCAGACCGGCGAGACCGAGTTCTGGAAGTATCCCAGCAACGGCGACGGTAAGGGCGAGCCGTGGACGAAGGACGCGCATGTTCTTCGCTGGCAGGGCGTGCCCTCGCCTGACGGCAAGTGGCTGGCGCATACGAACAAAGACCACGAGCTCTGGCTGTTCGACGTGGACAAGAAGACTGACAAGCGTATCGAGCAGAGCAGCATGGACGACATCGACGACCTGAGCTGGTCGCCGGACAGCCGCTGGCTCGCCTTTTCCGAACAGGCCGCCAACATGTTCGTGCAGATCAAGGTGCTGGAACTGGCAACGGGCAAGCTGGAGGCGCTCACCAGCGACCGCTACGACAGCATGGCACCGGTGTGGAGCGCGGATGGCAAGTGGATGTACTTCCTGTCAGATCGCGAGATCAAGTCCACCGTACCTTCTCCCTGGGGCCCGCGCCGGCCGCAGCCGCACTTTGATCGCACCGTTAAGGTCTACGAACTTGCCCTCTTGCCCGGCCAGCGGTCGCCTTTTCTGCCGCCCGATGAACTTCATCCCGACGACAGCAAGGACAAAGACAAGGACAAGGACAAGACGGAGAAGGGCGACGACAAGCAAAGCAAGGTCGAGGACAAGGCCGCGAAAGATCATGCCAAGGCGGACAAGAAGGACGCCAAAGCGGACGACGCAAAGAAGGTCCCTATCGTCAAGATCGACTTTGCCGGCATCCGTGATCGCCTCACCGACACGCCTGCCCCTGCCGGCAACTACGAGAGTCTGGCGGCGACAGAGAAGCGCCTCTGCTGGCTTAGCAGCAACGGCGACGCAGAGCACAAGCGCGCCGTGCAGTGCCTCGACATCGCCAACAAGGGCGATGGGCCGGACACGTTGCTCAGCGACGTGAAGAGCCTGGAAGCTTCGCTCGATCGCAAGTCGCTGCTCATCGGCAAGGACGATGACTTCTACATCGTGGACTCCGACAGCAAAGGTGCCGGGCTTGACCCTAAGGCCCTCGGTAAGGCGAAGCTCGATCTCTCGCACTGGCAGATTACGACGGTGCCCCGCGAGGAGTTTCGCGGCATCTTTCTGGACGCATGGCGGCTGGAACGTGACTATTTTTACGACCGCGACATGCACGGCGTGAACTGGGTCGCCATGCGTGAGCGCTACCTGCCGCTGGTAGACCGCGTTGCCGATCGTGACGAGTTGAACCAGGTGATCGCGCAGATGGTGAGCGAGTTGTCCGCGCTGCACACCTTCGTCTTCGGCGGCGACGGTCGCAAAACCGCAGACAACGTCAGCCTGGCCGCGCTGGGTGCTGATCTGCGGCACGATGAGAAAGCCGGCGGCTTCGTCGTCGAGCACATCTACGCGCACGATCCGGACATGCCGAATCTGGCGCCGCCGCTTGCGCGGCCCGAGGCACAGGTGCAGGAGGGCGAGGTTATCCTCGCGATTGACGGGCAAGAGACTGCGCGCGTGCCGGACGAACGCATTCTGCTGCGCGGCAAGGTGGGCGCGCCCGTGCTTCTCCGCGTCAAGGCGAAGGACGGTGCGATCCGCAGTGTGCTGGCCAAGCCGGTAAGCGCGGAAGACGACTGGCAGCTTCATTATGCCGAATGGGAACTGCAGCGTCGGCAGAAGGTCGAGGCAGCCTCTGGCGGGCAGATCGGCTACGTGCATCTGCGCGCCATGGGCAAGGACGATATCGAGCAGTGGACACGTGAGTATTACCCGGTCTTTGCGCGGTCCGGCCTCATCATCGACGTGCGCCACAACAACGGCGGCAACATCGATTCCTGGCTGCTCGGCGACCTCTTGCGCAAACCGTGGTTCTATTGGCAACCGCGCGTCGGTCAACCGCAGTGGAACATGCCGTACGCCTTCCGTGGCCACATCGTGGTGCTCTGCGATCAGGAGACGGCGAGCGACGGCGAGGCCTTCACGGAAGGTTTCAAGCGCTTCAAGATGGGCACCGTTCTCGGCATGCGCACCTGGGGCGGCGAGATCTGGCTCAGTGGGTCGAACCGGCAGGCAGACGGCGGGTTAGCCACCGCGGCCGAGACTGGCGTCTACGGGCCCGAGGGCAAGTGGCTCATCGAAGGTCACGGCGTAGAGCCCGACACGGCGGTCGACAACTTGCCGCACGCCACCTTCCTGGGCGGTGATGCGCAACTCGAAGCTGCCATAGCCTTACTCAAGCAGCAGATCGCGGCCGACCCAAGACCCGTGCCACCCGCACCCGCACACCCCAATAAGGCGTTCGCTTATTAGGGCTGTCCTCCACGCAGCGCGTTAAGTCGCTTTACTCGAAGGAGTCGCACCACGAGAGGAAACAAACGCGAGGACCAGACAGCACTTGTGCGAAAGACACTCAACAGCAAGGGGCCGCATCTTTCGATGCGGCCCTTGCTGTTTGCGGGCTAGCTGCCACGCGCTGTGCGCGGCTGCATGGAGTGCTTACTTGATGATTTCAGTGATGGTTCCTGCGCCGACGGTTCTGCCGCCTTCGCGGATGGCGAAGCGGAGTCCCTTTTCCATGGCGACGGGGGTGTGCAGGGTGATCTCGAGCGCGATGTTGTCGCCCGGCATCACCATCTCCGTGCCCGCGGGCAGCTTGGCCGAGCCGGTCACGTCCGTGGTGCGGAAGTAGAACTGCGGGCGGTAGCCGTCGAAGAACGGCGTGT
>CAXTJS010000101.1:7177-10052 GCA_964244605.1 uncultured Terriglobus sp. | reverse complement strand
TTCGGGCCGTAGGCGGTCGCAGGCAGCAAAACGTGGCTGCCTGCGGAGCAAAACGAGAGATAGATGAGGGCGATGGCGGCTTGTCCGCTGGGCACAAGAAAGGTGTGCTGCGCGCCCTCAAGGTCGGCGATGCGTTCGCCAAGCTCCAGCGTTGTCGGCGTACCGTAAATGCCATAGCTGTAGCCCTGCTGGTGTTCACGCCAGCCTTCGCGGACCTCCTGCTGCGTGGGAAAGACGACCGTCGCTCCGCGATATGTGGGAACCGCAAGCGAGACGAAGCCGTTCGGTGCGCTTCGCGAGGGATGCATCAGCCTGGAACGCCAGTTCATGCGCTTCTCCTGTACGCGGCTCAGTCGCCGATCGCGTGAAACGCCTGCTCGAAGTCTGCGATCAAGTCCTTGGGCGACTCAAGCCCGACAGACAGGCGCACGAGGCGATCCGTAATGCCGAGCCGGTTCCGCTCATCCGGATCAAAGTCGCAGTGAGATGCCGTTGCGGGATGCGTGATCAACGTCTCGACGCTGCCCAGGCTTTCTGCG
This sequence comes from uncultured Terriglobus sp., assembly GCA_964244605.1. Taxonomy (GTDB): domain Bacteria; phylum Acidobacteriota; class Terriglobia; order Terriglobales; family Acidobacteriaceae; genus Terriglobus. The sequence goes on along the minus strand of CAXTJS010000101.1, from coordinate 9,513 downwards.
CAAGTGCAGAGCTTCAGCGCATCCACGAAGCGCAGCGTGTCGGCCGCGCTCGCTTCCAGTTCAAACGACAGCATGCCGCCGAATGCCTTCTGCTGCTTGCGGGCAAGCTCCGCCTGCGGAAACGACGCGAGGCCGGGGTAGTTCACCTTCCTTACTCCGTTATGTTGCTGCAGCCACTGCGCGACCTGCATCGCGTGGTCGCAGTGTACGTTCAGCCGGGCCGGCAAGGTCTTGACACCCTGCAGCGCAAGCCACGAATCCATCGGAGCCTGGATGCTGCCGATGATCTTGCGCACAAAGCGAAGACGTTCCGTAATGGCTTCGTTATGGGTGGCGAGCGATCCGCCCAGCGTGGCGTTGTGGCCGTCGATGTATTTCGTCGTGGAGAGCATCGAGATGTCCGCGCCGAGGTTGAGGCAGTTCTGCAGCAGTGGCGTCAGGAAGGTGTTGTCCACGGCGAGCAGAAGGTCTTTGCGCGAATGTGCAAGCTCGGCCATGGCGCGAACATCGGTGAGGAGCAGCGTCGGATTCGCGGGGGTTTCGATGAAGAGTAGGCGCGTGTTCGGGCGCAAGGCCTGCTCCGTTGCGGAAACGGAGGATGTGTCCGCAAAGCTGTACTCCACACCGAAATGCGTCAGTACCTGGTGAAAGAGGCGCGCGGTACCACCGTAAATAACCTCGGAGAGAACAACGTGGTCTCCCGCGTGCAGCAGGCCGAAGCACAGCGTGGTGATGGCAGACATGCCGGAACGGAAACAGAGCGCCTGCGCTGTGCCTTCAATGGCGGCGATCGCCTGCTCGAGCGCATTGACCGTCGGGTTGGCACCGCGCGTGTACCCGTATCCCTTCGTAACGCCGACGGTCTCATGCACATACGTCGCAGTCTGATGGATGGGAAAGAGTATTGAGTTCGACTGTGTTTCGTAACTTCGATTCGAGTGGATGACGAGGGTCGAGGGATCGAAGTCCGGCCGGTTTGACATGCAAGCTCCCATACTGGTCCAGGGCCTATCAGCCTGGTTGTTCTTATTATCCAGTGTGCAGCAGGGAGCAGGCAGGGTATGACGTGCCATCGGTCTGAAGACACATCCGCGCCTCGTCTTCTACAGCTACAAGCCCTTAGGTACCGACAGATATCCCGTAACCGTGTCGTGGCCCATGTTGTTGACGACGATCTCGTACAGCATCGGGTCTTTGCCGGAGTAGAACTGCACCGGCTCGAGCACGGTCTTGTCTTTCTTCTCGATGTTGCGGTCGTCTGAACTGAGCAGGAGGTTGTAACGCGACTTCTTCTCGTTCGTCTTCTTGAGCTGCACCTTCACCGTGCCCAGCAGCGTTGCGGCTGCGTTCTTATGCAAGGTGAACTCGTAGTAGGTGCGGTCGCCTTTGTGCTTCAGCACTTCCAACTCGTCGTGGTTGTGCGCGATCAGGCCGCTCATCACGCCGGCATCGCCGATGGTGCGCTGCAGCAGTGCCTTGGTATCAGCGACGTCAGTCTTGGTGCTCGCAACTTCAGTGCGTACGCTGCCCACGTCGGTCTTCACAGCGGTTACGTCAGTCGCCACCGCGCCGACCTTCTCGGCGGTGTCGGCCTGCGTCTTCTCAAGACGGCTGGTGTCGGCTTGCTGGCGCGCGGCAATGGCCTGCGCGCGGCTGGCGAGTGCCGCCTGCTCCTGCTGTGCCTTCGTTAACTGCTGATCGACGCTGAGGCTGTTCGCACGAATCTTTGCATCCGCCTCACGCAGCTGCTGTCCGAAGGCCGTGCGCTCCTGCATGGCGACGTTGAGCTTGGTCTCAGTGGCTGCAAGGCGCTGTTGCAGCATGTACGCCCAGATGAGCGAACCGATGGCGGCGAGAATCGCGAACGAAACGGCGAGCGGCAGAACAGCGCTGTGCCGTTCCGCGGGAACGTAAGGGGTCGAGGTGGGCAGGTCGCTCAAGCGTCTCTCCAGGAGGTGGACTGCGGTTTGTACCGCCTACGTTATTGGACGCCGCACTGCCACGCGCTGCAAGTGCTCTGTTCATCGGACGCACCTAGAATGAAACGGTGCAGCACGCCGATGTGACGATTGCCGGAGCGGGCGTGGTGGGCCTTTCCATCGCACTGGAACTGCGGCGGTTTGGGCTGACCGTATACGTGCTGGAACGGGAGCGCGCCGGTGCCGGCGCTTCCACAGCGGCTGCCGGCATGCTTGCCGCACACGATCCGACTCATCCGCCTGCGCTTGTGCCTTTGGCGCTGCGCGCCGCTGCGCTGTCCTTTAAGTCGAACCGTCATCGCACCCGCCTGGCGCCGATCGAGCGGAAGGTACTCTCGAAGCGCCTGGCGTCGGCGC
>CAXTJS010000101.1:2765-7167 GCA_964244605.1 uncultured Terriglobus sp. | reverse complement strand
CCCCGAGTATCTGCAGCGCATTGCCTCACTTGGCGGTGAGACTGTGCCATTTGAAACCGAGTGGACGCTGGAGCGCTCCGATCAGGGTGTGGCCGGGCACGAGTTATTGCCTTCCTTCCGCGCCGATGCGGGCCAATTCGAACTGAAGGCGGAGCGCAGCATCGACCCACGCAAGCTCATGCGGGCCTTGCTTCTGGCTGTGAAGGCGGGTGGCGCCGTGTTGTTCGAAGGTGCGCGTGAGGCGGATGTCGTGCGGGGATCGCGCGAGGGCATCTTCATCGACTGCAGGGGTGCGTGGCACAGTGCGCATGTGCGGCCCGTGAAGGGTCAGATGCTGCGCGTGGGTGACGTTGCCGATCGGCTCGCCCTGAGCGGCAAGGGGAACGTTGTGGTGCGCACGAACGAGGTCTACGTGGTGCCGAGGCTGGATGGAACTTGTCTGATTGGCGCAACGGTAGAAGACGCCGGGTTCGATACCTCGGTGCAAGCAGATCAGCTTGCGAACCTTCGACGTACGGCTGCCGTCCTGCTGCCGTTTCTCGCCGATGCACCCGAGGTCGAGAGCTGGGCCGGGCTGCGGCCGTCGACTCTGAGCGGCTTGCCCGTGCTAGGCCGCACCGGATCAGAATCGTTTGTGGCCAATGGTATGTATCGCAACGGCATGCTGCTTGCGCCTGCAGTGGCTGAGGCAATGTGCGCTCTGGTTTGCGGTGAGCCGACTGCAGTGGATGTGCGTGCTTTCGCGCCGGAGTAGTTTCTGGGTTACCTCAAACGTCGTCATTTCGACCGGGGCGCAGCGGAGAGCCGTCGCTCCGGTCGAAATGACGATCCTGTGGTGGTGCGCTTTGCACTTTGAGCCTCACCGTCAGCTACAGTGAAGCGGGGCCACACGCCTCAGGAGACTACGCCGTTGTTCGCAGCCATGCAGCGCATCCACTTTGTCGGTATTGGCGGCATTGGCATGAGCGGCATCGCGGAGATCCTGCTCTCGCTCGGCTATCCCGTCTCCGGCTCGGACCTGCGGCGCTCTGCGGTAACGGAGCGGCTTGAGTCACTGGGCGCCATCATCTTCGAGGGGCATCGCGCGGAGCAGGCGCGGCCCGCGGATGTCGTCGTAACCTCTACCGCCGTTGCGCGTGACAATCCTGAGGTTGCCGAGGCACGGCTTCGCAGGATCCCGGTCATCCCTCGCGCAGAGATGCTGTCGGAGCTGATGCGGCTGAAGTACGGCATCGCCATTGCCGGCATGCATGGCAAGACGACGACGACGAGCATGGTTGCGGCTGTACTCGCGGCCGGCAACCTCGATCCCACGGTAGTCGTGGGCGGTCGTGTGGACCTGTTCGGATCGAACGCGCGCGCGGGCAAGTCGCGCTACCTTGTAGCCGAAGCCGATGAGAGCGACCGCAGCTTTCTGCGGCTGTCGCCCATCCTCGCCGTCGTGACGAACCTCGACCGCGAGCACATGGAGAGCTACAGCGGCATGGACGACGTGGAGAACTGCTTTGTCGACTTCATGAACAAGGTTCCCTTTTACGGCGCGGCCACCGCCTGCATCGACGACCCGCTGCTGCGTGGCATCCTGCCCCGCGTCAAACGCCGGCTCATCACTTACGGCACCAGCGACGATGCCGACTTCCAGGTCACGCCGCTGCAGCCGGAGCCGGGCTACCTTGCGGCTTTCGAGGTGAGCGCGCGCGGCATCATTATCGGACCCTTTCACCTGCACGTGCCCGGTCGCCACAACCTGGTGAACGCGACGGCGGCCGTCGCTATCGGCGTGGAGCTTGGCCTCGCGCCGCAGCAGATCGCGGATGGGCTGGCGAGCTTCCGCGGCGTCGACCGCCGCTTCCAGCACAAGGGCTCCGTTCGCGGCGTCGCCGTTGTGGACGATTACGGCCACCACCCCACCGAGATACGCGCAACGCTGGCCGCGGCGCGGGAGTGCGGCTACCGGCATGTGCACGTGCTTTTTCAGCCGCATCGCTATACCCGCACGCGCGACCTGTTCAATGACTTCAGCACTGCCTTCCGCGATGCCGACTCGGTGGAGCTGGTGCCGATCTACGCTGCCAGTGAGCAGCCGATTCCGGGAACGACGAGCGAGTCGCTGGCTACGGCGATCTATGCCGAGGGCACCTACAGCGGCTGCTCGCCCGATCTGCTGGCTGCCGCCGAGGTGGTGGCTGGTCGCGCACAAGCTGGTGATCTGCTGCTGACGCTGGGCGCGGGCAGCGTCTCGCAGGCAGGGCCGATGCTACTGGAGAGGCTGGAGCGGTAGAACACTTTTTAGCGGACGGGCAATGTCTGGCCACGGACTTGGGAGGGAGCAGTGGCCTTTAGGCCACGGTAGAACTTGTTAGTCAGAGGGCTTTAGCCCTGGAAAAGTCTTCCGGGGCTGAAGCCCCTCTCCCTCCAGAGCGGATTCGGTGGCCTGAAGGCCACCGCTCCCTCTGTTTCGGTTATTTGTGCATCCATCAGACACTAACGAGCCTGTCCAACTTCACCGTTATGGCGAAGCTGAAGCTGTGCCCTTCCGAAAAGCCAGCTTATGGCTGTTCGCTTGAAGACACGACTTGGCCTAGAGTATCGGTCCAGATTCCCACCGGCGCGGCTCCAGTTTGCCAACAGCGTGCCAGCGGGCAGCCGCTACACTATGCGCAGGCGATTCTCCGCGGCCCTGCTCAGGCATGCGGAAACAACAGGAACGCAAGGCGGGATCGGCACTGCTGGACCGGGCGGAAGACACGCGGCCCACGAAGCAGTTTGACGACATCCGTCGGCCCCTCTCAGAACCTCTGCGCCCCCGGCGCGAATACCCCGGTGCGTCCGCGAACGATGGCTTCAGTGACGAGGAAGCCAGCGCTCGGCTGCGTGCGCGCGGACGGCGCGTTCGGCGCGGGCTCATTCCGCAGTCGCGCGCTGGGCGCATTGCCGCTGGTGTTGGCATGCTGCTGTTTCTCGGTGCTGTGGGTGCCGGATCGTTCTATGGAATGCGCTTCTTGCATCGCGATCCCCACTTCGTGATTGCATCCTCATCCTCCATTGAGCTTCGCGGTAACGAGCACCTGTCGCGCTCGCAATTGCTGAGCGTCTTTGGTGAGGACATCGATGGCAACGTCTTCGACGTGCCAATGAGCACGCGGCGCGAACAGTTGGAGCAAATTCCCTGGGTGGAGCACGCGACGCTGATGCGGCTGTTACCGAACCGCATGCGTGTGGAGGTAAAAGAGCGCACTCCGGTAGCCTTTGTGCGCCAGGGCGGCACCATCGGCATGGCCGATGCGAACGGCGTGCTGCTCGATATCCCGCCGGACGCGCCCGGAAATCCGAACTACTCGTTTCCGGTTGTTACGGGTTTGAAGGCAACGGACTCACCGGAGTCACGCGAACAGCGCATGCACCTATACACGGCGTTTCTGCGCGACCTCGACTCCGACGGCAAGAAGGTGTCAGGCGACCTGAGTGAAATCGACCTCTCTGACCCGGAGGACGTTAAGGCGCTGCTGCCCTACGCAAACGGCGAGACGCTGGTCCACTTCGGCACAAGCGGTTTTCTGAGCCGCTACAAACGCTTTCAAGAGAACATCGCCGAGTGGCGCACGCAGTATCCGCGGCTTAGCAGCGTGGACATGCGGTATGAGCGGCAGGTGGTGTTGCAAATGCCGCCGAAGGACTCGACCGTGACGCCGAGTGCTGTCGCCGATGCTGCCGGAGAGAAGGCCACATCGCCGGCGAAGACTGACACCGCTTCACAGCATGTTGCGCATGCTAGCCCGCCAAAGGGCGTGGCCAACGAACTCGTCGCGACGATTCCACCTGCGCACCACGCTGAAGCCACCGCCGTGAAGAGGCCAAAGCCTACGGTATCCGCAAAAAAGGCGGACATGGCCAAGCGCGTCGAGGCGATCAAGGCCTGGATGGCGAAGCGACAGCAGGGGCGCGACACTTCCCGCACGCAGAGTGCGACGCCTTAGTCCGGTAGAGGTTCCCGTGTGGCGCACAGGCTGATGTCGCATCGCAGTAACATAGTGGGACACGAAAGGTCAGGCGGTCTGCGGCGTTGAAAGAAAAACCCGACAATCTCATCACCGTCCTCGACGCGGGAAGCGCAAAGAGCTGCGTGCTGGTCGCAGAGGTGCAGGACGGCGTTCTGCGGTATCGCGGGCATGGGATCGAGAAGTCGAAGGGAATGCGCAAGGGCCTGATTGCGGAGCTCGGCCCGGCGGCCGACGCCATCAATCGTGCCGCGCTCACGGCGGAGCGCCTGACGAAAATCGGCATCGAGACGGCCGTGGTCGGCGTGGGCGGCACGCACGTGCGCGGCATCAACTCACGCGGCGGCATCAGCATGGGTTCGCGCATGCGCGAGATTACCCGTGAGGAAGTCCGCGCTGCCGTT
>CAXTJS010000101.1:0-2755 GCA_964244605.1 uncultured Terriglobus sp. | reverse complement strand
CGATCGGTCGCGCTGCCCGCCGATCGCGAGATTCTTCACCTCCTGCCGCAGGAGTTCATCCTGGACGACCAGCCGGGCATTCACGATCCGATCGGCATGGTGGGCACCAAGCTTGAGGTCAACCTGCACCTCTCCACCTGCTCAGGAGGCGTTGCGCAGTCGGTCGTGACGTGCGCGAATCGCGCCGGTCTCGAGGTCGTGGATACCGTGTACGAAGGCATCGCCTCGGCGGAGTCGGTGCTCTCCGCCGACGAGCGCGAGCTTGGCGTCTGCATCGCCGACATCGGTGCGAGCACGACGGAACTCGTCGTCTTTTTCGAGGGTTCAGTCGCGCACACGGCCGTGCTGCCCATCGGAGGAGATCACTTCACCAATGACCTTGCCGTGGGCCTGCATGTGAGCCAGGAGCAAGCCGAGGCGCTCAAGATGGAGTACGGCCACTGCGTCGTAACCAGCGTCCCATCGCTGAACGAAATCGAGGTGGGCGGCAACCTGTCCACAGGAGGCAGCACCGCGCCACGCTTGGTCCGGCAACGCTTTCTCGCGGAGATTCTTGAGCCACGCGCCCGCGAGCTCTTCACCATGCTCCGCAATAACCTGCGCGAAGGCGGCGTGCTTGACGCGCTGGGTACCGGCTGCGTGCTGACCGGCGGCGGGGCCAAGCTGCCCGGCCTGCTGGACAATGCCGAATCGCTTTTGCGCACACCCGCGCGCATCGGCTCGCCGGTGCCGCTCTCGCGCATGCCAGAGGAGCTCGCCCAGCCCGAATTCGCCACAGCGATCGGCATGCTGCTGTACACGCACCGTACCCAGGTGCGCCGTGCCAGTGAGGCTATGGGACTCAAGCAGAAACTGAAGGCGATCTTTGCGGGTAGCTTCTAGTTCGGAGTGCGTCTCGATAGCTTGCAAAGCCGCGTGCCTAGCTATACTGAGCCAACGGAGTGCAGATATATGTCTACTGAAATCCTGCAGATCACATTACCTTCCGACCTTGTTAAACGCATCCGCGAAGAGGTTCGAAGCGGCCACTTCGCCTCAGAGAGCGACGTCATCGTCAAGCAGTTCAGGCGAGACGAGGTGAGCCTGACTCCGCAAGAAGAAGATGAGGTGTACCGTCTCGGTTTTGAGTCACTGCGGGAGTTGCAAGAGAATCCCGAAAGCGCAGTCGGTCTCCAACAGGTCCGTCTCGAAACAGACGAACAGCATAGACGCCGAGTTCAGGTGCAGTGAAGCTCTTCGAAGTGGTGTTCGCACCGAAGGCGAACCGCGACAGAGCAGATATCTATGAATGGCTTGCTGAGCGTGCATCGCCAGATATTGCGAAGCATTTTGTGGACGGCATACTGAATGAGTGCGAGTCCCTGCGCATGGCACCTTACCGGGGAACAACGCGGAGCATGGCAGGTCTTGAGGTTCGCACCTTCGGCTACAAGCGAAGCGTTTCGATTGTCTTCACTATCGATGGCGACACAGTTCAGATCCTGCGCCTGCTCTATCACGGCCAAACATACGGTTGACAGCTCAAAAGATGTACCCGCTGCAACACTCTGCCTGTGTGCCCCTTGTTCCGTGAGCATCAGAACGTGACAAAATTGGATAAGAGGTGTCTTGCTTTCCTGCCTGACACCCTGCCCACGCTGCGGCACATTTTAAGGAGCTCCAAGCCATGCTGCCCGACGACGACCTTCGCATTCAGTACCAGGAAGACATGCCGCGCGGTGCGCGCATTAAGGTCATCGGCGTGGGCGGCGGTGGCAACAACGCCGTGAACCGCATGATTGCGGCGCATGTTGAGGGTGTGGAGTTCATCGTTGCGAACACGGACGTGCAGGCGCTGAAGACATCGCTCGCGCCCGTGAAGCTGCAGCTTGGCGTGAAGCTGACCAGCGGTCTGGGGGCCGGCGCGAATCCGGATGTGGGCCGGCGTGCGGCGCTGGAAGATTCCGACAAGATCATCGAGGCACTTGAAGGTGCGGACATGGTCTTTGTCACCACCGGTCTCGGCGGCGGCACGGGTACAGGCGCGGCACCGGTCATCGCCTCGCTAGCTAGCGAGATGGGCGCACTCACGGTTGCTGTCGTCACGCGGCCGTTCAGCTTTGAAGGCAAGCGCCGCAGCATGCAGGCGGAGCGCGGCCTGCAGGAGCTGCTCGAAGCCGTCGACACCGTCATCGTCATTCCGAACGAGAAGCTGCTGGAAGTGGCGAAGGACACGGGCTTCTTCGAATCGTTCCGCATAGCCGACGACGTGCTGCGCCAAGGCGTGCAAGGCATCTCGGACATCATCACGATTCCCGGCGTGATCAACCGCGACTTTGCCGATGTGAAGACGACGATGGCGGGAATGGGCTATGCGGTGATGGCGACGGGCATCGCCTCAGGCGAGAACCGCGCGGTGCACGCCGCACATGCGGCCATGGCATCGCCGCTGTTGGAGGCTGGCGCGATCGATGGCGCGCGCGGCATCCTTATCAACATCACCGGCTCATCGTCGCTCAAGCTCTCCGAGGTCAACACCGCCTCCACGCTCATTCAGGACGCCGCGCATGAGGACGCCAACATCATCTTCGGCGCCGTGCAGGACGAGACGATGGGCGAGGAGATGAAGATCACCGTCATCGCCACTGGCTTCCGCAATCGCGGCGAGGATCGCGAGCGCCGCGAGCGCATGCTGGAGCAGAGCGGCCTCACGCCGACCGGCAGCCTGCGCCCGGACGCCCCATTCATCCCGCCGATCGTGCCACAGCCGACGCGG
>CAXTJS010000100.1:8044-10089 GCA_964244605.1 uncultured Terriglobus sp. | reverse complement strand
GCACATCGACTGGGACGGCAAGATTCGCATGGATTGCTCGTCGCCCTACGCGATGGCCGGCATGATTGCGAACAAGGACAAGTACGACGTGAGCTGGGCCTGCGACACCGATCACGACCGCCATGGCATCGTCGCCAGGTCGGTTGGGCTGCTGAATCCGAATCACTATCTGTCGGTTGCCATCGAGTACCTCTTCCAAAATCGCGCAAGCTGGCGCAAGGATGCGGCGATCGGCAAGACGCTGGTCTCTTCGTCCATGATCGACCGCGTGGGCGCGGGCATCGGCCGCAAGGTGCTTGAGGTGCCGGTCGGCTTTAAGTGGTTCGTCACCGGCCTGAGTGACGGCTCGCTTGGCTTCGGCGGGGAGGAATCGGCAGGCGCGTCCTTCCTGCGTCTCGACGCGGGTGCCTGGTCGACCGACAAGGACGGCCCCATCATGGGCCTGCTCGCGGCGGAGATGACAGCCCGCACCGGTGAAGACCCGGGCGAGCTCTACCAGGCACTCACCGCAAAGTACGGAAGTCCTGTCTACCAGCGCATCGACGCAGCCGCGACCAAGGACCAGAAAGCCAAGCTTGCGAAACTGTCACCCGAGCAGGTCACCACGAAGGAGCTTGCCGGTGAGCCGATCACGCAGGTGCTCACTAATGCTCCGGGCAACGGTGCAGCCATCGGCGGCTTGAAAGTCGCCACGGAGAACGGCTGGTTCGCCGCAAGGCCCTCAGGGACAGAAGACGTGTACAAGATCTACGCCGAGAGCTTCCATGGTCAGGATCACCTGAAGAAGATTCAGGAAGAAGCAAGGGCGCTGGTCGCAGACGCTCTGAAGTAAATCGTCCAAAAGCAAAGAGAGGAGCCGAGCGGCTCCTCTCTTTGCTTGCTCTTCGTTATTCCGAAGCCTTCGCGTCTTGATAGTGGCCGATGTGCTCGTATATCTCTTGCGGGAACTTCAGGTTGCGGTACAAGTTGCCGCTGTCTGGGTCGGAGCCGTCGATGAACTGGAACTCCTGTTCGCGCTGCCACTCCAGCAGACGTTCACGACGCGGCGGGCTGTAGTCACGGCCCTCCACCTGGTGCAGCATCTGCGCGGCCTGGTCTTCGGAGAAATCATTGTCCTTCGTGAGGTAGCTGAGCACCTGCTCATGCGGTAGAAAGTGCCGCGCGACCATGCTGAAAACGAGCCGGCCGTAGTGGCCGATGTCGGTGCCCGCATCAAGCGAGTCGAGCAGGTGCGCCATCATCGGGTCTTTGCGAAGCTCCTCAACGCCGTCTCCCTCTGCCGCCGCGCGATTGGCCGAACCTGGCTCATAGACAGGCGTGCTGGGGTAGCCGCCGGGCGCGTTTGTGGCTGTATTCGGGCTTGGTGGCTGCTTTAGCGCCTCCGTCGACACGTCGTGATGATCTTCAGCCTCGGCCTGGCTGCGGTTCGGCTTGGCTGCGGGCGCTTCGCTTGCTGCCGGTGCGGATGCCGCGCCGGAGGGCTGATGCTGTTGCTGCGCTTTCAGCTTTGCCAGTTCGGCTTCTGCGCGCTCGGCGCGGTCCGTCACCTCACGCAAGGCGTTGGCGGATTCGTCTGTCAATACTGGCTGATCGAGTTCTACCGTGCGTTCGCTCATTCTCTTCCTCTTCGCTAAGTGTTCGCCTGTTCAGATGGGTAAAGGTACCGGTGCGTTGTCTGGCGGCGTCGCCCGTTACACCGGATTGCCAGCCTAGCGCGGATCGGTAGCAACTCTGTCGGAGAGGTAAGTCATCACAGCCTCGGCTGAAAGTTAAGGCCCTCAACCTTACGGTGGAGCAACGACCAAGCAGGAGAGTTCACATGGCAGACAACGACGTTCTGGGAAATCAAACCAAGATCCTCGATAACCAGAAAGCAATCCTTGATAACCAGGAAGACGGCATTCTGGCGAACCAGAAAGAGATCCTTTCCAATCAGAAGGACATCCTGAGTCACCAGAAAGAAATCATCTCGAACCAGAAGAGCATCCTGAGCAATCAGGATGAGATCCTGGCTGCCGTCCGCAAATAGGGCAGGGCCGGACCGC
>CAXTJS010000100.1:0-8034 GCA_964244605.1 uncultured Terriglobus sp. | reverse complement strand
GCCCAGCGAGATGAAGTCTTCGCCGTCAGGGCTGGCAGGGCCGGACCGCCTGCAACGCGGTCCGGCCAACTCCGTGGACTAAGCCAGCGGCACTTGCAGGTATCGCCGGGACCGCGCCATAAGCCAGTTCAGCACACCGAAGAATGCCAGAGCGATCAGGCCGGCAAGCCCGACGCCATGGGACATGTCGATCAGGTAGAGGGTGCTGCCGAGTTCTACGGCGATCAGTACGACCAGCGTAAGCACGATGGCCCTCCGCGGAATGCGGGCGCACAGGAAGGCACCGAGCGGTGCGGTAACTACAGCGACCGGAACCGCAGCCTGCCAGTAGTGCACCACGCGGCTCGGGAAGTCCTGAACCACGAAATAGTGCAAAAAGAACGCGGACCACGTCACCATCGTCATCAGAATGACGGTAGTGGGCGTGACGACCTTCTCATTCACCCGGAACAGCACAACCAGCACCATGAACAGCACGATGTTTTCGCCGCAGCCGATCAGGCCGCTGAACAGTCCGCCGACAAAGCCGGCCAGGCAGAGCAGCGTCTTCTCATAACCGCCGAAGAGTGGCATGGTTGGGTTGCGGTGGGCCCTTGCGTGCCGTTCGGTCGCAAGCAGGACGACGCCCAGGCTCGTGACCATGGCGGTAAAGGTGACCCTGACGATGGGTCCTGGCGCGTGCGGCACGAGCAGGTATGTGCTGACCACCATGCCGGTGATGCCGCTCAGGCCGGCCCAGCCCAGCACCCGGCGCTCAATGGGGATGCGTTGATACAGGATGCTGATCGAGGCCGCGCCCATGCCGATTGACTGCACGGCGAACGAGAAGAGGCGTGCGTCCGCCGCCGGTATGTGCAGCACCTTTGTGAACACCGGGAAGGCGACCGCCGCGCCGCCCTCGCTGGTGCCGCCGCCGACCAGCGAGCCAAAGACCATAGTGAGTGCCACCTGCCAATGGGTGAGCAGGCTGTGCCATGCGGTTGCACCGCCAAAGATGCCCCACCCTGCCCAGACGAGAAGTGCGAGCAGTGCGTTGAAGCGTAGCGCTCTTCCGGCAGAGACCGTTGGCGCGGACTGTGCGGGCGTCGTGTCCACAATGGACGTGGTTGAATTTCGGGTCTTTGCCACTGTGCCGTTCTGCATCCGCACCGGGCCGCTAAACGAACCCACATCGGTTCGCTCCCGCTTGCCGGCTGACTCTTCTCGTATACCGGACTACCATAGATGTGTCGAGGATTATCGTGGCCACCAAGTCGAAGTCACCGGGCAAATCTGCCTCTCTGCAGCAAACCGTTTCGCCCACCATGGAGGCTTTACCGGAGCGTGAGCCGGTCAGCGATCCGTTGCGGACCACCGTCTTTGAGATCTTCCGCCGCTGGGGTTATCTGCAGGCACAGCTCGATCCGTTGAAGCAGTACCTGCCGCCCGAGCCGTTTCCTGTAGAGCTGCCCGAGGGCTCGGACGCGATTGCCGCTGAGGCGCGCAAGTTTTACTGCGGCACCATCGCGCTTGAGTTTTCGCACATTGCCTCGCCCGAGCGTCGCGAGTGGCTGCAGGCCGCCATGGAGCAGGACTACAGCGAGACACCGCAGCAGCAGGCGCGCACGCTGACGCAGCTGATCAAGGCCGACCTGTTTGAGCAGACGATTCAGCAGCGGTATCTCGGGACGAAGCGGTTTTCTCTGGAAGGCCTGACCGCGCTCATCCCCTACCTGGAACGCACCTTTGAGGTGTCGTCGGAGCTGGGCGTGGAGCGGTGCACCTTTGCCATGAGCCATCGCGGACGCCTCAACGTGATGGTGAACACGGTTGGTCGCGCAGCGACAGAGATCTTTACCAAGTTTGAAGACGTGGACCCGCGTTCGCACCTAGGCGGCGGTGATGTGAAATACCACCAGGGCGCCACCGGCACGTATACCTCGCCTGCGGGGAAAGAGGTGAAGCTGCATCTCGCCTCCAATCCCTCGCACCTTGAGGCAGTGGACCCCGTCATTATGGGCCGTGCTCGCGCGCGGCAGGTGCGCATCGGCAAAGACGGCCAGAGCAAGGTGCTGCCGCTCATCATCCACGGCGACGCCGCGTTTGCAGGGCAGGGCATCTGGGCTGAAACGCTGGTGTTGGCCACGATCAACGGGTACCAGGTGGGCGGCACGATTCAGGTGGTCGTCAACAACCTGCTGGGCTTCACGGCGGAGCCGCATGAGTCAAACTCGTCGCGCTACTCAACGGACATGGCAAAGCGTCTGCCCGTGCCGATCTTTCACGTAAACGCGGAAGACCCGGATGCCGTCATGCGTGTCGCCAAGATCGCGGCGGAGTACCGTGCGAAGTTCGCCAGCGACGTTGTCGTTGACCTGGTTGGCTATCGTCGCCACGGCCACTCCGAGGTGGATGATCCCACGGTCACGCAGCCGCGGCGCTACGCCCGCATCAAGGAGACTGCGCCGCTCTACAAGAGCTATGCCGAGCGCATCGGCATCGACGCATCGGGCGAGATCGCCAGCATTCAGGCGCGTCTGCTTGAGGAGCAGTCCCACGGCAAAGACGCCGAGCACGCGCCGGTGCTCAGCAAGCTGCCGGAGTACTGGAAGCCCTATCAGGGCGGCCGGCTGCCCAAGAGCGACGACGTGCAAACCGGGCTTGCCGCGGATGAGGTCAAGTCGCTGGTACAGCAGCTGACCGCCGCGCCGGCTGACTTCCACGTCCACCCCAAAGTGCAGGCGTTGCTCAAGCAGCGTGTGGAGATGGGCGAAGGCAAGCGTCCGTTCGACTATGGCATGGCAGAGCTGGTGGCATATGCCTCGTTACTGAAGGCTGGCACGCCCGTGCGCCTCAGCGGACAGGACTCGCAACGCGGCACGTTCAACCAGCGGCACTCCGTCTGGGTGGATACCGAGACCGAGCTGCGCTACTCGCCGCTGCAGCGTCTCGGTGAAGGCCAGGGCCGGTTCGAAGTCTACAACTCCATGCTGAGCGAGGCGGCGGTGCTCGGCTTTGAGTACGGCTTCTCGCGCGACTACCCGGAGACCCTGGTGCTGTGGGAGGCGCAGTTCGGCGACTTTGCAAACGGCGCGCAGATCGTGATCGACCAGTTCATCGCGGCGGGCGAAGCGAAGTGGGGCCTGCAGAGCGGCGTCGTTCTGCTCTTGCCGCACGGGTACGAGGGCCAGGGGCCGGAGCATTCCTCCGCCCGCATGGAGCGCTACCTGCAGCTTTGCGCAACGGACAACATGATCGTGGCGCAGCCGTCGAACGCGGCGCAGTACTTCCAACTTCTGCGCCGGCAGGCGATGTCGAATTACCGCAAGCCGTTGATCGTCTTCACGCCGAAGAGCATGCTGCGGCACCCGGATGCGGTCTCGTCGCTTGCCGACCTTGCCGCCCCGCAGTTCCAGAAGGTGCTGGTGGATACCGAGGCGAAAGACCCTCGTCGCGCGTTGGTGTGTACCGGCAAGATTGGGCACAACCTGCGCGTGGAGCGGGCGAAGCGCGGCGACTTCTCGACCGCCATCGTCTTTGTGGAGCAGCTCTACCCATGGCCGGCAGCAGAGCTGGAAGCAGCTCTCGCGCAGTACCCCTCCGTGGAGGAAGTGGTCTGGGTGCAGGAGGAACCGGCAAACATGGGAGCGTTCACCTATGTCTTCCCGCTGCTCAAGCGTGTCGTAGCCGGAAAGCGCGTGCTGAGCGTCAAGCGCTCGGCAGCGGCAAGCCCGGCGACCGGCTCGGCCAAGGCGCATGAGTTGGAGGAAAAGGCACTGATCGAGCTTGCCCTAGGGTCGGGCAGCAAGAAGTAGTCGACGCTACTCGAAGAGGTGGTCCATGGCAGCAACAGCGGAACGGTTTCTCTCTGCTGCAGAGATTAAGCAGCGTTGCGAGGCGCTCCCGGGGGTGCTTCGCATGCAGCAGATTGAAGACAACCCTCTTACTGCGGAAGAGATTGCGCTGCTCGAGATGTTCGACCGGGAAGCCTGGACAACAGAGCGCTGTATCGATGCTGTTCATAAGCGGCTTTCGCGCGACGGGGTACATAGGGCCTGAAGAGGCTCTCCAGGTCATGCCCGAAGACTTTGTCGATCCTTATGTGTTGCCCGGTACAGACGTTCTTCGGAACAAACTTGGCATCAAGCGGCAAGAAGAGTAGACAGGGCTGAGCGCTTGTTTGTGGCGGTGCGGGCTCGTGGCGAGGTGCCCATCGGTGACTTCGACCTGCGGCACTTGCGAGCCATTCATCGTTACCTCTTTCAGGATGTCTATGACTGGGCTGGGGACATCAGGACAGTCAATATAAGCAAGGGCAGCTCTGCGTTTCAGGCATTTGTGTTCATCGAGACGGGCGTTGCTCATGTTCACTCGTCCGTGCGCAAAGCGAAGTACCTGAAGAATCTTTCGCCTGCGGCCTTCGCGAAGGAGGCTGCTGCCGTGCTGAGTGACTTGAACTACTGCCATCCGTTTCGCGAAGGCAATGGGCGAACGCAGATCGTGTATCTGCGACAACTCGCGGAGCGGGCTGGGCATACGTTTCGTCCGGAACGACTCGGAGCCGCAGGATGGATCGCCGCGTCGCAATCGGCTATGGGCGGCGACAATGCACCGTTTGAACGAGGGATCTTCAACGCGGTAGTGCTGAAGCATAAAACACTGTAATCGTCCTACTTGCCCAAGGTAATCGGGGAAGCCGGTAGTTGAAATCCTTGCATCTGAGCACTTATGAGAGCCATCGGTTATAAGTTGCCCTCGCCGATTGAGGACGCTGAGTCGTTGCTGGACATCGAGATCCCGGAGCCGGAGATCGGTCCGCGTGACCTCCTGGTCGCGGTGCATGCGGTCTCGGTCAATCCGGTGGATGTAAAGGTTCGTTCCCGTGCAAAGCCTCCTGAGGGCGCGGAGTACAAGGTGCTCGGCTATGACGCGGCGGGCACGGTGGTGAAGCGCGGCCGCGATTGCTCGCTGGCCAAGGTCGGCGACGAGGTCTGGTACGCCGGGTCGATTGCGCGGCAGGGAACCAACTCCGAACTGCACGCGGTGGATGAGCGGATCGTCTCGCTCAAGCCGAAGTCGCTCAGCTTCAGTGATGCCGCTGCATTGCCTCTCACGGCGATCACAGCATGGGAACTGCTGTTTGACCGCCTGGGTGTCGACCAGTTCAAGGGCGCGCAAGCCTCTCAGCGCAAGGGTGTTCTGCTGGTGGTGGGCGGTGCGGGTGGCGTCGGGTCGATCCTGACGCAGATTGCGAGCAAGCTGACGGCGCTCACGGTCGTCGCCACGGCGTCGCGCGAAGAGACTGTGCGCTGGTGCCACGGCAACGGTGCGCATTTTGTGATCGACCACCATCGTCCGCTCAAGCAGCAGTTGGAGGAGTTGAACTTTCCGCAGGCCGAGTACATTGCTTCGCTTACCAAGACGGATGAGCACTTCGCGGATCTGGCGGAGATCGTAGCGCCGCAGGGCAAGATCGCCGTCATCGACGATCCGCCCACGCTTGACGTGATGCCGCTCAAGCGCAAGTGTGCCTCGCTCCATTGGGAGTACATGTTCGCTCGTCCGGTCTATGGCACGCCCGACATCCTCAGGCAGCATGACCTTCTGACCGAGGTAGCGCGCCTGGTTGACCTGGGTACCTTGCGGACGACTATAACGCAGCACTTCGGGGACATCAACGCCGAACACCTGCGCAAAGCCCATGCGCTGGTGGAGAGCGGAACCAGTATGGGCAAGGTCGTGCTGGGCAGCTGAAGCCGCAGGCGTTACCCGCTACTCTCCAGCTGGATAACGATGTCGGATTACTTGGTAAGGACTAGCAGCATGGTGTCGTGATCTGGGACGCGTCCGGTGAAGACTCCTTGCGTCTTCCCAAGCTCTTTGCCCTGCCACACATCGCGAAGGCTGGCGCCTTCTGCAAAGCCAACGTCCGCAAGATTGAACGAGATGTAGCGCGTCTGCCATGAGGTGTTCACCAGGCCGACTGCGACACGTCCGTCTTTGAGCGGCTTGATCCAGCCGGAGAAATCACCGGCCTGGAAGAAGCGCGTGGCCTGTTTGCCGAGCGGGTCCTGATCGATGGCGATTGCCTCACGGTTTAGCAGGAGGTTCCTGTCCGCGGCGGACATGCGGCTCAGATCATTGCCGGCGAGCAGGGGCGCAGACAGGAGTACCCACAGGCTCATGTGGGTGCGGTACTCATGTTCCGTCATTTTGCCGTTGCCGACCTCCAGCATGTCCGGGTCGTTCCAGTGGCCCGGTCCAGCAAAGCTGGCAAGGTCCGCCTGACTCTGGCCGATCTCAAGCATGCGGCCATAGGTGTCGTTGATGTCGTCCGTTGTGCGCCACATTTGCGCGCCGACAGATGGTCCCCACTTCCACGGGTCGGCCAGGCCGTACTGGCACAGACTGTACAAGATGGGGCGGCCCGTCGCCTTCAGCGCGTCGCCCATGCGCCGGAAGGTAGCGATGACCTCGAGCCGCACCGCCGCGGTGCCCTCGGCAGGCGTCTTTGCCTCCGCACGAATCTTGTCCAGCTGGTCCTGGTAAGAAC
Organism: uncultured Terriglobus sp.; assembly: GCA_964244605.1. Classification (GTDB taxonomy): domain Bacteria; phylum Acidobacteriota; class Terriglobia; order Terriglobales; family Acidobacteriaceae; genus Terriglobus. Next base: position 1,502 of record CAXTJS010000100.1, on the reverse strand, counting down.
ACAGGTCGTACTTGAGAAAGTCCACGCCCCATGCCGCGTACGTCCGCGCGTCCTGCGTCTCATGGCCGAGACTTCCCTCGTAACGGGCACAGGTCTTTGCGCCGGGTGAGGAATACACGCCGAACTTGAGGCCCTTGCTGTGGACGTAGTCCGCAAGTGCCTTCATGTCCGGAAAACGTTCGTTCGAGTGAATCGTTCCGGAAGCGTCGCGCTTGCCCTGCCAGGCGTCGTCCACATTGACGTAGGTGTAGCCGGCGTCGCGCATACCGTTTGCGACCATCTGGTCTGCCGCCGTGCGCACGTCCGCATCCGTAACCTTGTCGGCAAAGTGGTTCCAGCTGTTCCAACCCATCGGCGGAGTATTTGCGAGTGGCTGTTGCGCAAAGACAGAGAGCGATCCAAAGCTGAGGAGAAGGGCGAGCGAAACGGGAACGAGGCGCATGACAGATCCTTGGAAGAAGCGGCGTGGTTCAGCCTACCGCGAATGCGCCGCCTCTGTCTGTAAAGCAAACCGGCTATGATGGCTGCCAAGAGTCTGCTCTGAAGGCTTTGGTCCGGAGAGGTGCTGTCCCTATGCGCATTGGTTTCATGACCCGCGAGTACCCGCCCCACGTCTATGGCGGTGCCGGCGTGCATGTGGAGTACCTCAGCCGCGAACTGGCCCGGATGGCAGACGTCTCTGTGTACTGCTGGGGCGAGCAAGAGGACGGCAACCCGCAGCTGACCGTGCATGGCCAGCAGCCGTGGTCTGAGATCAGCGGCGGCACCGCGGGCAAGTTCAAGACAGCGCTCGAGGCGCTCAGCCTGAACCTGACGCAGGTCAAGGCGCTCGAAGGCATCGACGTGGTGCACACGCACACGTGGTACGTGAGCATGGCGGGCTTTCTGGCGCGCAAGCTCTACAACATCCCCTTCGTACTTACGACGCATTCGCTGGAGCCCTTACGTGCCTGGAAGGCAGAGCAGCTCGGCAGCGGCTACGCGATGAGCTCATGGATGGAGCGCACGGCGATCCTGGATGCCGATGCGGTCATCGCCGTCTCGGAAGGTACGCGCGCCGACATTTTGAAGGCGTACCCGGAGATCCATCCCGAACGCATACACGTGATCTACAACGGTATCGATCTTGACGAGTACCAGAAGACCGACGCGACGGATGCGCTGGTAAAGTACGGCGTCGATCCGGCTCGTCCTTATGTGCTCTTCGTCGGGCGCATCACGCGGCAGAAGGGCGTGACGCACCTGGTGGACGCCATCCAGTACCTGCCGGCGGAGACGCAGGTGGTGCTGTGCGCCGGCGCGCCGGACACGCCGGAGATCGAGCAGGAGATGCGGGTGCTCGTCGAAAAAGCCAAGCAGATCAACCCGCACGTGACGTGGATCGAAGGCATGATCACGAAGCCGGAAGCCATTCAGCTCTACAGCAACTGCGCGGTCTTCTGCTGCCCGTCGGTCTACGAGCCGTTCGGCATCATCAACCTCGAAGCCATGGCCTGCAAGGC
>CAXTJS010000099.1:0-10144 GCA_964244605.1 uncultured Terriglobus sp. | reverse complement strand
GGACCTGCCCGCAATCAATGAACTGCTGAAGCCGGGGCAGGAGATCCTGCTGCAGATCGCCAAGGAGCCGATCGCGAAGAAGGGTGCTCGCGTTACCTCGCACATTGCGCTGCCCGGCCGCTTCCTGGTCTTTATGCCGACGGTGAACCACACCGGCGTGTCCCGCAAGATCTCGTCCGACGAGGAGCGCCGCCGCTTGAAGTCGATCCTGCTGTCAGAGAAGGGCGACGCGCAGGGGGGCTTCATCGTACGAACCGCCGCAGATGGCGCAAGCGAAGAAGAGCTGCGCAACGACCTGCGCTTCCTGATCCAGCTGTGGCAAGACATCAAGACGCGCTCAGAGTCGTCAAAATCGCCGGCGTTGATCTATCACGACCTCAGCCTCATCGAGCGCATTCTGCGCGACCAGGTTACGGACAACTTCTCCGCCATCTGGGTTGACACCGAGGGTGAGTACGAACGCGTCCTCCGCTTCCTGCAGCGCTTCCAGCCGTCGCTGGTGCGGCGCGTGAAGCTCTACACCAAAGAGACGCCGCTCTTTGAGCACTTCGGCGTCACGCAGGAGATCGACAAGGCGCTCAAGAGCAAGGTGTGGCTCAAGTCGGGCGGCTCCATCGTCATCGACCAGACCGAGGCACTCGTTGCGATCGACATCAACACGGGCAAATACGTCGGCAAGACGGCGCGCCTCGAGGACACCATCCTCAAGACTAATCTGGATGCGATTCCGGAGATCGTGCGCCAGATCCGTCTGCGCGACCTCGGCGGCATTATCGTCATCGACTTCATCGACATGGACGAGCGTAAGAACCGCGCCAAGGTCATGCAGGTGCTCGAGGACGAGTTGAAGAGCGACCGCGCGCCGTCAAAGGTGCTGCCGTTCAACGATTTCGGTCTGGTCATTATGACGCGCAAGCGCGTCAAGCAGAGCCTGGAACGCACCCTTTGCATTCCAGACCCAGTTACCGAGGGCACGGGCATGATCAAGTCGCCCATCACCGTCGCGAACGAGATCTACATCGAGATGCGCAAGATGCACCGGCACCTTGAGAAGGGCGACGTGATGCTGCGGGTGCACCCTGAAGTCGTGAAGACGCTCAAGGCCGCTGGCGGAAAGCGCCTGCAGGAGCTTGAGGAGATGACCCACAAGACGATCCTGGTGAAGAGCGACCCCGCTCTCAACCCGGAGCAGTTCGACATTCACTAGGACGAAGCTGATGGTGAAGACCGGCGCACACCAGCGCCGGTCTTTCGCCTTTGCGCGTGGCGTCAAAATGACGGGAGTGCTGGTGACGTCGTCCGCCACACAATTGCGTCACACAACTTGTACGGTCCGCGCGGGTTTACCGCTGCATACGTAGTTCTGCTGTGAGGTTTCAAGCATGAAGATGTCTTTACTTCTTACGACGGCCTGCCGCGCGTTTGCGGCTCTTTCTGCGGCCGCCGTGCTGACCCCTGTACCCGCGCACGCTGCCACGCCGGCAGACGGGCCGTCGGCGGCAGTCAGCACGCCCGTCGTGTTCCGCACGGATGCTGCGCTATTTACCCCTGAGCGCGACTTTCGATACCAGACCGACGGTATCAGCAGCTCGAACGACGCCCTCGAGGCCGAGCGGCTGAGCCTGGCAGGCGAAAGCGGCGAAGGTGCTGGTTACCAGCCGCCGCCGGGACGTCGCCGCAGCTATGGCCGGTCGCGTTATGAGGATCGCTTACACAACTCTGACGGCTCCACTAAGATTGCGATTATGGCCGGCGGCGGAATGAACTTGCCGGTCGGGAACACGGGCAAGTTCTACACGCCCAGCTATGACATCGCAGGCGGCGTAGGCTTCAACTTCAACAAGATGCTGGGCGTGCTTGGCGAGGTGCACTACGATCACGCCGGTGTAACCGGCGGTGCGATTGCGTATGAGTACGCAAATCTGCAGCAGTACTACCAAGCGTCTGCGAGCGATCTTGCCGGTTTCGACGCCAATGCTCACGTGCTTTCCATCACGGCGAACCCAGTTCTTAGCTTTTCCAACGACAGCAGCAAGCTGGGTGTTTACCTGACCGGCGGCGTTGGCTACTATCGCAAGACCACAAACTTCACGCTGCCCAGCTATGGCACGGCTTGCGACTACTTCTGCTACACCTACGCGACCAATTACAACGTTGATACGGCATCGTCGAATGGCTTCGGCGCAAATGGCGGCTTCGGCTTTACCTACCGCATCTCGGAGTTCTCGAACGAGCGGCTGTTTGTGGAAGCGCGCTACCACTGGATTAACATCGACAGCAAGAACAACACAGACCTGTTCCCGTTCAACAAGCGCAATACGGAGTACGTGCCGGTACTCGTCGGCGTTCGCTTCTAGAGAGAGCTAACAACAAGAGGCGGAGCCAACTACTGGCTCCGCCTCTTTGTTGTGTATGAATACTACGCGTATGTCTCAGCGTCCTTCAGCAGTGTGCCCTTCGCGTCTTTGCCGGAAAGGATTGGCGCGCCGGGCGTGATCAGGTGCAACGGCCAATCGATGCCGATATCCGGATCGTTCCACAGCAGGGTGCGTTCATGCTCCGGCGCGTAGAACTCCGAGGCCTTGTAGGCGAACTCGGCAGCGTCTGACAGCACTAGGAAAGCGTGGCCGAAGCCGGGCGGAATCCAGAGCATGCGGTGGTTGCTCTCGCTGAGGAACTCGCCCACCCACTTGCCGAAGGTCGGGGAGCTGCGTCGCAGATCGACCGCGATGTCGTAGACCTCGCCCACCAGCACACGCACCAACTTGCCCTGCGGCTGATGAAGCTGGTAGTGGATGCCGCGCAAGACGCCGCGCAACGAGCGGGAGTGGTTGTCCTGCAGAAAACGGGTGGGCAGGCCAAGCTGCTGAAAGGCACGCTCGGAGTAAGACTCGAAGAAGAAGCCGCGCTCGTCACCGAAGATCTTCGGTTCGATCAGTACGACTTCAGGGATGGCTGTGGGCGTGGCGTTCATAAGCACCTAGGGAATGTGTTGGACGACAAGACCGCCTGCGGTACCCAGGGCGATCACAGAAAGAAGGCTTGCCGTTGCCAGATGGGTCATGCGGCCCGGCACGCGGGTGCTTCCGGAGAGAACGACAGCGGCGCTGAAGGCGGTAAGTAAAACAACAAGCCCCACGGTTCCCATGTGTGGCAACGTAGAGAGCCGGCAGCAAACCCAGGTGCCGCTGAAGGAGGCAAGCAGCCACGTCAGCGCGTGCAAGCTCGCGAAGACAGAGTTCGTGCAGTCGCCGTTCATCAACACGCGGCAGCCCAGACGCGTGATCCCAAACAGCAGAAGCGCGTAGACGACGAAGACGGCCGCATACCCAGCGATCAGAGCCTTGAGGATGGCGAGCAGAAAGCCGATCAGAAAAGTCGCTCCAAGCAGATGGATTGCACAAACATCGTCCTGCTAGATACCGGCGGGATAGGGCTTCTCATGCAGTTCACCCGTGGCCGCGCCGAAGCGCTCAAAGCGGCCCTGCAACAGGCTGAGCAGCCCCGTGTACCAGTAGCCGAAGACGAACAGCAGCAAAAAGGGCACGGTGAAGTAGTTTTCGCTGGAGATGGCGTACCAAATTGTACCCGCGAAGTAGCAGCCGATGGCAAGCTCGATCCAGGGGACGACGCCCAGTCGCTTGCGATACTTCTTGGCTTGGGAGCGTTCGCCCTTCTTCAGCACGCGGTACTTCGGCGTGCGCGCAAACGCACTCTGCATGCCGAACAGCGCTTCAAGCACTGCCTTGGTGTTCGTGATGGTGAGGCCGACGCCCAGCGCCATCAGGAACGGCAGATACAGAAAGGTGCGGTACCAGCGCCTGGGGAACAGCTCCTTCTGCGAGACCAGGTAGAAGCTCGACACGGAAAAGGTACTCGCCATGAAAAGCGGCAGATCGATGAGCAACATCTGCGTGAGCCCCTGCCATGAGCGAATGATCATCGCCGGCATCAGCAGCGTGCTGAGCACGATCATCAGCGGATAGCTGATGTTCGCAGTGAGGTGGTACCAGGCTTCCAGCTTGACATGGAAGGGTGCGTCGCTCTTCATCACGCGAGGCAGAATCTTCTTACCCGTCTGGATCAGGCCCTTGGCCCAGCGTGCCTGCTGCGTCTTGAATGCCGTCATCTCGATCGGCAGTTCGGCGGGGCATTCCACATCCTGCAGGTACTTGAACTTCCAACCCTTCAGCTGCGCGCGGTAGCTAAGGTCCGTGTCCTCGGTCAAGGTGTCGTGCTGCCAGCCACCCGCATCACCAATCACTTCACGACGCCACATACCGGCAGTGCCGTTGAAGTTGAAGAAGACGCCTGCGCGCGAACGGCCGCCATGCTCCAGTACAAAGTGCCCGTCCAGCAGGATGGCTTCGACTTGAGTCAAGAAGCTGTAGTTGCGGTTCAGGTGCGTCCACCGGGTCTGCACCATGCCGATGCCCGGCTCGGCGAAGTGGTGGATGACCTTGCGCAGCCAATCCGGCGCAGGGACGAAGTCGGCGTCGAAGATTGCGACAAACTCGCCGCGTGCGGATTGCAGGCCCGCATCGAGCGCACCCGCCTTGTAGCCGTGCCGGTCTGCACGATGCAGGTAGAAGATCGGCTGCGGCGGCAGGCCGTGCTCCCCCTCAGCGTAGCGACGCACGATCTCGGCAGCCACCTGCTCGGTCTCGTCAGTGGAGTCGTCGAGCACCTGGATCTCGAAGCGGTCGCGAGGGTAGTCGATGCGGCAGCACGCGTCGACCAGGCGGTCGATGACGAACTGCTCGTTGTAGATCGGCAACTGAATGGTGACGAACGGCAGGTCCGCCTCAGCAAACGTCTGCACTGGCGCGCCGGATCGCGAGGCCTTCTTGCGATTGCGGTAGTAGAGCCACACCAGCTGATAGCGGTGAATGCCATAGAACGCTAGGATCAGCATGACGAGGAAGTAGGGAATCAGCAGCCAGATATCGAAGCTGTTCCAGCGGTACATGCCTTGAAAGTTGCGCTGGGCATAATGCGTGCGCCAGTAGTGCCCGAGACCATGGGGTTCCGCAAACAGCGCGAGAGCGATGGCCTGGAGGTTGAGCACGAGCCGATTCTACCGGAGTAGGCTGCCTGTGCAGCAGGAGACGTGGTCCTGCCGCAACGTAAGAATTTCGACTCATGTACGCCATCGGCTTTGGTGGAGGCGTAAACCTCTTCACGGCGGGGCACATCGTGATGTCATTGGGCTACCGCTACCAGCACCTGTCGGACGCGAACATCAGCATCCACAACCCGGGCGCAGATGGGAACACGTTCACGCTGGCCTCTCGCGCTTTTCGGCGCTACTAAGGTGTCTGGCTATTCCTCTATGCTCAGAGTGACCACGCCTCAGCACTAGAGGCGCAGATCAGACCGGGAGCAGGAAGATGTTGGATGAGGCGCTCGCCTTTGCAGAAGGAAACAGGGAAGCCGCGCTTGATGAGCTGAGGAGCTTTCTTCGCATCCCGTCGATCTCGACCCTGCCCGATCACGCATATGACGTGCGTCGCGCTGCCGAGTTCCTGCGCGACGAGTTGCAACGCATCGGCATGGAGCATGTGCGCCTGATTGAAACGGCCGGGCACCCGCTCGTCTACGCGGACCACCTGCACGCGCCTGGCAAGCCGACGGTGCTCTGCTACGGCCACTACGACGTGCAGCCGCCCGACCCGCTGGACGAGTGGACCTCACCGCCGTTTGAGCCGGAGGTGCGCAACGGCAACATCTACGCGCGCGGCGCGGTAGACGATAAGGGCCAGTTGTGGATGCACGTAAAAGCGCTGCAGGCATTACTGCAGCAGGGTAGCGGCCTGCCTGTAAACATCAGGCTCATCGCGGAAGGCGAGGAGGAAGTCGGTGGCGAAGCAATCGCAACGTACCTTCGCGAGCATCTTGAGCAGCTGAAAGCGGACGTGGCCCTGGTGAGCGACACCGACATGTTCGCGCCAGATCTGCCCACACTCTGCGTCGGCCTGCGCGGCATGATCTACACCGAGGTTGAGGTGCATGGCGCGCGCACGGACCTGCATAGCGGCATGTACGGCGGCGCTGCGCCGAATCCCTTCATTGCGCTCGCGCAGATTATCGCCGGCCTCAAAGATCGAGACGGTCGCATCCTGATCCCAGACCTGCTCGATGGGGCCGAGGCACCCACGGCCGCCGAACTGGCTGCCTGGAAGGCTCTGCCGTTTGACGAAGAGGAGTACCGCGAGCACGAGGTTGGCTCCACCGAGTTGGTGGGGGAGCCGGGCTTCTCCGTCCTGGAACGTATCTGGGCAAGGCCCACGCTTGAGGTGCATGGCATGCCCGGCGGCTTTACCGGCGCCGGCGCGAAGACGGTTATCCCGGCGAAGGCCCTTGCAAAGCTTTCCATGCGCCTGGTGCCCGGAATGGAGCCGCAGGCCACCTTTGCAAAGTTGCAGGCTTACGTGCAGCAGATTGCGCCCGCTGGCGTTACTGTCGAAGTACGCCTGATCCACTCCGGTGATCCCGTTGTCGTGGGAACGGACAATCCGTTCGTGCGCTTCGCAACCGATGCCATGTATGCCGTCTTCGGTAAGGACACCGTCTTCGTACGCGGCGGTGGCTCCATCCCGATCGTGGGTGACTTCCAGCGGCACCTTCACATTCCTACTTTGCTCATGGGCTTCGGCCTGCCCGATGACAATCTGCATGCGCCAAATGAGAAGTTCCACTTGGCGAACTTCTACCGCGGCATCGAGTCGATCATCCGCTTTCTGGTGCTTGCCGGGGAGTAGCGCTGGCATGACCTTCCCGAACGCTGAGGTGACCGGCTACGTGCTCGCCGGCGGTGCAAGCTCTCGCATGGGCCGCGACAAGGCCCTGCTCCGCATGGGTGGCCGAAGCTGGGTGGAGCATGCGGCCGCTGCGCTGCGACAGGTCTGCGCGGACGTCGCCGTCCTGAGCGGCAGCGCAAGCTCGCCCGACCGGCTGCAACTTCTGCAAAGGGCAGGGCGCATCGTGCCCGATGCCGTTGCTGCTGCCGGACCAGCAGCGGGAGTTGCCGCCGCACTCGCCGACGCCCACACGCCCTGGGTGCTGCTGCTTGCGGTTGACCAGCCCTTTCTGCAAGTAAGTTTGCTATGCGGTTGGGTCGAAACCGTAGTCGCCGGCAATGCAGCCGCATCCTGCATGCGGCTTGGAAGAGACATGCAGCCGGTGCCGATGCTGTTGCGACGCGATCTTTCCGCTGCCGTTGCGTCTCGCGTCGCGCAGGGAGAGCGCAAGCTGCTCAGCGTTGTGAGCAGCGCGCTGACCGACCTAGGCTCTGCGCCGCTTCTTGCGTTCGACGTGCAGGAGAGTGCGCATACGGAAGCATGGTTTCGCAACCTGAACACACCGGAAGACCTCCATCGCGCTCGCGCGGAGCTCGAAGCGTCGAACCAAAACGCGGCAGCCGCATCCAAACAAGCGCATGGATAACGAGCAGGAAAAGCCCAAGCCGGCGACGGACCAGCAAGACGCCTCGCACGGAAACCAGCATGGGTCCGCCGCCGACGCCAGCGGAACAGCGCAGACGGGCGGAAGCAACGATGCCGGCGACAAGAGTGATGCCGCGCAGGAACAGCCGCTGCCGCAGCTCTATCCGGAGGGTGATCCGCATGTCGTCGCACAGCCCGTGGTCGTGGACGAAGAGGCGCTGAACAAGCCGCTGATCGAAGAGGTTTCGCAGGACGTGGCGGGCCAGGTTGGCGACTTCATCGCCGAAGCCGCCGAGCAGAACGAGCAGTCGAACGACGCGCAGCCGAACAGCAGCTACATCTCCTTTGACAACGTCTTCAAGTCCTTTGGTGATTTCAAGGTCCTGCAGGGCGTGAGCTTCTGCGTAAAGCATGGCGAAACGCTCTGCATCCTTGGCCGGTCGGGTGTGGGAAAGTCGGTGTCGTTGCAGATGCTCATGGGCTTCCTGAAGCCAGACTCCGGTTCCATCAAGGTTGCCGGGGAGGAGATTGCCGGTTTTACCGAAGCGCAAATGCAGCCGATACGCCGCAAGGTCACGATGGTGTTTCAGAACGGTGCCCTGTTTGACTCGTTCAGCGTCGGTGAGAATGTCGCGTTTCCCCTGCGCGAAAAAGGCGAGCTTGACGACAGCCAGATACGGCAGGTGGTGAAAGGTCTGCTTGAGATGGTGGGTGTTGCCGGTATGGACGATCTCTTGCCGAGCGACCTTTCCACCGGCATGAAGCGGTCGATCGCCATCGCGCGCGCGCTTGCCTCGCAGCCGGAGGCGATCCTGTACGACGAGCCGACCACGATGGTCGATCCGCTGATGGGCCACCTGCTGGGCGACCTGATTGAGCGGCTCAAGCGGCAACTGCACCTGACCAGCATTGTGGTGACGCACGACATGCGCTTCGCGAAGAAGCTCGCCGACCGCGTCTTGTTTCTCCACGAGGGCAACGCCCTGTTCTTCGGCACGATGGAAGAGATGGAGAAGTCCAGCGACCCGGTGCTGAAGGAGTTCCTGGCGATGGATGAACTACTGCTCCCAGCTTGATTCCTCTTCACGCAGAATTGAAGGCTTTACCTGGAACTTTTCGTTATCCTCAGGGTCACTGAAAGACATAGGTGAGCATCGCTCCTGCGGGTTGAGTAGGTCTGCTTTGGCTTGACAGGATGGTTTGTGGGGGCCGCACGAGGTGAGCCTGTGCTCCCCAGGATGCTTGGCTGGTGACGATGTCTACGCGGGAAGTGGCACAACAGATCGGCTTCATGCCCGCACGCGAGCGCAGGGCCGTGCCGCGTACCGGCAAGCGGCGGCAGGGTCGGCCTACGGTTACGAACACGGTCTGGGCGGCGCTGGATGTGCTCACAACGCTCTTGGCGGGGCTGATTGCGCTGCGCTTCCGCAGTGACGTGGCAGAGAGCAGCGGTGCACTGTACCCATCCGCGATCTTTGGCGATCTGTGGGGCATCTTCGGTATCTACCTCGCCTGGTTCGCGCTTTGCCTGGTGTTCTTCACCGGGTCTTACGGCATCTACGGAGCGATTCAGAACCGCAGTGGCTTAAACGAGCAGCGCATGACCATCCAGGCCACGCTGATTGCCGGCCTGATTCTCTGCGGCACCATCTATCTCTCGCGTGGGGAGCAGGTCTCGCGCATCGTCGTCATGCTGTCGGTCATGCTGACCGGGGCGATGCTTTGCGCGCGCCGTGCTCTGTGGCGGTCGCTGGTCTACAGCCGCTACCGCGATGGCGTCGACACACGCAATGTGCTCATCATCGGCTCCGGCCGCGTTGCGCAGGCATTGCGCAACCACCTGGAGTCGTTGCGCTATCTCGGCTTCCGCTTCAAGGGCTTTATCGCCATGACCGATGCTGAACAGGAGTCTGGCGAGCCCGACATTATCGGCAACGTGCAGAGCTGCCTTGCGCTCGCGCGTGCCCTGTTTGTCGATGAAATTTTTATCTCCGTACCGGCCGAAAAGCAGACGGTGATCGGCCTCGTCGCAGAGGCGCGCAGCTACGGCATCGATGTTCGCGTTGTGCCTGATCTGTACGACGGCCTGGCGTGGAACGCCACGGTGGAATACATCGGGCAATTTCCCACGATCCCGCTGCACCGGCGCGAATTGCCGATGGGCGGCTTCATGATGAAGCGCGCGCTCGATCTCAGCGTGTCAACGCTTTCGCTCCTTCTGCTTGCACCGGTGGTGATCTTAATTGCGCTCGCAGTGCGGCTCGACTCAGCGGGACCTGTTTTCTATCGCGCCAACCGCGTTGGCCGAAAGGGCCGCACGTTCTGCTGTTACAAGTTCCGCACCATGATCCCGGATGCGGACGCGATGCGCAACAGCATGGGTCATCTGAACGAACGTGACGGCATCCTGTTCAAGGTCGCAAACGATCCGCGCGTTACCCGTATCGGCCGCCTCTTGCGCAAGTACTCGCTTGATGAACTGCCGCAGTTTCTGAACGTGCTGCGGGGCGACATGAGCCTGGTCGGACCGCGCCCGCCGGTCGCCTCTGAGGTGCAGCAGTATGACCTCTCACACCTGCGCCGGCTTGACGTGCTGCCCGGCATCACCGGCTTGTGGCAGGTAGAAGCACGGCAGGACCCTTCCTTCGACAGCTACATCTCGCTCGACACGGCATACGTCGAAAACTAGTCACTCTGGC
>CAXTJS010000098.1:6096-10149 GCA_964244605.1 uncultured Terriglobus sp. | reverse complement strand
TGGCCGGTCCGCGATGTGCGGCAGCATCGCGTCGGCAACGGCGAGGAGGTACTGCGCAAGCTGCTCCTTGGTCGTACCCGACTCCGGGTCGACGACCTTCTGCGGATGCGTCAGCCGCACCTTGGGCGTAGGGAGTGGCGCCGCCGACTCGTCTGCAACAGGCTCCGAACCAGCCTTCAGCTCCCTCTTGTTTCTCGTCCCGGAGCGAAGCGGAGGGATATGCTTTGCTGCATCCGCCTCAGCTTCCGGGCCGCCAGCCTTTGAGCGCTTCGGCGTGGGTGCCGCCTCTTCCTTGCGGACCTCTTTCGCCGGCTTGTCCTCACGCAATCCGAGGTAAGCCGCGTGGCGTAGCTGGTTCTCCGCAGTCCAGGTCGCGAAGCGCACCTGCACAATAAGCTCGGGCCTCACCCAGTGAGCACCGCGCCGAGCTTCGTTCGGAATTTTTGCGAACGGGCAGGTCTTTTGTTCGATTGCCTCAACCTTGTCCCGCAGCATGCGATGGATCTTCTGCGTAAAGCCAGTGCCGGTTTTGCCCGCGTAGATCAGCTTGCCCGTATCGTCGTAGTAGCCGAGCAGCAGGGAACCAATACCGCGCGTGCCATTTGAGAGATCGCTGAAGCCGCCGACGACGAACTCCTGCTCGTGCAGGCACTTCGACTTGACCCAGGTGTGGCCGCGCCCGGAGCTGTACTTCGCATCGGCTTTCTTCGAGATGATGCCCTCAGCGTGCAGCTCGCAGGCCGCGTGGAAGACGGCTTCGCCATCGGCGTCCAGGTCTTCTGAGAGGCGCAGCTCCTCCGTGTCGTCACCGATGACCTGCTTTAGCAATTCCTTACGCTGCTTCAGCGGCAGATCACGCGTGCTGTGGCCGTTGAGGTGCAGCAGGTCGAAGGCAAAGTACGTGAGCGGGTGCGTCTCACCCTTTTCAAACGAAGCCTGCAGCTTTGCGAATGACGAGACGCCACGCTCATCCAGCACCACAACTTCGCCATCGATCAACGCGCTCTCAACTTGTAGCGGCGTGAGTGCGGCTTGGATCGGCTTGATGCGATGCGTCCAGTCCAGGCCTGTGCGCGTGAGCAATTGCACGCTCTTGCCGCGCAAGCGTGCCTGGATGCGATAGCCGTCCAGCTTGAGCTCATGTAGCCACTCGCCGCGGCTCGGAGGTGCCTCGACCTCGCTCGCAAGCTGCGGCTTGATGAACTCCGGCAGCGATTCTTTCGGCAGGCCGGCAAGGTCGGTGTCGACTGAGGTGGTCTTCGCTGGCGTGCGCGCGACAGTCTTCCTAGCTGCGGGCCGTTTCGTTACGGAATCCGCATCACGCGCACGCTGCCGGTACCAGGCCTGGCCCTCGCCCGCAGTCTCCTTCGAGTTCCACACGTGCGTCTCCGCCGTCGCAATCTCCTCAAGCGAGCGACCGGTTACGGCTGAGTCCGGCGACTCGTCCGTGATGCACGGGGCATCGTCGGCACGCTCGAACTCGTCATGCTCCTTGATCAGCAGCCAGTTGGGTTTGCCTTCGTGCGCGGCCTTGCCGCCCATGCGGACGAGCGCCCAATGGCCGTGCATCTTGGTGCCTGAGAGCAGCAGCTTCAAATTGCCCTTACGCAGACCCTCATCCACATCGACCTGCGGCTCCCAGGTTCCCTGGTCCCATACCATCACCGTGCCGCCGCCGTATTGCCCACGCGGGATGATGCCCTCAAAGCCGCCGTATTCCATAGGGTGATCTTCGACCTCGACGGCCAGCCGGCGGTCGTGTACGTTGTAGCTGGGGCCTTTCGCAACAGCCCAGCTCTTCAGCACGCCACGCCAGCCCAGACGAAAGTCGTAGTGCAGCCGCGTCGCAGCGTGCTTCTGGATGACAAACGGCAGGCCTGCGGAAGGCGGCGCTACCTTACTTTTGGACTTGGAGCCGCCGCTCGGTTCGGCCGTCACGCCGAAGTCGCGCATGGACTGATAGCGCGCGAGCTGTGCGTCCACCTCGTCGCCTGCCTTTGCTGCGCGCTCATCCGCCTTGGCCGGCTTTGTAGCCGAGGTCTTCGAAGCGCGTTTGCTCGTTGCCATGCGGTTGAGTCTAGGCGGTCTTGCGGCGTGGTGCCGCGCTCTTGGCTGCGGTGGCGGGCTTTGCAGCCGCCTTCTTCGCGGCAGACCTCACCAGCGTGGGGCCGGGCTTTGCCGCGTCGGCTTTCTTCTCGCTGCGGGCTGCCTTCTTCGGCGCAGGCGCTTCTTCCGGCTCATCCGCTTCTGCGTTGGAGGCTTGCGCCTGAAGACTGCTGCGCAGCGCATCCATGAGGTTGATGACCTTGGCGCGCTTGGGCTGCGGCTCATCCTGCGGCACGGGTTGGTTGTTCACCTTGGCTTCGACCAGTTCACGTAGCGCGATCTCGTAGCCGTCCTTGTACTTCTTCGGGTCGAACTTTGCGGTCTTGCGCTTGATCAGTTGCTCGGCCAGGTCGAGTTGGTCCTCGTCAATCTCCACGTGCTTGATGTCGCTGAAGTACTCCGACGGGCTGCGCAACTCTTCTGGGTAACGGAGCGTGTAGGCCATCAGGCCGGGCTTCTCGTCATCGTCATTCGCCTTAAGGGCGACGACGTGCTCGCGGCCGCTGAAGGAGATCTTGCCGATGCCGACTTTCTTGGCATCCTTCAATGCTTTGCGCACCACAGCGAAGGCCTCGGTCTGGTTGTCGCCGTCGGGTGTGACGAAGTAGGGCTTCTCGAAGTAGGCGGGGTCGATATCGCTCTCGTTCACGAACTGCTCCACCGCGATGGAGTGCTTCGAGGGCACGCGCAGGTTGGCAATCTCGCTGGGCTCGATCATCACGTACTGCCCTTTGGCGTACTCGTAACCCTTGACGATGTCGTCCTTGCCGACGGTCGGTGCCGCGTCATCACCGCCCTCGGGCGCGCCGTTGTCCACGGCGGACTGCAAGACCTTCTGGTGCCGCACGCGTTCTCCCGTAGAGCGGCTGATCTGGTGGAAGCGAATGTCGCTCTTGTACTCCGTAGCGACGAAGAACTTGACCCCAAACGACACCAGTGAAATCTGAATGGAACCGGACCAGTACGGACGAGCCATCGCGAACACCTCAAGCGTACCGAGTGTGATTCGTGCCAATGTGTCACGGGATGCACGGGCAACTCTGCACAAAATGAGCTAGTTAGCCTTCCGCCAACGCTCTCGTTATCAGCAAGTAAACAGCTTCGGTGTTAAAGGTGCAGCATTAGCGCGAGCCGATAGGTGGCGAACGCCGCACCGTAGGCGAGCACTGTCATGTAGCCGAGTTGCAGCATCGGCCATGTCCAGCTGTTCGTCTCGCGGCGCACGACGGCGAGCGTTGCCGTGCACTGCATGGCGAGCGCGAAAAAGACCAGCAGCGCGAGCGCGCCGGCAAGGCCGATCTCCGCACGCAACGCATCGCCCGGATGCACGGAGTTGTAGAGCGTCGACAGCGTGGAGACGACGCTCTCTCGCGCAACAAAAGCGGTAAGTAGCGAGATCCCGACAGCGCGGTTCAGCCCCAGCGGGTGCAGCAGCGGCTGGATCAGGTCGCCCAGCCGGGCAAGATAGCTGGAGCCTACATCACCGGCATGGCCGTGCTGCAGCGGCAGATGCGCGAGAAACCAGATCACCAGATTCAGCACCAGGATGACGGTCGCCACCTGCTTGAGGAAGACCTTGCTGCGGTCCACGATGGCAAGCGCGATGGTGCGCAGGCGCGGCATGCGGTAGTTGGGCAGTTCGATTGCGAACATCGACGCCTGGCCCTTCATCACGGACGAGCGCAAGAGCCACGCCGTAAACAGCGCCGCAAGCAGACCGACAAGGTAGAGCAGCATCATCACCGCTGCCTGCAGCCCGAGCAGGTTGCCGAGTAGCTTCTGTGCCGGAATGAAGGCAGCGATGAGCAGCGCATAGACCGGCAGGCGCGCCGAGCAGGTCATAAACGGCGCGATGAGAATCGTCGCAAGCCTGTCGCGCTTGGATGGGATCGCGCGCGTCGCCATGATCGCAGGTACGGCACACGCATACGCCGACAGCAGCGGCAG
>CAXTJS010000098.1:0-6086 GCA_964244605.1 uncultured Terriglobus sp. | reverse complement strand
ATGGAACAGCGGCCCCCGCATCGCCCAGAGCAGGATCGTCAGGAGCGCGGCGACAACGACCGGCCATTCAAGCCGACGCGACCCATGGTGCGGTCCGCGATCACGGCCGCACGCGCCATGTAGCCGCTGTCCTCCAGGATCGTGATGACCATGAAAAGGCAGAGGATCTGCGGCAGGAAGCCGACGATCGAGGCGACACCGTTCCAAACGCCGTCGACCACAATGGCACGCAGGATGTTGTCCGGTAGCACATTGCCTGCCTTCGTGCCGATCACGCCAAGCCAGTTGGTGAGCCACTGGCCCGCAGGGTAGGCGAGGCGGAAGATGAGCTGAAACGCCATCAGGAGAAACGCAAGGCAAAGGATCGGTCCCCCGACCGGGTGCAACGCCCAGCGGTCGACGGCGCGGGTGAACTTCGAGTGCTCCGGCCGGCGATAGGCGCCCGCCGCGGTGAGTGAGTTGCAGTTCGGCGCACACGCAGCGGCGTTGCCGCCTTTCTGCAGCACGGGCAGAAGGCTCGGCGCGGTGGCGTCGTTCGCGAGCCAGTGCTCGATGGCATCCATGCCCGTGCCGCGTGCCGCGCTGATGAGCGCGGTGGGCGTGTGCAGCTCGCGCGCGATCGCAAGGGGATCGATGAAGCCTTTGCGCTGCTCCAACTCGTCGGCCATGTTGATGAGCAGCATCGTCGGCAGCTTGCAGGCGATTACCTCGCCGATGAGCATGCTGTATTTGTGAAACTGCGTGCCGTCTACGACCAGCAGAACGGCGTCGAGTCGCGGCAGGTTCTCCCCCTCGCCACGCAGTACCGACACGGCAATGCGCTGGTCTTCGGAGGACGGTGTGAGTGTCCAGACACCAGGCAGGTCGATGACGGTCTGGCCCGACCGGCGCAGCGTGCCGCTGCGGTGCTCCACCGTGACGCCGGAGTAATTGGAAACCTTTTGGCGCAAACCGGTGAGCCGGTTGAACAGGGTCGACTTGCCGACGTTCGGCGGCCCGACCAGGCCGATGGTGTTGTAGCGTCCACTCATTCGGGTCGCACTTTGATCGTCGTTGCGGTGCCGTCGCGCAGGGCCACGTCGCTGCCGTCCACGCGCACGATCAGCATGCTTCGCCTTGAGAGCTGGCGGACCACCTCCACCTCGGCACCGGCGATCACGCCCAGCCCGCAGAGCTGGCAAAAAGCCTCGCCCTGCGCCACGCCGGTGACGATGGCTCTTTGTCCTGGGTTCAGTTCCGCAAGGTGCAACGACTGCTCCTGAAGCACGGCGTGAGGGCACCGGGCTTCTGACCTGAGTCTACTGTAACTGCGACAACTTCGGTCTGAGATTGGACGCAGCCGGTGCGCGTTCCGCTTCGCGAGAAGAATGCGCGCTGCGGTTATAACTGAACTACCGCAAAATCTTGTGTACCTGCCTGGAGACCTGATGCGCCGTCTGGCTGTTTTGCCCGTAGTTGCTTCGCTCGCCCTTGCACCATTGACCTCGCTCGCGCAGCAGGCCGTCTCCGTGGACACAGCAAAGCCTATGCAGGGCTTTACCGCCGCAACTTCAGCGACGGAGCGCACCTCGGAGTCGAAGTTCCGGGCGCTGCCCGAGGGCAAGCGTATTAGCGACAACATGCACGTGCTCGCGGCGCATCCGCACAACGTCGGCTCCGCCGCGCAGCGTGCCAATGCCGAGTGGCTGGTGGAGCACTACAAGAGCTGGGGCTGGGACGCCAAGATCGAGCAGTTCGATGTGCTCTACCCAACGCCGAAGACGCGCGTGCTGGAGCTCACCGGCGCGAAGCCCTACAAGGCCCGGCTAATGGAGCCGGAGATCCCGGAAGACCCCTACACGCACGACAAGAGCCCGGCGATGCCGCCCTACAACATCTACGCCGCCGATGGCGATGTGACTGCGCCGCTCGTCTACGTGAACTACGGCATGAAGTCGGACTACGAGGAGCTCGACCGCAACGGCGTCAGCGTCAAGGGCGCGATCGTGATCGCACGCTACGGCGGCGGCTGGCGCGGTCTGAAGCCGAAGCTCGCGGCGATGCACGGCGCGGTGGGCTGCATCATCTATTCCGACCCGGCAGACGACGGCTACGGCGTGGGCGACACGATTCCGCAGGGACCCATGCGGCCGCAGTGGGGCGTGCAGCGCGGCAGCGTTGCGGACACGACGCTGTACGCGGGCGATCCGCTGACGCCGGGTTTCGCGTCGGTGCCGGGCGCCAAGCGTCTTGCTATCGCAGAAGCAAAGGTCATCATGCCAATTCCCACGATCCCGATTGCGTGGGGCGATGCGCAGCCGCTGCTTGCCTCGCTTGAGGGCCGTGCCGTTCCGGCTACATGGCGCGGCGCGCTGCCGATGACCTACAAGTTCGGCCCGAGCGTGGCCAAGACGCACCTGAAGGTCGAGTCGGACTGGGGCACCAAGCCGGTGCTCGATGTCGTCGCAATGCTGAAAGGGTCTGAGGAGCCGGACACCTGGATCGTGCGCGGTAACCACTACGACGGCTGGGTCAATGGCGCGGACGACCCGATCAGCGGCCAGTCCGCCCTCTTGGAGGAGGCGCGCTCGTTGGGCGAGCTGGTGAAGCAGGGCTGGAAGCCGAAGCGCACGCTCGTCTACACCGCGTGGGATGGCGAGGAGCCGGGGCTGCTTGGTTCCACCGAGTGGGCCGAGAAGCATGCTGATGAACTCACGAAGCACGGGGCGATCTACATCAACTCTGACGAGAACGGACGCGGTCTCTTCGGCGCGCAAGGCTCGCAAAGCTACGAGCTGCTTGTGAACGACGTGACGAAGGAGATGGTCGACCCCGAGACAAAGGTCTCCGTCTGGCAGCGGCAGAAGGCGGCGCAGGCTGCCGGGCGTGGCCGTGGCGCAGCGCGCGGTGAAGGTGGCGACCGGGCGACGATCGAGTTAGGACCGGCGGGCAGCGGCTCCGATTACGCGGGCTTCGTCGACCACCTCGGCGTGGCCTCCATCAACATCGCGTTCGGCGGGGAAGACCGCGGCGGCACCTACCACTCGGCCTACGACACGCCGTGGCACTGGGACACCTTTGCCGACAAGGAAGAGGTCTACGGCAAGCTCTTTGCGCAGACGGCCGGCACCATCGTGATGCGCATCGCCGATGCCGACGTGATGCCGCTGAACTTCACGGAGCTGTCGCTCACGGTGAAGGGCTATGCCGACAACCTGAAGGCCGAGCTGAAGCAGATGCAGGGCGATGCCGAGCGCCGCAACCGTGGGCTGAAGAACGGCAGCTTCGCACTCGCCGACGATCCCAAGACACCGATGCAGTTGCCGCCAGCGCTGCCGGTTCCGCCGGCGATGGATTTCTCCGCGCTGGATGCGGCGATGGCCAAGCTGGACGCGGCTGCCACGCACTACTCCGCCGTAAAGGAAAAGGCCGCCGATCTGCCCGCAGCGAAGCGTGTGGCGCTGAACAATGCACTCGCCACCGCCGAGCGTCCACTCATCGCGGCAGACGGACTGCCGGGCCGGCCTTGGACCAAACACCTGATCTACGCACCGGGAACCTACACCGGCTACGGTGCCAGCACGCTGCCGGGCGTTCGCGAGGCGCTCGAAGACGGGCGCTACGACGAAGCGAAGCAGCAGATGACGGTCTTATGCGACGCCTTGAACAACGAGGCGGCGTACATTGAGAAGCTGGCGGACGAAATCAGCGGCCAGTAGCCGCAAAGGTGAGGTGTGGGTTATGGCGAGTCGTCGTGAGTTTGTAAAGGCATCTGGATTGGCAGCCGGTGCGTTGGCGCTGACGCCCTCAGCGATCTGGGCTGCGGAGGCGAGCGTCGCCATGGCGATGCACAAGATCAGCGAACTGCCGCCGCTCGGCTACGCGCCCGATGCGCTGGAGCCCTACATCGACGCGCAGACGATGTCCCTCCACCACGACAAGCACCACAAGGCCTACGTGGACAACCTGGTCAAGGCGATCGGCGACGACCCGAAGCTAAGCGCCATGCCCGTGGAACTGCTCGTCACGAAGCTGAGCGCGGTGCCTGAGGAGAAGCGGCAGGCTGTCCGCAACCAGGGCGGCGGGCATGCGAACCATTGCCTCTTCTGGCCGTCGCTGAAGAAGAACAATGGCGCGGTGCCGAAGGCAGAGTTGGGCAAGGCGCTCGACAAGAGCTTCGGCAGCTACAGCAACTTCCAGACCGCCTTCACCAAGGCGGCAGTGAGCCAGTTCGGCAGTGGCTGGGCGTGGCTGGCGATGAAGCCGGGCGGGGAACTGCAGGTCGTCGCAACACCGAACCAGGACACGCCCGCCGACGCCGGTTTGTACCGCGTCTTCGGCATCGACGTGTGGGAACACGCCTACTACCTGAAGTACCAAAACCGCCGGCCGGAATACGTTGCGGCGTTTTACAACGTGATCGATTGGGACTTTGTGACGGAGCGTTATCTGGCATTGCGCACTGCTTAGTGATTGAGCAGTCGGCGCGTCTGGCTTCGTGCAACGCGCCTTCTCATCGCGCTGTGTAAGGCCGTGCGACACCCGCAGAAAAGCTCTTGCCATGTGAGACAGCACAATGGCACGATGCACCATCAGAGTGAACAACGCTGCACATCCTGTGCAGCACCGCTCCAGATGCTGTACCCAAGGGTGAATAGGATGGCGCTTTCTAGAACGACGCAAGACCACGACGAGATCCGTCAGTGGGCAGAGAAGCGGGGCGGCAAACCCGCAGACGTAGCCAGCACCGAGCAGGACGGTGAGGCGGGTATCATTCGGCTCGAGTTCCCGGATGCTCCCAACGCAAACGATGCAAATCTGCAGGAGATCGACTGGGAGCCCTTCTTCGAGAAGTTCGACAAGAGCGGTCTTGCCATGGTCTACCAGGAGGTCACTGCCGAAGGTGCCGAGAGCAACTTCTACAAGTTCGTGAAGCCCGAAAACATTTCAGAGAGCGCGAAGAAGTCCGCGTCGACCGGCAGCAAATCCACGAGCGCGAAGAAGACCGCAACGAAGACAGCAGCGAAGAAGGCTGCACCGGCAAAGACGCCCGCAAAGAAGACACCAGCCAAGAAGAGCACTCCAAAGGCTCCTGCCAAGAAGACTGCGGCTCCTGCTAAGAAAACTGCGGCCAAGTCCACTGGCAGCAAGGGCTATCAGGGCGGCCGCGGTCCGAACAAGCCGGCCACGAAGGCGGCGGCGAAAAACTCGTCTAGCAAGACGGCTGCGAAGAAGACGGTTGCCAAGAAAGCACCCGCTAAGAAGACAGTCGCGAAGAAAGCGCCGGCCAAGAAGGTCGCGGCAAAGAAGTCTGTGGCAAAATCATCCGGCAGCAAGGGCTACCAGGGCGGGCGCGGACCGAACAAGCCGGCGACCAAGGCAGCCGCGAAGAAGACCAGCCGGCGCTAGCGTTGGGCGTGCCTCATTCGCACGCTCCTGAAGCAAACGTCATGCAAGCAGATGAGCCCGGTTGATGACCGGGCTCATCTTGTCTTTGATCGAAGAGATTTAGGGAGAAGCGTTTGCCGGGCCTGAACATCGTCATCTTTGGACTCACGGTGAGTTCGTCGTGGGGCAACGGGCACGCAACGCTCTGGCGCGGGCTGATCCGGGCGTTGGCAGCGGCCGGTCACCGGGTCACCTTCTTTGAGAAAGATGTGCAGTATTACGCGGACGCTCGCGACCTGCATGAGCTGCCTGGCGGTGGCGCGCTGCGGCTCTATGACGACTTCGCTTCCGTACGGGCCGAGGCGGAACGCGCCTTGAACTATGCCGACCTGGCGATCTGCACCAGCTACTGCCCCGAGGGTGCCGCAGTCGCCGAGATGCTGCTGCAATCGCGTGCCGCGCTGAAGATCTTCTATGATCTCGACACCCCGGTCACGCTCGATGCCTTGCAGTCTGGCAAGCATCCGGACTACCTGCCAGAGCGGGGCTTGGTCGATTTCGATTTGGTCCTGAGCTACACCGGTGGCCGCGCGTTGACAGAGCTGCAGAGCCGGCTCGGTGCAAAGCGTGTCGCGCCGCTGTATGGATGGGTAGACCCGTTTGCCCACCATCCCGTGCCCGCAGAGGAGCATTACCGCGCCGACCTCTCGTATCTCGGG
>CAXTJS010000097.1:7486-10230 GCA_964244605.1 uncultured Terriglobus sp. | reverse complement strand
TCGACCGCCACATAGTCGCCAATGCGTACGCCGAGCCGGGCGATCTCGTCCGGGTTGTGCAGCGTGGCGCGAGCGACGGTGATGCCGCCGATGGGCACGGGCTCAAGCGCCGCGACGGGCGTGAGCTTGCCGGTGCGGCCTACCTGGAAGAGCACGTCATTGAGGCGCGTAATCGCGCCGCGCGCGGGGAACTTGTAGGCGATGGCCCAGCGCGGGGCCTTGCCGGTGAAGCCGAGCCGGCGCTGCTGCGCGATGGCGTTGACCTTGATGACGATGCCGTCGATCTCATAGCCGAGGTCGTCGCGCGTGGTCTCCGCCTCGGCGATGAAGGCTAGCACCTCGTCCACGGTGCTGACGGTGCGCGTGCTTGGGTTGGCGCGGAAGCCTGCGGCTTTGAGCGCTTCAAGCGCCTGTGATTGTTGAGGGAGGAGAAAGTCGCCGGGGGCAGCCTTTCCCTCAGGGGCTAAAGCCCCTTCCTTCGCTTCGGATGTATTGGCCCGGCTGAAGCCGGGCCCCTCCGAAGAAATGTCCGGGGCTTCATCTCTGCTCGATAGCCTGTTACTGCTCGAAGGCTGATCGCTGTTAGCTGGGTGATCACTGCTCGCTAGGCTGCTGCCATTTAGAAGGAAGTAGGCGTAGAAGTCGAGGCGGCGCTGCGCGACGATGGATGGCTCCACGGTGCGAATGGTGCCTGCGGCTGCGTTGCGCGGGTTGGCTGCCGGGGACTGGCCCGCGGCCTCGCGCTCCTGGTTCATCTTCACAAAGGCGGACTGCGGCATGACGACCTCGCCGCGTACTTCGAACGATTGCGGCAGGCCTGCGGCCTTCAGCTTCTCCGAAGAGATTAGGAGTGGGATGGAGCGGATGGTGCGCACGTTTGAGGTGACGTCTTCGCCGGTGGTGCCGTCGCCGCGGGTAAGGCCGCGCAAGAGGCGCGCACCGCCGTTGGACGCGGGCACGTAGTGCAGGGCCAGTGAGAGACCGTCCAGCTTGTACTCGCAGACGTACTGGAGCCTGTCGGAGCTGTGCAGGGAGTCGACAACGCGGTCGGTCCAGGCTCGAAACTCGGCTTCGTTGTAGGCGTTGTCGAGCGAGAGCATGGGCCGCGAGTGGCCGACCTTGGCGAAGCCGTCCTTCGGCTTGCCGCCGACGCGCTGGGTCGGGCTGTCCGGCGTGAGCAGGGCAGGGTGCTCGGCCTCGATCGCCTTGAGGCGGTTCATCAGCTTGTCGTACTGCGCGTCGGTGATGGTGGGCGCGTCGAGCACGTAGTAGAGGTGCTCGTGGTGCTCGATTTCAGTGCGGAGGGAGGCTGCTTCCTGCTCGGGTGTCTGGTGCTTGCTCATGGCTTTTGCAGTTTAGGATGCGGTCGCGTAAGCGTCAGAGGATCCCACCTTAGCTTCGCGAAGGTGGGGCACCCACGTTCGTAGCGCCACAGGTGTGGGTGCCCCATTCTTCGCGCTCTTTGCGAAGGGTGGGGTAAGCAGCGCCTCAGAGCTTCAGGCCGGGCTAACGAAAGCGGGTTCGTGCTGTCGCACGAATAGACCCCACCCTTTCGCGATGAAGCCGCGAAAGAATGGGGCACCCGGGCCGTGGATCCCACCTTAGCCTCGCGAAGGTGGGGCACCCATCTTCGTACCACCACGTTCTGCGGCGGGTCGCATGTATGCTTCGGGTGATGGAGCCGGTGACCCACATGTTGACGGGGGCGTGCCTGTCGCGGGCGCTCGGCTTCCCCAGGCGGGCGCGGCATGCGACGCTGGCCTGCGTCATCGCGGCGGAACTGCCCGATGCGGACTACGTCTACCGGCTGGGTGGACCCATCACCTACTTTCAACACCATCGCGGCTGGACGCACGCGTTCTGGTCGCTTCCGCTGCAGGCGCTGTTCGTCGTAGGGCTGATGTATGCGTGGGGCTATGTGCGCAAGGCGTGGACGCGGCGCGGGGGCCGGCGTCGTCGTTCGCAGCAGGACTCGCCGCCGATGCGGCCTGGGCTGCTATGGGGCATGGCGCTGCTGGCGCTGCTGAGCCACATCCTCTTGGACTGGACGAACAACTATGGCGTGCGGCCGTTTGCGCCGTGGAACCCGCGCTGGTATGCGGGCGAGCTCGTCTTCATTGTGGAGCCGGTGCTGCTGCTGTTACTCGCGCTGGCGCTGCTGTTGCCGCTCGTCTTCAGCCTCACGGATTCGGAGATCGGTGTGAAGCGGCCGCGCTATCGTGGGCAGGGGCTTGCTGTTGCGGCACTGCTTGCCATTGCGGGCCTGTGGGTGTGGCGTTACAACCTGCACGCAACGGCGGTACACATCGCCGAGGCGCAGGACCTGCCCGGCGTGCGTGCGCTGAAGATTTCGGCAAGCGCGTACCCCGTGAATCCGTTCAAATGGCACGTAGTCGTGGAAACGCCCAACAACTTCACGGCGGGTTACGTCGACACGCGGCTGGGCGTGATGGAGCTGGAGCAGGCGGCTTACAACAAGCCGGAGACCACGCTGCAGACGCTTGCCGCGAAGCACAGCCAGCTTGGGCGCGTGTACCTGGACTGGTCGAAGTTTCCGCAGGTGGAGGAGATTGGTTCTGCCGCGGAGATTCATCCGGAGCTTGACCTCTCGCCCGCAGAACAGCGGCTGCACGTTGTGCGCTTTCGCGATCTCCGCTTCCTGTACGACACGCTGGGCTCCAGCGGCCGCACCAATGCGCCGCTCACGGGTGAGGCGTGGGTCGACGATCAGCGACATGTGGTGC
>CAXTJS010000097.1:0-7476 GCA_964244605.1 uncultured Terriglobus sp. | reverse complement strand
GGCAGAGCTTTGACGGCGCGGTTCAGCGCTAATCTTTCACCCCGGATGGCTGACCGGCTGTGGAACAATGGCGCATGGTCGCTTACGTCGTACTGATCCTTGCCGTGCTGAGCCGGCTCCTGCCACACGCGCTGCACATCTCGGCATGGGGCGTCACGGCGCTGGGCGGCGGCTTGCTCTTCTTTGGATCGCGCCTCGGAAAAGCTACGCGCTGGCAGGCGGCGTTTGCGGTGCTGGCGATCGCCGCGACCGACTGGTATTTGACGAGCGTGGTCTACGGCTTCCCGTTCCACCTGCGTAGTTACGTGGTGACGTGGGCCTGGTACGCGGCTGTTTGCTGCTCCGGCTCGCTCTTGCTGCACCGGCAGAGGACAGCGCTGCGTGTTGTGGGTGCGGCCGTTGGCTCGTCCACGGGATTCTTTCTGCTGAGCAACGGCATGGTGTGGCTCTCCGGCACGATGTACCCGAGGAACCCTGGCGGGCTGCTTGCGTGCTACGTGGCCGGGCTGCCGTTCTACCGCAACGATCTGCTCTCGACGCTTGCCGTGTGTGGTGTGCTGTTTGGCTTGCCGGTGGTCGCGCGACGGATGAGTGAAGGGCTTGCGGGCGTGGATCGTGGCGCGGCGATCTAGCTGGTTGGTTCGCTCCGCACTTATGCGATCTTCTTAGTCCCTGGAAGAAACTCTTTCCGAAGCACCTGATCGACACGGGCCTGCCAACCAAGTCCGCTTGCCTTCAAGGCCGCGTAGACATCTGAAGAAACTTGGATGGAGACTGATTTCTTCGCAGTCGCAGACTCCGTCTGCTTGTTTGGAGCAAGCACCTTCTGCATCTCGGGTGAGAGATCGCTGAACCGCATAGCCTTGCGCATGCGCTCTTCTGTCCATTCCGGGTTTTCCTGATCGGGCTTAGACGTTTTCGGCATAGCGGTTCCTCTCAATCTTAGTCGCGCACCGCAGACTTATTGGCCGGATTTCTTCGTCTCGTACTGTAAAAGTAAGCGAGTACAGCGCGGCAGAGAGGAAGCCGATAGCGTTATAGCGAAGCTCGCCATAATCTTCCCGGTCGTCCACCTCCAGCAAGGCAGTGATCATGTCGAAGTTCTCTGCGGCCTGTAGGCTGACGCCATGCTTTTTCAGGTTGATGACGTCTTTGTCTGCGTCGTACTGGACTTTCACAAAAAAGATCGTAATCCTGACTATGTCTGCTCTCAAATCACCGCTTTGCGGCATGGGACAGCGCACCTAACAGCTGCGCGTCGGCGGTGTCGCCGGAGAGTTCCCAGATCATCACGCCGCCGAGTTTCTGTTCGGCGGCGTAGTTGTTTTTTGCGCGCAGGCTGGTTGCGTCTTCAAAGGTGAGGAAGTTGTCGCCGTCGTAGATCCACGGTGCCTGCGAGGCGGGGTCGCGGTAGAGCTTCGCGTCGGGGCTCGCGGCCAGCAGCGCCGTTACGGTGGACTGCGTGAGATTGCCGCGGATGCTGTCGCCGTGCTGGTTGAGGCCGTTGGTCGCGCCCGCGGCAACGCCGTGCCACTGGTAGGCGTAGAAGGGCAGCCCGAGCAGCACCTTGCGTGCGGGAACGCCGGCGGCAAGGTAGGCGGCGATGGTGCTGCTGACGGTCTCATCGCGCGGGTTTGCGGATTGCAGCGGAGCATTGAAGCCGGTGGTGTGGCTCCACGGGCCCTGGTAGTCGTAGGTCATGACGCCGACCTGATCGAGGTAGGGTGAGGCGCGCCGCCAGTCCACCGCGTCGGTGTTCTTCTGCGAGGCGCCGGTGGCGATGGAGAGCGTAAGGCCCGGCCGCAACGCGTTCATCTGCCGGCGAAACTCGGCGAGCAGCGCGATGAAGTCTTCCGCGTGGTCGGGCGTGGGGTACTCCCAATCGACATCGATGCCGTCGAAGAGGCGTGGCGCTTCGACACCGGGGGTGAGGTGGCCCTCCAGAAAGCGGGCCACGCACGAGTGCACGAAGGCGGCGCGGTTCTCCGGTTTAGCCGCGTCTTCGAAGAGCTCGCGCTTGCCTTCGATGGAGATGAGCATGCGCAGCTTGGGGTAGCGGGTGCGCAGCAGCTGCAGCTGGTGGAAGTTGCCGCGCAGGGACGCATCGGGTGCGTCGGCCTGTCCATCGACGCTGTCGTCTGCGGTGAAGGGGATGTTCGTATCGGCCTGCGGGTCGGCGACGATGCAACTGTTGTCCTTGATGTTGGCCTGCGCGTAGTCGATCTGCGTCAGGGTCTTAATGGCGCCTGAGGTGATGAGGTCCTTCACGACGTAGCGCCGCTTGTAGACACCCCACTGCGGGAAGTAGCCGACTACTTGTCTGGTCTGTGCTGGAAGTGTCGCGGCAATGAGAAGCAGGGCGAGTAGATACTTTTTCATCTGCTGGTTAGACGTCTGCGGATCCCTCCTTAGCCGCAAAGTGCGCGGCGAAGGTGGGGGCACCCATGTTCGTGGTGGGTCCGAGCAAGAAGCTCACTAGCTGACTTGCTGGCCTGCTGACTCGCTGTACAGTGAACCCATGATTGACAGGCGAGAGTTTTTGGCGCGCTGCTCTGCGGCGGGTGTGGGGTCGTCCCTGCTGCCGGGTGTGGTGCTTGGCATGGCTGCGGCGGCGGAGGGGCAGAGCGCAGCCGCAGAGGATAAGTCAAAGCTGCCGCCGATTACGGTGGAGATGCTGGAGGCTGCGCTCGCCGTCGCCGGGCTGACGCTTACGACAGAGCAGCGCAAGATGATGCTTGAGGGTGTGAGCGGCAATCGCGACGGGCTTGAAGCGATCCGCGCCCTGCACCTGCCGAATGCGGTTGCACCTGCGGTGGTGTTCGATCCGCGGCCGGTTGGCTTTGCGATGCCGCAGAAGCCTGACGTGCATGCTGCGAAGAAGAAGCAGGTGCTGAACCTGCCTCCGTCAGAACCGAACGACGGCAGCGGCGTCATCGCCCCTGTGAGTACGCAGGGCATCGCCGGCAATGACGACAAGCTTGCGTTCGCAACGGTACGCCAGCTTGGTGAGCTGTTACGGACGCGCAAGGTCACTTCGACCGAGCTGACGAAGCTGTACCTCGCACGCCTGAAGCGCTATGACCCGAAGCTGCACTTCGTCATCACGCTGCTTGAAGACCGCGCGCTCGCGCAGGCTGGGGCGGCGGATAGGGAACTCGCAGCGGGTAAGTGGCGCGGACCACTGCACGGTGTTCCGTGGGGCGCGAAAGACCTGCTTGCGGTGAAGGGCTATCCGACAACGTGGGGTGCAGGCGGCTTTGAGACGCAACATTTCGATGAGGATGCAACTGTCGTGCAGCGGCTGGACGCGGCAGGCGCAGTGCTGCTCGCCAAGCTGAGCTTGGGTGCGTTGGCGCAGGGCGATGTTTGGTTCGGCGGCAAGACGCGCAATCCGTGGAACCCGAAGCAGGGTTCGAGCGGGTCTTCCGCTGGTTCGGCGAGTGCGGTAAGCGCGGGCTGTGTTGGCTTTGCGATCGGGTCTGAGACGCTTGGCTCCATCTCGTCGCCGAGCACGCGGTGTGGGGTGACGGGCTACCGGCCAACCTTCGGCTTTGTGCCGCGTACGGGTGCCATGGCGCTGAGCTGGAGCATGGATAAGCTCGGCCCGCTCTGCCGTAGCGCGGAAGACGCCGCGCTGGTGATGAGCGTGATCCACGGGCCGGACGGCCGCGATGCGGCGTGCCGTGAGGCGGCGTTCGAAGCAGTGCAGCCTTTCGACCCGCTCTCGCTACGCGTCGGCTTTTTGGAGAGCGCGTTCGATGTGCCGATAGCTCATCCGCCGGATGCCGACGCGACCAAGCCCGAAGCGGAGGCGCTTACGCCGGAGAAGCTTGCGCAGCAGAAGCTGCAGCGCGAGCAGGCGCTGGCGCGTCGCATCTATGACAACCGTTATGACCGTGCCGCGCTCAATTCGTTGCGGGGCATAGGCGTGAAGCTGATCCCGGTGAAGCTGCCTGACTTCCCATTCGGTTCCGTCACGCCGGTGTTGAGTGTGGAGGCAGCCGCGGCCTTTGACGAACTCACCCGCAGTGGACGCGACAAGCTGCTCACGGCGCAGAGCCCGAACGACTGGCCCAACACCTTCCGCGTCGCTCGTATGGTCAGCGGTGTCGACTATGTGCAGGCGATGCGCGCACGATCCGTGCTGATTGAGAAGATGGCCGTGCTCTTTCGCGATGTGGACGTGATCGTGACGCCGAGTGGCGGGCCGCAACTGACGGCGACCAACCTCTCCGGCCACCCTGCCGTGATTGTGCCGAACGGCCTGCGTGGCGACGATGCTCCGCTGCCGCCGCATACCGAGGAGGGTGCGAATGACAACGTGGGCGGTCCGGGTACACCGGTGAGCCTCACATTTCTAGGCCGGCTCTATGACGATGCGCGGCTGCTGCAGTTCGCGCGGGTTTACCAGGAGAAGACGGGTTTCCATTTGAAGCATCCGGCGTTTTAGGCGGTGCGTATCGCGCTCTCGCGCGATGATCCCACCTTAGCTTCGCGAAGGTGGGGCACCCGGCTTCACAGCACCTCCTGTCCGGCGGTCTTCTGCCGTTCCGGCGCGATGCTACCATCCGGCCATGGCGGCGCTGCTTGAGGCAACGGGACTGGTGAAGCGCTACGGCGCGCACACCGTTGTGGACGATGTGAGCTTGGAGATCGCGCGTGGCGAGATCCTGGGCCTGGTGGGCGAAAGCGGCAGCGGGAAAAGCACCGTGGCTCGCATGGTGCTGCGGCTGGTTGAGCCGAGTGCGGGCTCCGTGGTCTTCGACGGCGTCGATGTTCTGCGCGCCCCCAAGCCGGAGATGCGGAGACTGCGGCGGCGCATGGGCGTCGTGTTTCAAGACCCGTTTGCGGCGTTGAACCCGCGCATGCGCGTCCGCGACATTCTCGCGGAGCCGTTCCTCATCAACCGGGAAGAGCGGGTGCGCGGCGCGGAACTGCAGGCTCGTCTCACGGCCATGCTGGATGAGGTCGGTTTGCCTGCCTCATCACTTGCGCGCTACCCGCATGAGTTCAGCGGCGGGCAGCGGCAGCGCATCAACATTGCGCGTGCGCTGATGCTGCGGCCGGAGCTCCTGGTGCTGGATGAGCCGGTGAGCGCGCTGGACGTGTCTGTCGGCGCGCAGGTGATCAATCTCTTGCGTGACCTGCAGGTGCGCTACGGGCTCACGTGCCTGTTCATCTCGCACTCCATGCCGCTGGTGCGCTACCTGTGTGATCGCGTTGCGGTGATGCAGCGGGGGCGGTTGGTGGAAGTTGGTAACGCAGTGGAAGTGTGTGAGCGGCCGCGTGAGGCGTATACGCAGGCTTTGATTGCGGCGACGCCGGATTTTGCGAGCGTGGTCTAGGTGGGCGGAAGCGATCGTGCTTTCCGCGATGGACCACACCTTCCAGGCCGCCGCGGAAGTGGGTGCCCCATTCTTCGCGCTTTTGCGAAGGGCGGGGTTGGGAGCGCCTGGAAGCTTCAAGATGGGGTGAGAAGAGCGGTTCGTGCTGTCGCACGAATGGACCCCACCCTTTCGCGATAGAGCCGCGAAAGAATGGGGCACCCCAGGATCGTTGGCGGGTCTGGTCCTGTGGCACTTCCACCCACCTTAGCTCCGCGAAGGTGGGGCACCCGGTCTGTGGGCGCTTCGGGGATTGCTCCCTCCGTAGAATGGAGGTATGAGCCATGAAGGCATTCGCATCGTCAGTCTTGAGGAGAGCCGGCGCGAGTCGCAGCGTGAGCAGCCGCTCTCCGCCGATGCGGTGACGCCGGCCAAGGTCAAGGTCGCCATGACTGAGGGCACCGGCATGGACATTGTGTGGAAGGACGGGCACCGCTCGCATTGGAGCTTCCCGTTCCTGCGCGATGCGTGCCCTTGCGCCACGTGCCACGAGGAGCGCGAAAAGACGGGCCGCGCGCCGGGTGAGCCGAAGCCTGCGCCGGTGCAGACTTTTCCCATCTATGCGCCACCTGCGCGGCCCGTAAAAGCCGAGCCGATCGGGCGCTACGCCATCAAATTCAAGTGGGCTGACGGGCACGAGAGCGGCATCTACGCCTTCGAGTTTCTGCGTCGATTGGATGAGGTGCGGAAGTGATGGCGGAGAGAAACGAACTGGACGCACTGCAGACGAAACTGCAGCCCCTGTATGCGCGGCTGGCGGCGCATCCGCTCTACGGGTCGCTTGCGAGCGTGGAGGACCTGCGGCTCTTTCTGGAGTCGCACGTCTTCGCCGTGTGGGACTTCATGAGCCTTCTGAAGGCTTTGCAGCGTGGCCTCACCTGCGTGGAGGTGCCATGGGTGCCGTCCGCCATGCCGGAGAGCCGGCGGCTGGTGAACGAGATCGTGCTGGGCGAGGAAAGCGACGAGTTCGAAGGCGCGCCTCTGAGCCACTTTGAGATCTATCGCATGGCCATGCAGCGGTGCGGTGCGTCGACCTTTGCCGTGGATGCCATGGTGCGCTCGTTGCGCCTCGGTGTGCCGGTGTCGGAAGCGCTCGAGCGCTGCGGCGCTCCCGACGATGCGCGTGCGTTTGTGGAGGACACGTTCTCCCTCCTCGCGGAGGGCAAGCTGCATGTGACCGCGGCCGCCTTTACCTTCGGGCGCGAGGACCTCATCCCGGAGATGTTCAAGGGCTTTGTGCGCGACCTGAACCGCACCATGGGCGGTGTGCTGGATACGTTTGTCTGGTACCTGGAGCGGCACATCGAGGTAGACGGTGAGGAGCACGGGCCCATGGCGCTGCGCATGATTGCGGAGCTGTGCGGTGACGACGCGGGGCGCTGGGCCGAGGCGGAGCGTGCCGCGGTGTTTGCGCTGGAGTCGCGGCTGCGCTTCTGGGATGGGATTGCGGCTCGGGTGGAAGATCGACGGGCTGTTGCGGTTTAAGCAGGAGCAGTCGCGCTCTCGCGCGATGGACCCCACCCTTCGCGATGGAGCCGCGAAGAATGGGGCACCCGGTATGGTGGCGCTACTCGATCTTTGTGGCGTGGCCGTGTTCGAAGGTAATGGTTACGGGGTGGCCGTTGTTGTCGTAAACGACGGAGCGGTTGTTGGTGGTGCCGCTGCCCGGTTTACTCACCTGGCCGAGAGCGAGCTGGGCCTGTAGCTCGTTCATGCCGAGCGCGGGCTTGTGCGCGTCGATGGCCTGCCAGACATTCGTGGGCCAGTGTTTGTAGGTGACGTGCGGGTCGTCATAGAAGTAGGCTTCGTCGAGGTAGAACGTGTACTGACCATTCTCCTTGTAGCCGACCGGCGTGCCGAAGAGCTTGCCCGCTTCGCTCGGCTTATGGAAGAGCAGGACGACCTGCTTGTCGCCGTGCGGGATGCGGGAGTAGAGGCTTGCGGGTGCGGCCTGCTCGATGAAGCCGGTCACGTCCATCGGCTCGGCACCCATCAGGAAGCCCGTGCCGTGGGCGTAGTCGATGCGGCTTGCTGTGGCGGGGTAGTAGGTCATCTGGCCGCTGGCGAAGGCCCAGATCCGCTTGCCGTTAAG
>CAXTJS010000096.1:0-10309 GCA_964244605.1 uncultured Terriglobus sp. | reverse complement strand
GATCTCCATGTAGCGCTGGTCGTCTTCGCCGAAGGGCTTGTCTTCTCCCGTCTCGCTGGCTGCGATGCCTAAGTCGTAATAGATTTCCGAGCACGGGCCGCAGGGGCCGGTTTCGCCCATCTGCCAGAAGTTATCCTTTGCGCCGAGTTCGAAGATGCGCTCCTGTGGCACGCCCGCGGCGAGCCAAAACTGCTCGGCCTCGTCGTCTCGCGGGGTCTGCGCGTCGCCCTCAAAGATGGTGACGTAGAGCTTCGCCGGGTCGATGCTCCACACCTTCGTCAGCAGCTCCCAGGCGTAGGCGATGGCGTCCTGCTTGAAGTAGTCGCCAAAGCTGAAGTTGCCGAGCATCTCAAAGAAGGTGTGGTGGCGGCGCGTGAAGCCCACATTCTCAAGGTCGTTATGCTTGCCGCCGGCGCGCACGCATTTCTGCGACGTGGTCGCACGCGTGTAGCTGCGCTGCTCCGCCCCTAGAAAGACGTCTTTGAACTGGTTCATGCCCGCATTGCTGAACAGCAGCGTGGGATCGTTGTGCGGCACGAGCGACGACGAGTGAATGCGGCGGTGGCCTTTTTCTTCAAAAAAGCGTAGAAAATCTTCGCGAATCTGGTTCCCGGATCGGTATTGCATGGCTTGTTAAGCGTATCAGCGCGTGCGAGAATTTCCGCCATGGAGATGCTGCTTGCTGTTGAAGAGCACACGAGCATGGCGGAGTACATTGCCCTCGCGCGTGCAGGCTATCGGCTGATCTTTACCTGAAACGGTGAACCTGTCGGGGGAGATGGCCCTGTGTGAGAGTGGCCGGCCAGTGCAGCGCCGAGGCCAAACACAGATACTGCCGCCGACTCACTTTCATGCCGACATCGACTCGCTGTGATGAAGTCGCTGCTGATATGCGTTCTCTTCAGCTTTTTCGGGACTTTTGCGCAAGCGCGGGCGCAGGGGCGAGAGTGTGCTCTCACTCAAGCGAAACAGCCAAGCTATCCAGCAATCGCGAAAGCCGCGCACGTTCAGGGCGACGTGATTTATCGAGGCCAATTTGCCCACGATGGCAGCTTAAGCAGCTTGGAGTTCGTCACCGGACCGAAGCTACTTGAAGTGCCGACAACGGCAACTGTGAGTACGTGGCGAACCGGGCCATTTTCTGGAGATCGTACTTGCTTTCTCGTCGTCCACTTTCGGATCGAGGAAAGTGATCCCCCAAGGCCACCCTATCCAAGTCTAAGCGGTCCGGGCCATTTGACGGTCGTCGCCGAACCGCTTGTTCTCTACTCCACTCACGATCCAGCGGGGAAGGTTATTCGCCGTAAACTCCTCGGCATCTTTTAGACCGCCATAGAAGCGCACCTTTTAGAAGGGCACGGCTTTGCTGTGTAGAACCCAGTGCCTCGTCAGGGCGACTCAGCCGCTGCGATCAGATCTAAAGCCTACCTCAGCGGCTAAAGCTGGGTTGTACGTAGCGCTGGAGGGGCACAGCTGAAGCTGTGCCCCTCCGAAACATCGAAAAGCGAAGCCTCTCCGAAGCACTTGGTGCGAGACGGCTAGGGAGCGACCCGCTCTGCCGCATCCGCAGCCCACGTCCATCCTTCCAGCCTGTACTTCGGATCACGCGGCTGCGGCAGCGTGTAAAAGCCGTGGCGGTGCTCAGCCATGACCATGCAACTGATGAGCGCGTCGAAGGCGTCTTCACCCGCTTTGGCTTTGGCGAGTGCCCCGCGTGAGAGCGCTGCGTATGCAGGGTCGTCCGCGCGTTTGCGCTGCAGGTAATCGGCTCGGGCTGTAGCGTTCGACTTGTAGACGGGGCCGGTGTTCAGGCGCGTATACATTTCAACGACGAGCGGCTGGCCGGCTTCGGGCTTGTCGAACGGCCACACGCGGAAGCCTGCATCGCGCAACCGGACCAGCACCGGCATACCGCGCAGGGATGCGGTGCCGACCGAGCCGGAGCCGCCGATCTGGAAGACCGACTTCGGCGTAATTCCCTTCACACGTAGCGCGCGCTCCTCGTCGGGGATGTGCGCGATGAGCTTGCAGTCGATGTCGGTGGCGCGCAGCATGCGGTGAATGTGCTCGCCTGAGAACTCGGCTGGCCGCTTGTGCGGCTTGCCCCAAAAGCGGCGGTCTTCGCTCTCGCGCGACAGCCACTGCTCGCCTCGCTCGGCGACGATGTGCCAGAAGTCCGGCGCACTCTCCGCACCGGCTTCCTGCACGAACCAGGCTGGAAAGCTGAAGCAGAAGTCGAAGCCGACGACGAGTGCGGGGTCTTTCTTTGCGAGCGTGATCAGCCAATCGGCGATCTCGTCACGGGCGCGTCCGCTCTCAACCCGCACTTTGCCCTCGCGCCAGACTGCCGCCACGATGTGGCGTCGCTGGCCTGCCGCGTCGACCCGGCCCGACCAGTCGATGGCGATGACCGTGCCCGGTGCCGCCGAGTTATCGCCTCTGCAATCCATGCACCACCAGCGCCGCCACGGAAAGCAGCACAGCGAGCCAGAACATCCATTGCGACACGAGCCACAGCAGCGCAGCCCGCAGCGTCGGCCCTGTTAGCAGGTATGTCTCCGTGCGCATCCCAGCGCACTCAACCTGCCAGGTGTCCGTCCACACATTGCCTGGACCATAGGTCTTCACGATCATCTCCGCCCCGGCATGTGTCTCGCGCAATCCGGCAAGCTCACCCACCGGCCGCCACATCTGCAGCGGCGTTCCGTCCCCGTCGGGAATGGTAGGCGAACGCACCGCCGAAACCTGCTGCAAGGTAAGCATGCCGCTCCGTTGCGGAAATTGGCGGCGGTGAGCTGGCTCCAGACGCAGAGTGATGTCCGCGCCCGAGGGGTGCACGGCCACGATCTGCAAACCGGTCATGCTCGTGTACTGCTCCGGACTGTTCATGGCGCTTGCTCCCCCGCGATCTCTGCGCTGTCTACCGCGTCGCCGGACCGTAGTTCGCGCAGTACCTTGAAGATCGACTTCGACGAAAAGCCCGCCGCGGTGAGCCGGCGCAGAATGCGTGCGGTGCTCTTGTCGTCCGTGGGCGGCTGCAGGCGCTTGCGTGAGAGGTATTGCCGCACCAGCGCGGGCTCATCGACGTTCTCGTAGGCTGTATCCAGTGTGGTGGCGATGAGTTCGCCGCCGATGCCCTTGTTCTGCAA
Source organism: uncultured Terriglobus sp. (assembly GCA_964244605.1). GTDB lineage: Bacteria > Acidobacteriota > Terriglobia > Terriglobales > Acidobacteriaceae > Terriglobus. The sequence goes on along the minus strand of CAXTJS010000096.1, from coordinate 7,160 downwards.
GTCTTGCTGCACGCGGCGACGGCCGAAGCTGCGGTTCTCCTGCCTGAGCTTGGTGAAATCCGCGGCGAAGCGCTCGTCGGAAAGGTAGCGCAGCTCCTTCAGCTTGGCGATGACGGTATCAACCTGCTCCATGCCAGCCGGACCAGGCTCGGCGCGGTCGCGCAGCTTGCGCCGCAGGTCGCGCTCCGACTGCATGCGCGCGCCCAGCGACTTGGCGGCGTAGTCCAGCAGTTCCGTTGCGTTCAGGGGCGCGCGGTCCTTCTTTGATCTGCCAAAGGCCATGCCTGATTCTGCCACTGCCGCTGTACTGCAGTCAGGCGGGCACTGGCCGCGTCTAATCGAATGTGAGGATGAGTGTGCGCATGCGTAGTGTTGTGCCTGGTTTGTTTGTAGTTGCAATGTTGGCCGGTTCCTTCGCGGCCGCAGCGCAGGAGGGCTTTGGCAAGCTTGATCCCGCACCGCCTGAGGGTAAAACGGCGGAGCAGATCGTCACGGCGATGGGGCAGAAGGAGTCGGCTTTTTCGCAGGCGCGGGAGAACTACATCTTTCGCCAGAGCGTCACCTTTCAAACCATCAACGACGACAACGGCAAGCCTGATGGCGAGTACAAGCAGGTGGCCGACATCGGCCTGAACCGCGACGGCACGCGTAGTGAGCGGGTAGTTTTCGCGCCGCAGAACACCATCGAGCGCATCATTCTCACCCGTGAGGACTTTGAGGACCTGGCCCACCGGCTGCCCTTTGTGATGACGACGAAAGACCTGCCCGATTACGACATGACCTACCTTGGCCGGCAGAAGCTCGATGAACTCGACACCTATGTCTTCCGGGCCGAACCGAAGGTCATGGAAAAGAACCGCCGCTACTTCAGCGGCAAGCTTTACGTGGATCAGCGTGACCTGCAGATCGTGATGGCGAGCGGCAAGAACGTGCCGGATGATGTGCGCAGCGGGCATGAGAATCTGTCGCCGCCATTCACTACCTATTACGAGCAGATCGACGGCAAGTACTGGTTCCCGACCTATACCAAGGCTGAGGGCACGCTGCACTTCGGCGCGGGGCAGGGCAACATGGCGCAGGACACTCATGTGAGATCGATCGTGAAATACACCGATTACAAGCAGTTCCGGTCAAGCTCGCGCATCACCTACGACGGACAGGATGTTACCAAGGAAGACGAGAACAAGGGTTCGACGCCGAAGAAGTAGCGGGCAACTTGTAGCTGAATCGCGTCGGCATAGAGAGCGAGAACAGGGTCTCGGAAGGGCACAGCTTCAGCTGTGCCAATGAAGCTCTTCTGCATCCTACGGCCCTAGCCGCTGAGGTCCGCTCTCGCATTACCTCAGCACGACTTCCACACCGAATATGGGGAACTCAGCGGAAGCCTGTGTCGGAGCACCCACTCAAGATTGCCGCGTTATCGCCGATGTGCGTTAGGCAGGTAGACGGAGACCTTTTTAACGCATGGCTGTTTCCATTGAGATCGATCCCTTTGCAGAGATCCAGGTTCCCGAAGCTCTACAGGAAAGCCTGCAGAGGCACCGGAGCAACCTGGCGACTCTGATCAGGAGTTTGGAAGCCGTAGGCTTGACGGACGCGCAGATCGAAAGCAATGTTTCGGTGATCGTCGCTTCCTATAAAGAAGAGTTGCTCCGTGCAATCAAAGCAATGGTGAGGTAGCACGTGACAGACGCAAAGCTTCTGGACGAGCCGGCGCGGCTGGCGGCGCTTCGGCGCTATGAGGTTCTCGATACACCGCGGGAAGCTCCTTTTGAACGGGTCACCGGCCTGGTGCGCGCCGTACTGAACGTGCCCATCGCGACGCTCACCCTGATCGACACCGACCGGCAGTTCTACAAATCCTGTGCGGGCATGGACGGCTCGGACATCCCGCGTGAGGCTTCGTTCTGCACGCACACCATCCAACGACGGGAGCCGCTCTTTGTGCCCGACACGCTGTTGGACGAACGCTTCCGCCAGTACCCCAGCGTGGTCGGCGAACCGTTCATTCGCAGTTACCTGGGTGTGCCGCTGGCCAGCTCCGATGGCTACAACCTGGGTTCGCTGTGCGCCCTTGACGTGCGGCCTCGTGACTTTGAGACGGCGCAGATTGAGGTGTTGAAGAGCTTTGCTGCCCTTGCCGTCGACGAGCTGGAGCTTCGCATGCTTGCGCAGGTCGACTCCCTAACCGGGGCAGCCACGCGTAGGAGTTTTCTGCTTGAGATGGAGAAGGCGCTCGCAAACTTCGCCCGTCAGGGCAAGCCCGCCGCGCTGTTGATCGTCGATGTCGATCACTTCAAGCAGATCAACGATGAGTACGGCCACCCCGCGGGCGATGAGGTGCTTCGCAGAATGAGCGGGATGTTGAAGGAGTTGCTGCGGCCGAGTGATCTGCTGGGCCGGCTTGGCGGAGAAGAGTTCGGCGTGCTGCTGACGGAGACGGAAATCCATGAAGCTGTTGCGGTGGCGGAGCAGTTGCGCCGCGCCCTGGAAGGTCTTCAACACGATCTGCCTGCGCCTCTCCATGTGACGGCAAGCTTCGGCGTGGCGGCGCTCGCATCTCCGCAGATTGCGGTCAATGAATGGCTGTCACAAGCGGATCAGGCTTTGTATGCCGCCAAGCGAAGCGGGAGAAACAGGTGTTGCATGGCCGAGGTGGGAGAACTTACAAGCGCTTAGAGCTACACGTATTCGCTCACCTCGCGCAGCAGATTGCGCAGGTATGTGCGTCGGTTGAGCAGGGCAAGCATCTCGTCTTTTGCGGCATCTTTCGCACCATCATCACCGCTATCGACGGCAGCGTCCCAGCTGTCCCACTCGGCTTCGATGGATTGCTGTGATGCTTCGAGCATCGCGGTAAAGTTTGCCTTGGCCGCTTCCAGATCTTTGCGCAGCTGCGGATCGTCGTCGCCGGTCTTCGCGGCCATCTTCATCTCTTCAAGCTGCATGTTGAACTCAAACGCTTCCTCCAAGAGGTCGGGGGGCACGATCTGCTTCTTTTGCTCTCCGGCAGATCGCGCTGCCTCGGTGGCTTTGACCGACTGCTCCTCAAGCGCGACACCTTCCTGCTCAAGCAGGTACTCCGTGCGGCGGATCGGGTCGCGCAGCACTCTGTAGGCGTCGTTTAACAGCGAGGAGCGCTCGGTCGCAGCGGCCTGCTCGTCAGCCGGCTTCGATGCGAAGCGGTCCGGATGGTACTCGCGGGAGAGGCGGTAAAAGTTCTTCTCGAGCGCGGCGGTGTCGATGCGGAGCTTGGGCGGCAGCGAGAAGACTTCGAAGTAGGTCATGGCTCCTTAAGATGCATGGAAGGGCCACGCGTTCACCACTGCATGCGCACGCCAAACTGCAACCGCCGCTCACGCGTGAGGCTGTTGGCAGCGCTGGTCGCGGTGCCGAACGGCTTGGCGACGAGCCCTTCCGCGGCAATGGTTGCGCTGTCTTGATACACGAGCGGCGTAACGCCGTTGACCGCTGTTCCTGCCAGAAAGGCGCGCTGCTGCACGGCGTTGATGTTTCGATGGTTCGCAAGGTTGAACGCCTCGGCGGAAAGCCGCACCTGCACGCGTTGCCGCAGATCGATGCTACGCAGCACACGCAGGTCAAGGTTCTGCGACCACGGGAGGCGCAGCGTGTTGCGGCCTACGGTCGGCAGGTAGGTCGCACCGCCGGAGCCGTTGATGCTGTCCCGCCCACCGGGCAGCGAGGTGCCGCCTTCGATGAGGTAGCTGTATGGCCGTCCGCTTGTAGCGAAGAAGAGCGGGGCGATGCTCCAGCCATTGGCAGCGACGCGCAGCAACGGCTTGTCGCTATGCAGTTCAGGGGACCACACGGCAGAAGCCACGACCTTGTGTGGCCTGTCGAAGTTTGAGGCGGCGTTGTCATAGGTCGGGTCGCGCGGATCGAACTGCGCATTCTGGTCTGCGCCTGCTCCGCTTGTTCGCAGCAGGTCGGTGGAGTTGCTGAAGGTGTACGCCGCGCGCAACGTGATGCCGTGTGAAGCCACGCGTGTAAGCTGCACGACTGCAGCGTGGCTGACGGCATTGCCGTTCGAAAGCACCGCCGTGACCGGGCCGAAGAGCGGCGAGATGCGCAGCGTGTAAAGCGGCACGTTGAAGGTGGAACCGTTCTGCGCACCGGCTTCGCCTAAGCCATCGCTGCGCTGAATGCGGAAGGCGGCACGCGATGTGGAAGGCGCGATGTTGAGGTCGATGGAGTTTGGCAGCTCACGCGCAAGTGAGAGCGCATAGCTCGCGCTCACTGTCAGGCCGCGGCGAAAGCTGTGTTCGACTGTAAACTCTGCGTCCTGCACCATGGGCAGCTGAAAGCGCCGGGCAAGCAGCGTGGCGCTGCTGGTCTGCGCGACTGTGCCCGCTGGCACACAGGTGTACGTCGCGGGGTAGCCGAAGTTGGTGCCTGCGGACGCGCAGCGCGCGTCCACCTCAGTACGCGGTGTGAGGTGGATTTGGTAGGTATTGGCCGGCTGCGCCGTGTTCTGCAAGACCTGCTGCAGCACGCGCCCGGTCACGCGGCCGAAGTGAATGCCATAGCCGAGACGCACGACCGTTCGGTTACGCAGGCCGTACGCGATGCCGAGGTGTGGTGCGAGATTGCCGGGATCACCGGGATAGTCGTTAGTCGCGGCGAAGCTGCCAAAGACTGCATCCAGCACTGCGTTCGCGTGCTGCGGCAGCGGCATGCGGAAGTACTCATAACGTGCGCCCACATCCACACGCAGCCGCGGTGTGAGCCGCCATGCGTCGGTCACAAACGCTGCCGCTTCGCCAGTATGGAAGCGAACGCTTGTGCCTGCGCCGTAGCTTTGCGTGTAGCCCTGAAAGCAGAACAGATGCACCGTAGCGAAGATCGACGGGCAACCGCCGTTCGGGTACGCCAGCGCGGAGAAGGTGTAGTCCGTGATGAAGTCAACCAGGCCGCCGGCGCGGCCGTTCACGGCGCCGCTGCTGTATTGGTAGCTGCCATTCGTCGCAATGCCGGTGTCGATGGCTGTGTCGACGATGCTGCCGCTTACACCGAGTGAGACGGTATGAGCGCGACCGCTAAAGGTGACGCTCTCATTAGCCTCAGCACGCTTCTCCTCAGGCAGGCGGCGGCGTTGCAGCGATGCCGGCGTGCCGAAGACAAACGCGCCGCTTGTGCCCGAGTTACCGAGGTCGATGGTGACTTGCGGCACTGCACCGCCGGGGGCGGTCAGCGGCTCTTGCGGCAGAGGCGGTGCCGCCTCCACGGCGACGGCGTCGCGGGTGGCCTGCAGCCTCAGCGTGTTCAGCCATCGCTCTGAGAGGGTGACGTTCCAACCTGCAGCTATCGTGTCCGTATGCGTGACCAGCGTGCCGAAGTTGTCACGCGAGCGAGGGATCACGGCACCCTCACGCAATCCCGCAGGTGCGTTGTAGCGGACACCCGTGTAGGTCACGTCGATGCTGCTGCGGCTGCCAGGCTGCACATCAAGACGCGGCAACACGGCCAGCTCATTCGCCTGCCGCGCCACCGGCCCGGCAAGGCTGTCAAGAAAGCTGAGCGCTCTTGCTGTTGCGGATGTAGAGACGCCGCGGTTCGCCAGCAAGGCAGTCTGCGTCGGCGTGAGCCGGAAGAAGTTCGCATTGTCGGGGGAGCTTACCGCGGGAAAGCTGCGGCGTTGCGCCTCAGCCGCAGCAAAGGCGTAAACCTTGCGATGCGTTCGCGGCAGCACATGACCCAACGAGCCGCCGAACTGCTCGCGCTGGTCGCGCGGCTTGACGAACTCGCTGGTCGGCGTGTCGTTGTTGTAGCGTGTGGCAATCGCGAACGGATCGGATGCACCCACGCCACTGTTGCGCAAGAGGAAGAAGAGCGAGCCGTGCAGCGCCTCTTCTCCACGCCGGGTAACGGCGTTCACCGAGCCACCCGCATCGCGCCCAAGCGGCGTGCCCGCGCCCGTGACGCGCACCTGAAACTCGCGCACTGCCTCTTGCGGCAACGTAAACGGGACCAGATTGCCGCCGCGCGGCTCACCGTCGTAGCTCCGCTGATTGGTGAGGCCGTCCTGCGCGTAGCTGTTCTGGGAAGGGTCAAGACCGCGCACCGTAAGCCGCACGGTGTCCGCGCTGACGTCATCGACAGAACCGGTAACCGCATCCGTATCGCTGGGCGTGTCCGCAAGGTTCACCAGTGGCGTGAGCAGGGCGAAGCTCTGGAAGCGGCGGCCATCGATCGGCAGTGCAAGCAGTTCCTGCGGCGAGAGTGTTGCATTCAAAGGCGAGTCTGCAAGGGATGGCTGCGCGGCATCTTCTGCTCTCACCAGAATGGCCTGTGACGCACCCGCAACCTGCAGATGCACCACCATCCTTTCTGTGCGGCCAAGTGCCACGGTGAGTTCGCGTACGTCGGCTGGCGTAAAGCCGTCCGAGGCTACGTGCAAGGAGACTGCACCGGGCGTCACTTGCCCGAAGAGGAACTCACCCGCCTCGTCCGTCAAGACATCCCGCTGCGCAGACGCGCCTGCAACCAGATGCACCCGCGCACCTCGAAGGGCGCGGCCTTGCGCATCAAGCACCACGCCGCCGATCGCACCTGTGGTCAGGTCCTGTGCACGCACTGCCGCAACACTGCAAGCGGCAAGCACAGCAGGCAGGAGAAGGCGCGGAAACAGACGCAACAAAGACATCCAGAGTTAAGGGCAGACCGGAGAGGATAGGGGTGTACCTGAGTGTAGCGCTACCGTCTAGCTGAAGTATTCCGGAACGGAAGGACGTTTCCTTTCTCATGGGTGCCCATTCTTGGCAGAGCCAAGGGTGGAGTGATGAAGCGCCTTGACCTCTTCGGTGAGGCGAGGAAAGCGGTTCGCGCTTTACGCGAAGGGACTTCCCTTTTGCGATGAAGTCGCGAAGAACGGGGCACCCGGATCTTCGGCAGCCCCCATGAGTTTGCTCAACAACAAAGCGGCAGCCGAGGCCACCGCTTTGCTTTGGTACAGGTTCCGTTGCAGAGTGAAGAAGTGAAGTGTTAGAAGAACAGGCGCCCACCCACCTGGATGTTGCGCGGGCTGTAGGCAAAGTTGCTGTTCGCCGAGTTGGTGAAGCCGAAGCCACTCGTCGAGGTCAGGGGCTGGTAGGTCAGCGTGCCGGTCGGTGCCGCAGCGCTGGTCGTGGGCGTGGCGTTGT
>CAXTJS010000095.1:5516-10553 GCA_964244605.1 uncultured Terriglobus sp. | reverse complement strand
GCTCCCAGCCCTGCAGCCGCGGCACCTCGACGATCACGGTGCGCGGTTCGGCGGCGGCGTTGCGGACGAGGTACTCCGTCTCCGCGACTTCACCGGTCTTCTCGGTGAGGATTCCCTTTGCCACGGTGACCTGCTGCAGGCGGCGTGTGCGGCGGTCCGCGCGACCGTCAGGCGTGACGCGCACGGCGGTATCGGCCGCATAGCTCAAGAGGCGCCGCTCGCCGGGATGAATGGGATCGAGCAGGCCCTGTCCGCTGAAGTTGCCGCTCTCAAGCACGGAGAAGCTGCCGCGGTCGAGCGTGAGCGCGCTCGTGTTCCTGACCCAGAGCGCACGAAGAGGCTGCTGTTCGTTGGGCGACCACAGCGTGACCGGGTCCACGTCGACCTTGGTCTGCAAGATGGGCACGAGCGCCGACTCGTTCTTGCGAATCGTCACCGGCTCGGTGAGCTTGTACTCGAAATAGTCGTCGAAGCTGCTGGTCTTTGTGTTGGGTGCGATGGAGGCAGAAGCGGAGTCTTCGTAGGCGATGGGTGCGGGGGGCGGTGCTGGTGAAACGCTTGCAAAGGCGGCGAGACGGTCACGTTTTGCTGCGGGTACGGCCCCCCCTACCGACTGAGGCACGACTGCGCCGTTGACGCCTACTCTGTAAGTGCCACCAGCCATACCTCCGCCCGAACCAGAGCCCAGGCCGGTACCGGATCCCGTACTGATGCCGGCTGGCTTGCCATCGGCCTCATCGCCGCTCTCATGCGTCTGCGGCGTGAGCTGTGCCTCCTGCGGCAGACCGATCTCAGGCCGGCGCGAGTAGTAGGGCTGCGAGATGGGTTGCAAAAAGCTCTGCGGCGAACCTGCGATCAGCGACAGCTCGACGTTCTTCCAGTCCGAGCCGACGGTGTTGTCGATCACGGCCCAGCCCTGGATCGTTGCGGTCTTTGCGGCGCTGCTGCTCGCCGCGCTATCGAAAAGCAGCCGGTAGGTGCACTTCCAGATGGGCACCTCTGAAATGTATGAGACGCGCAGCTCACGCGCAGCAGCACCGCCGTTGTCCGTCAGCGTGAGGTGGCGCAGCCCGTCCTGGTGGTTGGCAGCGAGTATCTCAAGGTAGCGGTTCACGTCGCCGTGCAGGGCCGGGTCGAGCAGCCGGACGGAGGTGCTGCTCGTCAGCTCCAGCGTGCGCACCGCACCCGCATCCGACACGACTGTGAGGAAGTGGCGTTGCGTTACGGCACCGTTTGCCTCTGCGCCGTCCTTCTTCGGTGCCGACGTTTCACGCAACTCGATATTCAGGATGCGGCCCGTGATCGGCGCTCCTGCTCCGGTGACCTCAACGCGTGCGCCTCGAATGGCGGTGTAGAAGTCTGCCGCGGTCGGGTCGGCGGAGATGGACAGCGGCAGGCTCTTCAGCTGCTGATCGAGCGGCGTGGTGCTGTTGTAGCCGGCGCCGGCCACGCGTCCACCGCCCAGGTCGACCGCCGTCAGGCTCTGCAATACGTCGTTCAGCTGCGCCGTCGTGAAGTCGATGCTGACTGCCTCACTGCCGTGCACGGTGCCGATGTGCTCAAAGAAGCCGACACCATTCTTGTAGAGCGAGACACGCCGGATCGGCAGCGTGCTTTGCGATGATGGTGCCTTCCGGGCGACATTGTTCGCGCCTGAAGTGGCACGCGGATGCGCGTGCTTCGGCTGCGAGAGCACGGCCTGTTGCGCGAGCGCAGGACCGGCAAGGATGAGGAGCGCAAGGGGCAGGGAAGTGGTGCAGCAACGCAGAGACATGAACCGGACACCTCAGTGCGGAGATAGACGCCGCGCATCGCACGGATGTTCCTTCAGACTGTGAAGCAGTGAGCGGGTAAGCCGTCCTCTCGGGTATTTCACGATGCTGTTTATAGGCGACCTATGATGAAGGCATGCAGCCTGTGCTTGCCATCGATACCTGCGGAGCGGCTGGCTACGTTGCTCTGCTGGATGCAGATACATCGCATGTGTTGGCAGAGACCGTCCTGCCCGCGCGCGAGACGCAGGAGCGCCTGATGCCGGCGGTCGCGGAAGTGCTCGCGTCGGCAGGATGCATTGCGCAGGAGCTGCATACGCTTGCCGTGGTGGCAGGGCCGGGTTCGTTCACGGGGGTACGCATCGGCCTGGCCACGGTCAAGGGATTGGCAGAGGCGCTGGCGATCCCGGTTGCAAGCTTCTCAAGGCTGCAGGTCTTGCTTACGGCAGGGCGACAGACACAGCCGGAGGAGGCGCGGTTGCACGCATGGCTTGAAGCCGGGCGCGGCGATGTCTACAGCGCGGCTGCCGATGGTGGCGCGGAGCGTATCACCGCGTTCGAAGCCGCTTCTCTTGCCGTCCAGCCGGGCGATGTTGTCGTTGTACTCGAGTCGTCGCTGCAAGCCAGGAGTGCAAAGCCCGTGCTGCTGCTCACTGATGAGCAGTACCGCCGGGCGTTTTGCCACCTGGCCGCAACCGCAGTCCAGAACGAGCAGTTTCAGGATGCAGTTCTGCTGGACGCGCACTACCTTCGTCTTCCGGATGCAGAGATAGCATTACGCGCTCGCATGGTGCAGACGTCGTCGACCAAAGCATGAGTGCGGGGGTACGCGCTGCCACGCCGGATGACCTGGCCGACGTGCTGCGACTCGCCGCAGCCGCGTCTGGACTGCCCCATTGGAGCGACGAGGTCTACCAGCGTGCGCTGGAAGCAGACGGCGAAGTCCCGCTACAGCGACGGACCTTTGTTGCCGGTGTGGACGGCGTCGTTTGCGGTTTCGCGGTGCTTTCCATCCTGCAAAGCGTCGCTCCCGCTGAGTGTGAGCTTGAGGGCATCGCTGTTGCGCCTGCCCATCAAGGGCGTGGGCTGGGCCGGGCGTTGCTGGTCGCAGTCATGGCGGCGGCGCGGGATTACGGAGCCGTGCAGATGCGGCTTGAGGTGCGCGCCGGAAACAGCAGGGCCATCACCCTTTACCGCAAGCAGGGCTTTGCGACGACGGGCACGCGGCCCCTGTACTACGACAATCCCGTTGAGGACGCGACGCTGATGGAAGCTCGGCTGGTTCCGGGCGCGCAGGCCTGGTGACGGGTTCCGGTATCATCGGGTACGTATGGTGCGTGACGGGTATTACTACGGCTTGGGCTTTCTGGTGGGCGCCTTTCTTTTGTGGAAGCTGACCGGTTCGTATGCGATTGCCGCCGTGCCCGTGCTGCTCGCGATCTTCTTTCTCTGGTTCTTCCGTGATCCCGCACGCCGCATCCCAGCAGGCGTCGGCGAGGTCGTTTCACCCGGTGACGGCAAGGTCACAGAGGCCGACTGGATTGAGACGCCACAGGGCAGCCGCCTGCGCCTGAGCATCTTTCTAAGTGTCTTTGATGTGCACGTCAATCGCGCGCCGATCGACGGCCGCGTGACGCAGGTGAACTACAAGAAGGGCCTGTTCCTGAACGCGATGCGCCCCGACTCGAACGTGTTGAACGAGCAGAACGTCGTCGTCATTGAAGACGGCGATTGCACCATTCAGGTGAAGCAGATCGCGGGCCTGCTCGCGCGCCGCATCGTCTGCTGGGTCAAGCCGGGCGACACGGTGAAGCGTGGCCAGCGCTTCGGCCTGATCAAGTTTGGTTCCCGTGTGGACGTGCTGCTGCCGCCACATGCCGACCTTCGTGTGTCCAAGGGCGATCGTGTGAAGGGCGGCTCTTCGGTGCTGGCCTTCCTGCCTCCGGGTGGCGCGAAGAGCAACGTTGCGGATGAAGCCGCGGTGGTTACGGCACGGTAGTGGCTGGCCAGGCGAGGGCGGCGCGGCGACGGCCCAGGCGGGGCATGTTCGTGTTGCCGTCGCTCTTCACGGCAGGCAACATCGCCGCCGGATTCTACGCCATCACGCAGAGTCTGCAGGCTACGCCTGCGGACCACAGTTACTTCAATCGAGCGGCACTGGCGATCGGCTTCGCCATCCCGTTTGACGCGCTCGACGGCCGCATCGCCCGCATGACCAACACCGAGAGCGACTTTGGCCGTGAACTCGACTCGCTTGCCGACGTGGTCACGTTCGGCGTTGCGCCAAGCGTGCTCGCGTACACCTGGGGCGTGCGCATGCTGCCGCTTACGGTGAATCTGCAGTGGCGGCAGAACGCGATCGACCTCGGCGTCTTTATCGCCTTCCTGTTTCTGATCTGCGGGGCCTGTCGGCTGGCGCGGTTCAACGTCACGGTCAACCCGCTGCCCAGCAATCCGGGCAGGCCGGGTCGCCGCTACTTCGTCGGCATGCCCATACCGGCAGCGGCCGGCGTGGTGGCCAGCGTGGTGCACTGCTTTGATGGATCGCCGATCGACAATGTCGCCACGGCCTTCGTCTGGCAAGGCTTGCTGCTTTTCATAGGCTTTCTGATGGTGAGTCGATGGCGCTTCTGGAGCGGCAAGGAGATCGCGCTGGGTGAGCAGCATCCCATGCGGTTGTTTGTTTTGCTCACGCTCTTCGGCGTGCTGCTGGTGCGCTTCTCCAACTACACGCTGATCGTGATTGCGCTGGCCTACATGGTGAGCGGCATGATGGCGCGCCTGCTCTATGCGGCGCAGGGCCGGCGTGCACAACGTGCCGAGCCGATGCACGCTACGGCTGAGTAGCGGTGCCCTGTCGACGAAGCCTCATCGTCCTACTCGCATCCAATCCGGTATGACGAAACAGACGTATCGCATTGCCGTGGTCGGCGCAGCTTCGCTGCTGGGACGCGAGATCGCGGAAGAACTTGCTGGCGGCTTGATGGCTGCGGCGGACGTTTTGCTGCTGGATGACGAGGCGGAGAACGGCCAATTGGAAGAACTCGCGGGCGAGGCGACCTTTCTGCAGAAGATTGAACCTGCCGCCTTCGAGGGCGTCGATGTTGCAATCTTCGCCACGCAAACCGATGCGGAGAAGCACTGGAAGACGGCGCAGCAGCTTGGTGCCGCCGTCGTCGACGCGGCTGGCACCGTGCCGGAGGTGCCCGTGCGCCTGCCGCAAGCCGGGGAGCGGGCCGCCGTCAGCGCCTACCTCGCCATTCAG
>CAXTJS010000095.1:0-5506 GCA_964244605.1 uncultured Terriglobus sp. | reverse complement strand
CCTGCCGCAAGCCGGGGAGATGACGGGGAATCCAGGTTCCGGGCCGTTCGCGCCGCTCGACCTGTCCGCCACGACCGTGCGTGCCGCGCACCCTGTGACTGCGATGCTTGCGCTCGTGATGCGTCGTCTGGCGCGCACACATACCGTCACGGGTGCCTTTGCGACCGTGCTGCAGCCCGCCAGCGAGAACGGGGCTGCCGTGCTGGACGAACTGCACCAGCAGACCGTGAACCTGCTCTCATTCCAGAACGTGCCGAAGGAGCAGTTCGATACACAGGCTGCCTTCAATTTGCTGTCCCGCTTCGGCGACGATGCAAAGGCACAGCTTGCCACCACGCGGAAGCGCGTCGACGCAGAGCTGCGTTCGTTGCTGGACCCGTCAGCCACGCTGCCCGCGATGCAATGGTTGCAGGCACCGGTCTTCCACGGCTTTGGCGTTTCATTGTTCGTCCAGCTAGAGGGCGTGGTTGCCGCGCCAGATGTGGAGACTGCGCTTGCAGGCGAACTGATTGATCTGGTCACTGCCGAGGGTGAGCCGCCCAGCAACCTGACTGCGGCTGGGCAGGGCAATGTGCTCGTCCAGGTGCGTTCGGAAGCGGCAGCACAGGGCGTGTCTACTCTCGCCCTCTGGATGGCTGCGGACAACCTGAAGCTGACGGCGCAAACAGCGGTTGCATGTGCGGTGGAGCTGACAAGGCTGCAGCCGCTCGGCAAGGTCCAGTAGCGACGAAGGCACAAAGGCCCCGGCAGGCGCAGGGGCCTTTGCATCGGGGTTGCAGCTACTTCGGAGCGGCATACTTTTTCGTATCGACCTTGCTGTTGTAGCGAATGTTCGAGTAGGTCGCCGTACGCTTGTCACCCTCCGGCGTCGTCGATTCCTGCTTTAAGGAGATGCCGCGTTTCGGATCGATCCAGATCACGATGTGCGTAAACATGTTGCGTACAGCTGGTTCTTTAGCAACTAGGTCAAGTTTCTCGATCAGTACGGACGTGCCACCGTCCTGCAGGTGATCTTCACCCAGCAGCTTGATGTCCCATGCGCGCTCCAGGTCCTTGCCACTACCGCCAAAGCCAAGCGTCAAAAAGCTCTCTGAGCGTGAGCGGTCCTGGCTGGCGCCGAACTTGGTTGTCTGCTTGGTGACGGGGTCGTAGAGGGTGCCGACGCCCTTGTCGAAGTGCAGGTACTTTTTGCCCGGTGTCGTGAAGACCGCGCCCATCTCGGTTCCGCCGGCACTCCGGAGAAAGTAGATGGAGCCGGTCTGCGACGACGTGTCACGCACGACCCGCTCGTAAAACTCCGACTTCAGGTCGGCTTCGGCTGATTTGAAGTTTGCCGAGGCCACGTCCATCTGGCGCAGTACCTTGTCCAGCGCTGGGTCCGTTGCGGCATGTGCGTTGACGGCGAGCGATGCTGCTGCAATCAGGATGAGGAGCTGCTTCATATTCCCTCTCAGAGGTACAACAGGTCTGGTTAAGCGGAGACACCTGTTTTGCTGCAAAGACGTGTTAGCGGTGCGCCCAAACCCGATATGAGGTGACTTGCCCGGCTGTTGTGAGTGCCTGGTAGCGCTCGATGATGACGTCACCGGCGATTGGTTCGATCAGATGCCGTAGTGCTCTGCGTGTGCGGATGTCCTCGGTGCGACCGCCGTGCATGCTGTTCTGCACGTCCTGCGCGCGCACCTGGTAGACGAGTTCGCCGGCACCATCGTTTTCTACCGTGATGAGTGAAGGCAGTTGGTACTGCGGCCGGTCGCGGTAGTTGATGAGGCGCGGCGTGACGAAGAGGAACAGCAGTATGAGCGTCACCATCACGTCGTAATGAAAGGAGCCGCGCTCATACGTCCAGAAGAGGTAGCTGCGGAGTGTCTTAAGCATCAGGCGGCAGCTCCGTTGCCACGTGCGCCCGCGGTGATGGGTGGCTGCGGCGTGATGTACTCCAGCCCGCCCATGTAGGGCACCAGCGCCTCAGGCACGCGGATGGTACCGTCCGCCTGCTGATAGTTCTCCAGGATGGCGAGATAGGTGCGCCCCACGGCCAGTCCGGAGCCATTCAGGGTATGCACGAACTCGGATTTTTTCGCGCCTGCGGGCCGGTAGCGGATGTTTGCGCGGCGCGCCTGAAAGCTTTCGAAGTTGGAGCAGGAACTAATCTCGCGGTAAAGCCCCTGGCCCGGCAGCCAGACCTCAAGATCATAGGTCTTTGCGGAGGCGAAACCCATGTCGCCGGTGCACAGCAGCATGCGCCTGAAGGGCAGGCCGAGGTGCTGCAACACGTCTTCGGCATCCTGGGTCAGCCGCTCGTGCTCCGCCTCGCTCTTGTCCGGCTTGGTGAACTTGACCAACTCCACCTTCTGGAACTGGTGCTGCCGGATCATGCCACGCACGTCACGCCCGTACGAGCCAGCCTCGGAGCGAAAGCAGGAGGAGTAGGCGCAAAGCGAGATAGAGAGCGCCGCTTCGTCCAGCGTCTCGTCGCGGAATAGATTCGTAACGGGCACTTCCGCTGTCGGGATCAGCCAGTGGTCGTTGTCCTGCCGCTCGCCCGCGGTGTACGCGCCCTTGTCGTCACAGTGGAAGAGGTCGTCGGCGAATTTCGGTAGCTGGCCGGTGCCGAAGAGCGAGCGCGAATTCACCATGACCGGTGGCAGCACCTCGGTGTAGCCGTGCTCGCGAACGTGCAGGTCAAGCATGAAGTTTGCCAGTGCCCGCTCCAGCCGCGCACCTGCTCCGTAGTGCACCACAAAGCGCGAACCGGAAATCTTTGCGGCGCGGTCGAAATCGAGCATGTTCAGCGCTTCGCCAAGCTCCCAGTGCGGCTTCGGCGTGAAGTCGAAGGTGGGCGGCTCACCATGTGTCCTCACGAGCACATTGCCGTGCTCGTCCGCACCGGCGGGAACGCTGCTATGAGGCAGATTCGGCAGCGCCTCCATCATGCTCCGCAGCTTCGTGTCAGCATCTGCGGCGGCGGCCTCCGCGCCCTCGCCCTGCTCGCGTAGCCGGCGCACCTCCTCCTGCAGATCGGACGTGTCCTCGCCAGTGCGCTTCCGCTTACCGACCTCTGTCGAGAGCTGGTTGCGCTTTGCCTTCAGCTGCTCTGCCTCGGTGATGGCATCACGTCGGCGGCGGTCGTGCGCTTCAAAGTCGCCTAGCAGCGAAGGGTCGGCGTTGCGCGCGCGCAGGGCGGCTTCCACCGCGGGCAGGTTTGCCCGCACAAAGGCGAGGTCGAGCATGTCACCTATCGTAAACGGCTTGCCAGCTTGCGCAGCACTCCTCAGCGACTTATCGGGAAACGGTATCCTGTGCGCATGCCTGCCATCCCCTGTTCCGCGGAAGAAGCATGAAGACCCGAGGCGACAGTGCCGGTGGCACAGACATGCGGATCGCCGTTGCGGGTGTGACGCTGCGCAACCCTGTGATCGCGGCCAGCGGCACCTTCGGCTACGGTGTCGAATTTGAGGAGATCCTCTCGCTCGACCGCATCGGCGCCTTTGTGACGAAGGGCCTCTCGCGTGAGCCGATGGAGGGCAATCGCACGCCGCGCATTATCGAGACGGCGAGCGGCATGATCAACGCGATCGGCCTGCAAAACGTGGGCGTGGCCGCATTCGTGCGCGACAAGCTGCCCGGCATCCAGAGGATGCGCGGCACGGTATGCATTGCGAACGTCTTCGGCTTTAGCGTGGAAGATTGCATTGCCGTCATCGAGCGCCTCAACGACGCGGAAGGCGTCGCGATGTACGAACTGAACGCAAGTTGCCCCAACACCAGGCACGGCGGCATGGTTTTCGGCACCGATGCGACAGCCTTGGCGGAGCTCGTCTCCCGCTGCAAAGCCATCGCGCAGCGCCCCTTGATTGTGAAGCTCTCGCCGAACGTGACCAACATCGGGCTGATGGCGCGCGTCGCGGAAAAGGCAGGGGCCGATGCCGTCTCCCTCGTGAATACCTTCGTGGCCCTGGCCATCGACGTGGAAACGCGGCGTCCGCGCATCGCCAACGTCACCGGCGGTCTAAGCGGGCCTGCCATCAAGCCGATCGCCGTGCGCATGGTGTGGGAAGCCGCGCGCGCTGTGCGCATCCCCGTGCTCGGCATGGGTGGCATCCTGAAGGCGGAAGACGCGGTTGAGTTTCTGCTCGCCGGTGCTACGGCGGTGCAGGTTGGGACGGCAAGCTACGCCGACCCGCGCGCGGTGGAGAAGGTGGCGAACGGTTTGCAGCGCTGGTGCGCATCGCACGCTGTAACGAGGGTCTCAGAGCTGACTGGCTCCATGAAGGCGTAGCACTCTGGGCTAAGATTTGAGACATGTCAGGGCGAAGCGAACTCGAAGCAAAGCGGGAAGAGATTGCGAGTATCTGTCGTGAGCACTGCGTCGAGCGGCTTTACATCTACGGCTCCGCCGTGCGAGACGACTTCGATCCAGTCTCCAGCGACTACGACTTCGGCGTGACCTTCTTGCCGGGTACCCGCCGGCGCTGGATGGGTGAGTACTTTGCACTGCAGGACGTGCTGGAAGAGCTCTTCAGTCGCAAGATTGACTTGGGCTCTCTCGGTTGCTTCAAGCAGAGTTGCATTGCGCGTCGCGTGCAGCAAGAACAAGAACTCTTGTACTGCAAGGAGATGGCGTGAACGCTCGCCCGATCAAACGCGCTCTGCTGAGCGTCACCGATAAGAGCGGCTTGGTAGAGTTCGCACGCAGGCTGCACGCGCTTGAGGTCGAACTTGTCTCCACGGGCGGTACGGCCAAGGCACTCCGCGATGCAGGCCTGCCGGTGCGCGACATCAGCGACCTCACGGGCTTCCCGGAAATGCTGGATGGCCGCGTCAAGACACTGCACCCCAAGGTGCACGGGGGCATTCTCCATGTGCGAGGCAATGCGGAGCATGTTGAGGCAGTGAAGGCGCAAGGCATCGAAGCTGTCGACATGGTTGTGGTCAATCTGTACGCCTTTGAGAAGACCGCGGCAAAGCCGGGCGTGCGCTTCGAAGAGGTCATCGAGAACATCGACATCGGTGGGCCGAGTATGGTGCGGTCGGCGGCAAAGAACTTTGCCGACGTCGCGATCGTAACGAGCACGGCGGACTACGACGCAGTCGCTTCGGAGCTCCAAGCAAATGGGGGTGCGCTTTCGCTCAGCACCAGGTGGCGGCTCGCCAAGGCTGCTTTCGCCGTCACGGCCGCGTATGACACTGCCATCGCAAATGTGCTGGAGCAACTCGAACCGCAAGACGAGCAAGGCACCGCGTCGCGAACCGGTGAGATGCCCGAGGCAATCCGGTTGAACCTGCTGCGCAAGCAGACCCTGCGCTACGGCGAGAACCCGCACCAGGCCGCCGCGCTTTACTCTTACGGCTCGTCGACAGGGATCGCTAACGCGACGCAGTTGCAAGGCAAGGAGCTTTCCTTCAACAACATCGTTGACCTGGATGCCTGTTGGGAGCTGGTCAGCGAACTTGAGCAGACCGCAGTCGCCATCATCAAGCACACGAACCCCTGTGGCGCGGC
>CAXTJS010000094.1:0-10683 GCA_964244605.1 uncultured Terriglobus sp. | reverse complement strand
GGCAGCAGACGTGAAGCTCTATCCCCCGTACCGGCTTCTCGGCGACGCCGCCACAACAGTGTTCCCACGCGATCCGCGCACCGGTTATCAGGTCTGGAGCGGAGATCATGGCTACCCCGCAGACGGGGCGTATCTCGACTTCCACAAGAAGCGCTGGCCCGGCGGGCACCGCTACTGGCAGGTGACCGGTGCCGGTGTCGATCTCGCGGACAAGCTGCCCTACCATCCTGACGCAGCGGCCTTGCGCACGGAGGAGCATGCTCGCCACTTTCTGTCAGTTGTGGAAGAGGCTCTCAACGAGGTGCCACCAGATGCGGGCAGGGCAGCCGTGCTGACCGCGCCTTTCGATGCGGAGCTCTTCGGGCATTGGTGGTGGGAGGGCGTGCACTTTCTGGAGCATGTGGCCCGTGCCCTGGATGGGCGCGAAGCTGGCGTCAAGCCGATCACCGCTGCGAACTATGTGCGGCGCTACCCGGCAACGGACGAGATCAACCTGCCCGAGGGCTCGTGGGGTGCCGGTGGCGATAATCGCGTGTGGCTCAATACGGAGACGAGCTGGACCTACGCGCTGATCTACAAGGCGGAGCACGAGCTGCGCGAGGTGTGCACGACGGGGGAGTGGCGGGATGGCTCCACGGGCGAGCGCATTGTGAAGCAGCTGTGCCGCGAGTTGTTGCTGCTTGAGTCGAGCGACTGGCAGTTCCTCATCACGACCGGTGCCGCAAGGGACTATGCAGAGCGAAGGTTCCGTGACCACGCGGACTGCTTCGACAGGATGTACGCCATGTGGCGCAGCTTCGAAGCGGAGCGGCAGCTTCTGCCGGAACAGCTTACCGAGCTGTCTGTCGTCGAAGAGATTGATGGCATCTTCGCGGACGTGAATCCTGAGTTCTGGGTGCGTGGCGCGAAGGCAGCCGCGTAGCGCACATCCTGGCCCGTCGGCCTGCACCTGCTTGCATCGAATAACGTATGGCAACTGCTGCGATCCAGCCGGTTTCTGCGGACGAACTTGCCTTTGCAGCAAGGTCAAGATCGGCGCTTGTGCAGTGGCATTTGCTTAGCCTCGATGCGCCAAGTGTCGCGGTTGCATGGTTTCTCTTGTTCAATCACCGGCAGCCCTGGCTGCAACGTGCGCTGGCGAGTGCCGCACTTGGGCTTGCAGTCTGGATGTTGTATGCGGGTGACCGGCTGCTGGATGCGTGGCGCTCCAACGGCCCGCTGTACGAGCGGCATCGCTTTCATCGGCTGCATGGGCGAGCCTTTCTGGTAGCTCTCGCGTGCGGCGCCCCAGCCTTGTGCGTGCTTGTACTTCGGCTTACGCCTTCACTGCGCATGCTCTGGTTGGGGCTCAGCGTGCCGCTGCTTCTCTATGCAGGCGCGGTGCACCTGCTGCGTCTACGCTCCATGCCGAAAGAGTTGCTGGTGGGCCTCTTCTTTGCGGTCGCGGTTGTGATGCCGGCCTGCATCGGACAAGCGCGCTTGCTGCCGCTGTTGTTCCAAGGCGGGCTGTTTGGATCACTCTGCTGGTTGAACTGCATTGCCATTGCGCGATGGCAAGCGGTGGAGGCGCCAGTGTGGCAGCGCTCAGCCGCGTCAGGCAGCGTGCGCCTTCGTAGCTTGCTCTTGTTACTGCTGGCCGGCTGCGCCGCTGCTCTCGCCGTGTGCCCGTTGCTTATCGTCCTGCCGATCGCGCTGGCGGCCTTCGTGCTGCTGTTGCTCAATGAACAACGCCGCTGCATCGAACCCGTCCGGCTCCGCGCGCTGGCGGACGCGGCCTTGCTCACACCGCTGCTTGTGCTGCCATTCCTGCATTGAAGCGCCTTGCGGGTGACGCACAGCATGGCAGCTCAGGTTTCGACAGGCTTGCCAAAGCCTATCGCTGGATGGAGTACCTCACTTTTGGCCCGTTGCTGATGCGATGCCGCCTCGCGTTCCTGCCGGAATTGCAAGGTGCACGGTGTGCCCTCGTGCTCGGTGATGGCGACGGCCGCTTCACCGCACGGCTCCTGCGGGAAAATAAGACCGTAAGCGTGCACGCGGTCGACGGCAGTGCCGCCATGCTTCGCGAATCACGTGAGCGAGCGCGGCGCGAGGACGCCGCAGATCGGCTGTTCACCTACCTGCAGGACGCCCGCGTCCAACTGCCCGGAGGTCCCTTCGACCTTGTTTGTACGCACTTCTTCCTGGACTGCCTGACGGACGGCGAGGTAGCAGCCCTTGCGGCTGAGGTGCGACAACGGATGCCAACGGGCCTTTGGCTCGTTTCGGAGTTCGCGGTGCCCAAGAGCGCCGCCCGCTGGTCTGCCAGGCCACTGATCTTTTTGCTCTACCAAACCTTCCGCCTCCTGACGGGACTGCAGGTGCAAAGCCTACCGGACCACGCAGCCGCCCTGCGAGGCGCAGGTTTTGTTCTGGTCGAAAGGCGAGAGCACCTGTTCGGCATCCTGCGTGCGGAGCTTTGGTCGGTCGTTCAGCACGAGTGGTGACTTTACGTAGCAGATGCATCTCATGAGCAGGTGAACAAATGCAGCTCTCGATGACGAACTCCTTCTACCTAAGCCCGCCAGTCTTTCCTTCAACGAACCCGGATGACGTGGTGCCCGCTCCTTACCCGCCGGACGATACCGGCGAGGTCCTGCCTTCGCTGCCATCGGACCCGATCCCGAACCCTGAGCCGGGCACGCCCTCGCTGGGCACGCCTGACCCGGGCATCTACGAGGGCACGGGTGGAACGGCCTCGCTAGAATAGAGAGCGATGAACTTGTACGTCTTGCGTCACGCGTCCGCCGGCACGCGGCGCGTCAACCCGGTACTGGATGTGCGGCGACCCCTCGACAAGCAGGGCAAGCGGGATTGTCTCCTGCTGGGCAACACCCTGTCGTCCATGAAGGTGACCTTCGATCTTATCGTCTCCAGCCCGCTAAAGCGCAGCTTGCAGACGGCTTCGCTCGTCGGCACTGAGACCGGATACGAACAGAAGATCCTGCTGTCGGATGCACTTGCGCCGACGGCGACGTTTCAGCAGTTTCAAAAGCTGTTGGCGGAGTGCGTGGGCTACGAGTCGTTGCTGGTGGTGGGGCATAGCCCGAATCTCGTGCAGTTCCTCGGTCTCTTGATGCAGCCTCCCGCGGCAGGCGAAGACTGCACCAAGCGCCCGGCCTCCGTCCGTCTGCGAAAGGGTGCCATTGCCCGCATCAGCATGGAGCGAGGTGCAGCATCGCTGCAGTGGATGCTCGACCCGCGTGTGGTGCGGACGCTCTACGCGACCTCAACCACCAAGTCTCGGCGAAAGACTTCGCGGAAATAAGCGCGTTCCTTGCGCAACGACCAGCGCTCCAACTCCGCCGAGCCACGACGAACATTCAATTCAAGCACGACGCGTTTGGGGTAGACGTGGGTTGCGAAGCGGATGTGCTCGCCCGCCTGATCCTGGTTCAAGGCGAGGGCTAGGCGCAGCAGCACGATGGCGCGGATGACCTCACTGTGCATCTCCAGAGGCAGCCCGCGCATGGGCCGGTCCATCGGGTCAGGCCGGCTCTTGCCGATGTAGCGTGCGATCGCCGCAACGATGGCGCGCTGCGAGGGCGAGAAGCCGAACATCTCGGAGTTTGCGATCAGGTAGTACGTGTGCCGGTGGTGACCCTGGTGCGACACAAACTTGCCGACCGACTGCATCATCGCGGCGGACGCGAGCCACTCCCGGAACTCCGCCGGCAAGGCGTGCACGCGCTGCAGGTCGTCGAAGAGCTTCGCCGCGTCTGCGTGCAGCGGCTCGGCGCGCTTCGCGTCCACCTGGTAGCGCTTGCAGATGGCGAGCACGCCATTCCAGCGCTCCTCTTCTACGGCGCGGTGTACGGAGGCGCGTGTATCTGTTTCGGCAAGCATCTGCGCGAGGATGCCGTCGCGCAAACCGAGTGGCGAGTAGCGGAAGCCGCTCAGCTTGAGCCGCTCCAGAATCTCGGCGTAGACGAAGGCACCGCCGATAATGATCTCGCTGCGCTTCGGACCGATGCCGGGCACCAGCATGCGTTCCGCGTTGGTCATGGTCACCAGCCGGGTGGCGAGCGAGCGGACCGTGGCCGTACTTGCCGTAAGCGGCTCAAGCTTGAGCGCCGAGCGGAGTTCGCGCGCGGCGAGCGATGGCTGCTTCTTGGCCGCAGCTCGCGCGGGTAGCTTCGCCTTTGTCTTTGGTTCCGCGAGCCGTCCGGTGACGGTGGCAACGCTACTGGCCTCTGCAAGCGCCGCAGCCGATCCCGACGTGGCAATAACAAGCGGGATCTTCGGTTGACCGCTGAGCTTTCGTTCGAGCTTGCGGAGCTCGCGGTCGATGTAGGTGCGCAGCTGCTGCTGCTCGTCGCGGCTGGGTGGATCGGTGCGGAGGAACTCCTGCTGCAGGCGTACGGAGCCGAGCGGCAGCGATACCATCTCCTGCACGCGGCCGCCGTCGGAGAGCGTAATCTCGCAAGAGCCACCGCCAAGATCGATGAGCAGGCAGCGGCCCTGCGCGCCCGGCTCGTGCGTGGTCACGCCGAGGTGGATCAGCCGCCCTTCCTCGAGGCCTGAGATGACCTCGACGGTCCAGCCAAGGGCCGACTTGACCCACGCGATGAATGCCGCGGCATTGCGCGCATCGCGCATGGCTGAGGTTGCCACAACGCGAACGCGGTCCACCACCTCGGCCTGCACCGACTTCTGAAAGCGTTTGAGCGCACGGATGGTGACGGCCATCGCGTCGGGCGAGATCATGCCCGTTTCGAAGACGCTCTCGCCCAGCCGCACCACCTCGCGGTCTTCATGCAGGATCTTCAGCCGATGCTGCTGCACCTCAGCAATGGCGAGTCGGCAGGAGTTGGAGCCGATGTCGATGGCGGCAAGTTTCGGCATGGGCTCTCCTGGCGCAACGGCGTAAACAGTACGGACGATACACGAGCGCCCTGAGGACGGGCCGCTCAGGAGTGGTTCAGCAGCACAAACTTTCCGCCATAGGCCGCAACGCGTACGCCGCCGAACTGCTGCAGCCAGCGCTCCGTGCGCGCCTCGTTGTGGGTAATGAAGAAAATTCTGTTGCTGCTGCGCCACGCTCGCAGCATGCTTGTGCTGTCTTCAAAGCGCTGCGGCGCATCGGCATAGAGCGATCCGTACCAGAGGTTGTTCACGCGGCCGTTCAGCATGCTGACCGGCTGATGCGTGTAGAAGTTCACGCTTGAGTTGTTGGAGTACTCGCCGTCAAGCACGATGCGGTCGCCGGGCTTCCAATGCTGCTCGATGACCGATGCCAGCGGCCCTGAGCCGAGGATCGGGTAGAAGACCTTCAATCCAAGGTGAACGCTGCCCAGCACACAGCACATGCCCAGCGCGAGAACGACGTTCGCATGGAAAGCGCGTGTGCGCGCCTTGAGCAGCAACGCCACGCCGCTGGGCACAATCAATGAAGCGGCCATGCAGAGCAGTGGCACCCGGAAGAAGCCGAAGGCACCCGCGGTGAAGTCGAAGAGGTGTCCGAACGAGAGCGCATAGTCTTCAGGGTGTTTCGTGAGGGCCTCCCAGAGCTCGGTGTCCCCGGCCGGGGCTCTTGCCGTGATGGCCAGGCCGACACAAGCCAAACCCAACACCGCGCTGACGGCAAAGACCGTGGTGTACGCCGCGCGGTCGCGACCTGCTTCGTGATCGCGTCTGCTCAGGGCAAGGCCGGCAAGCAGCGCAAGCGCTGGGATGGCGGGAAGCGTGTAGTACTCCTGCCGCGTGGAGAAGCTGAAAAAGCCGACGATCAGGACGATCCAGATCACCAGCAGCGTGGGCGCGCTGCGCACATTGTGATCGCCCGCGCGCCACCGCCGCACTCTGCCCGCCAGCAGGCGAAACAGGAAGACACCCCAGGGCAAAATCCACACAAAAGTCAGCACGTAGAAGAGCACAAGCGGGACCTTGTCGTAGTCCCTCGGGATGCGCGTGTTCAGGTAGCGGTTGATCTGGTCGTTGATGAAGTAAAACCACACAAAGCCGCGCGACCTACCGCTCGCTTTGTTTTGCCATGCAGCAAGCAGGTGCCACGGCAGCGCCGTGACAAGAAAGACGACTGTACCCAGCACGGGCCGCAGTCGCCACAACATGCGGAGCCGCTTGGTAAGCAGCAGGAAGCCCAGCAGCAGCGCGACTGGAAAGACTACGCCGATGAGCCCCTTGGTGAGCACAGCGGCCGTACACGCAAGGCCGAAGCCGGCGGCCTGCTGCCACGTCGCCTCGCCGCGCTCTTCCGCTGCTTCGATCATGCGCAGTGTCAGGTCGAAGGCAACGGTCATCCACAGGCCGACGATGATGTCAGGAATAAAGAAGCGCGTGTAAATGAACGGGCCGATCGCGGTCGCAATGGCACATCCCGCATAGAAGCCCGCGCGCTCGCCGAAGAGCCTGCGCCCTAGCAGGTAGAGGTACAGTGTGAGCACCAGCATGCTTAGCGCAAGCGTCGATCGAACCGCCCAGTCACGCTGCCCGAACAGGTGCATGGCACCCGCCGCAATCCAATAGGGCAGGGGAGGCTTGTCGAGGTACCGGATGCCGTCGACGTAGAGCGTGACGTAGTCATGGCGCGTAACCATCTCCCGCGCGGCTTCAGCGTGAATGGCATCCACATCGTCCAGCAACGGCGGTGAGAACATGCACGCAAACTGCGTCAGAAACCAGAGCAGAATGAGAAAGCCGGCGGACCTCCAGGTCGTTCTGGAAGGTGACCTCACCCGGTTGTCTCTGCGGATCTGCTCTTGGCGGTCTGTTGCTGTTTCATGCGCTTTCAGCATAACGCCTCTGCCTGTGATGGGAGTGCGAAGGCGTGGCGAGAGAGGCGACGGCTCCGTGCGCGAAGCCGTATAGTCAACGGAGTTGCAGATGTCCGCCACCGCACAATCAGTTCCGCAGCGTTCCGTTGCTGTCAGCCAACGGGCTGCGTTACGGTGGCGGTCCATGGCCTGCCTCGTCGTCGCGTGGCTTGTGCTGCATTTGGGCTGCCTCTTCTCACCCGGGCTGCTCGACGATGTGGACTCCATCTACATCGAAGTCGCGCGCGAAATGACCTTGCGTCACGACTATGTGACACCGTATGTCGACGGCATCCGCTTCTTCGACAAGCCACCCCTGATGTACTGGATGGCCGCGGGCAGCATGAAGCTATTCGGGCCGTATGACTGGGCCGCGCGGCTGCCGCTTTCTCTTTGCGTGCTGGGGCTGTTTTTCGCGGTGTATGCGCTGGGCAAACGGCTGTTCGGCGAACGTGGCGGCTTCTACGCAGCGCTGGCCATTGCGACCAGTCTCGGCCCGTACCTGTTCACGCGCTTCTACATTCCGGACATCCTGAACGCACTGTGGATGACGCTAGGCGTGCACCTCTTCCTGATCGCGCTTGACCGCGCCCGCGAACGGCAAAGCACCTGGCTACCGGCGCTTGGCTTTGCCGCAGTAATGGCGCTGAACCTGCTCACCAAAGGTCTCATCGGGATTGTGTTTCCCATCGGCTTTGCGGTGCTTTACGCGCTCCTCACGCGGCAGGTCGGCGCTCTGCGGCGCATGCACCTCGTGACCGGCACGGCAGCTTTCACGGCGATTTCGCTGCCCTGGCACGTGCTTGCCGCGTTGCGCAATCCGGCCATTGCGATGCCTGCCGGGCAGGGGCTGCCTGCGCGTGCTGGATGGTTCTGGTTTTACCTCATTAATGAACACTTTTTGCGCTTCCGCG
The DNA here is from genome assembly GCA_964244605.1 of uncultured Terriglobus sp. Taxonomy (GTDB): domain Bacteria; phylum Acidobacteriota; class Terriglobia; order Terriglobales; family Acidobacteriaceae; genus Terriglobus. Next base: position 2,957 of record CAXTJS010000094.1, on the reverse strand, counting down.
GTCTGCGCATCCCACACGACTACGGACAGGTGCCCATCCCGCTGTTCTGGCTGATGTTCGTGCTTTGGCTGGTGCCATGGTGCGCCTTTCTGCCGGCGGCGCTCACGCAGTACGCGCGCGTGTGGCGGGCACGTCCGGTGGAAAGCTTCAAGCGAAAACAGGCAGCCCTGACGCTTGTGCTGTGGAGCGGCATGGTGCTGGGCTTCTTCACACTCTCGTCGCGGCAGGAGTACTACTCGCTGCCCGCGCTGCCCGCGCTTGCCTTGATGGCGGGTGGCGTGATGGTGGCGGCACAGCACGGCGACGTCCGCGCCCGGCGCTCGATGCTGCGGTGGTCCAAGTGGGGGTTAGTGCCGCTAACGTTGTTGGTGACGATTGTATGCGGCGCGCTGGGTGTGCTCTCCCCATCTGCCAAGCCGGGCGCTGATGTCTCTGACGTGCTCACCAGCAACCCGGACCAGTACAATCTTGCGCTCGGCCACATGCACGATCTAACACTGCGCGCGATGGGCTTCTTCCGCGCGCCGCTGCTTGGGGTCGCCGTTGCCATGGTTGGTGTGGGACCCCTGACGTACCTGCTGCGGCGTCGCGGCAAAGACCTGCAGGCGAACCTCCTGCTCGCCGCGAGCATGGTTGCCGTCTTGCTCTGTGTGCATTCAGGGTTGGCCCGTTTCTACCCGATCATCGGGACAAAGGGCTTGTCAGAACAGGTGGCGCGCGTGGTCTTGCCGGAGGACGGCCTGTGGCTTGACGGCGAGCTCACCAGCGGTTCGACGTTGCTTTTCTACACACGGCATCCGGTTGTGCTGGTTGACGGCCGGGTCAACGGTCCGTGGTTTGGTTCGTTCTGGCCGGATGCGCCAAAGGTCTTTGCGGACAAAGCAGCGCTCCGCGCGGCCTGGGTCGGGCCCCAGCGCATCTTCCTGCTGACCTATGAGGAGAGCCGCGAGGCCGACCTGCGCCGCATCGGGCCGACGCGGGTCTTTGCGGCATCTGGCGGCAAGCTGGTGCTTACCAATCGCTAACCCCTGATGAGGCGGCCGTCGGGCATGATGCGGAACTGGGTGCCGTGATAACGGGTGTCCGCCGGCAGGTAGCTGCATAGCCAAATCAAGCTGCTCAGCAGATCGCAGAGTGGGTAAAGCAGCGTTTGCTGGAGCATGCGCCCGGCGCCCAGAGCCCAGAGCATCACGCTGCTTTGCAGGCATCGGTTCGCAACGGCAACGGTCAGAAACAGCAGGGCTGCACTCCAATGCCCGCGTGATGCTTCGGCAGCAAAGCCGAGAAGACCAAACGGCATGGCGAAGGTAAGTCCTGTGCCTAGATGGCCCAGTGGGCGCGACCGGCGCGTGCTCTGCGTCCAGCGCAGTTGATTGCGGAACGAGTGCATCACGCTGTCTGCGGTCACGACCAGCTCAATCACGTGCGTGGCCATGGCGACACCGCGGCCCTGTGCAGCCAGGCGGTTGCCGATTACGAAGTCCTCTGCCCAATAGCTGCCGAGGTCCTCAAAGCCGCCGGCCTCTTCAAAGGCGCGCTTGCGCAGGATCATGGTGACGCCGAGCGCAAAGTCCGTGCCGCTGAGCATATCTGCCACCAGGACGCCTGAGCCCATGCCGACGGTCTTGCCGAGCGCGTCAAGTTGCAGCGCCAGACCGCCGTCCGTCACGCCGATGTAGAGGCACGATGCGAGCTCAGCTTCCGGCGAGTAAAGTTCGGCGATGCAGCGGGCCAGATATTGCGGAGAAACGCGGGCATCCGCGTCACTGGTGATGAGCAGCTCGTAACGTGCTGCCTCGGCCATCACCGCGAGCGAATACATCTTCGGATTCGGAAACCGTGGCTCACCGCACGCAAGGAATCTGGCGTTCACCTCTGGATGCGCCGCTGCGAGAGCACGCGCAATCTGCAGGCCGGCATCGTCCTCGCGCCGCGCGCAAAACAGAAGTTCGTACTCGCCACCGTACTGCTGTTCGAAGTAACCGCGCAGACTTCTCTCCAGGCCTGGCTCCGCACCGTGCAGCGGCTTCAAGACACTGATCGGCGGGGCAAACTCCGGCGCTTGCTCCTTCGCCAATCGGCGTCGTCGCGCAAAGCGGACGGCGGCGGTAACGACGAGTCCACAGTAGATCGTCGAGGTAACGCTGCCGACCCACGCGACGAGCACGGTGGAACGGAGAGCCAGAGACACAAACTCGGCGGAACTCACCGCTTGCGCGCCGGAGTCTTTGCGCCAAGCAGCGTTCGCACCGGCCCCGGCTTCGCGTCATCTGCCGCGTCCTGTCGAGGCACAAGCACCGCGCGCTTCATGGGCACCAGGCCGGCTTCGCTGCGGTTTACCTGCTGCATACGGCTGAGCATCTCCGTGCGCACATAGTCCACGAAGCCCTGCATCTCCGTATTCATCTGCTCCATACGCTCCCGCATCTGCAGGATGATGGCGATGCCCGCAATGTTCACGCCCAGGTCGCGCGCGAGGTTCAGGATGAACTCGAGCCGTTCGAGGTCGCCCTCGGTGTACAGGCGAGTGTTGCCGTCAGAGCGTGACGGCCGCAGGAGGCCCTCGCGCTCATAGAGGCGGAGCGTCTGAGGATGGATCTCGTACATCTCGGCGACAGCGGAGATCATGTACGCACCGCTCTTCTTGCGTCTGGTTACCATGGCGGACCCAACGCTATCTTACGCAAGCGCGACGATGCGCGGCTCTTCGCACAACGACGGCAGCCCCGCCGTGCGTCTCAGCACCATGGTTGGTAAAGTCGTTCGTCTGGGTGGCAAGGCTGCATGGTGGTACGCGCGATACCGCATGCGCACGCATCGCAAGGAGAGCGCCATTGCGCTGGGTCTGCTTGGCGCAGCCGTCACTGCAACCTGCACGGTGAACGCGGTCCGGCGCGATCGCGCCACGCGCGGCAAGGTCGTCGTGATAACCGGAGGCAGCCGCGGCCTGGGGCTTG
>CAXTJS010000093.1:0-10726 GCA_964244605.1 uncultured Terriglobus sp. | reverse complement strand
GTTCACTGAATGTTGGTTCAACCAGCGTTGTTCACCCACCTGCTTTGCAGGCCGGTCTTCTACGGCAGATGCTACGCGCGGCATCGCCGTTGCGCAACCCGCGCCAGGGCGCGACATTGATGGGACGCTTTACCGCAAAGCCTGTTCTGTGAAAGAGGTCGAGGGCAGCGCCGCGGCAAGTTTCTCAGCGTGCTGTGCTTCGCGTGCGCGCTTCACCAGCTTGTCGATACGGCCGTCTGCCATTGAACCCGAGCCGATGTTCTCCGCCGTGAGCACGCCGTCAGAATCGATGGTGAAGTAGTGCGGAATCGCTTCAACGCCAAAAACCGAGGACAGCTTGTGTTCCTTGTCGAGGTATTGGTTCCACTCCATGCCGTGCTCGGCGATGAAGTTCTTCCATTTGGTCTCGTCTGAGTCCCACGAAATGCTGACGATCTCGAAAGGATCGTTCGCGTACTTGGCGGCGAGCTTCTTCATGTGCGGCAGTTCCGCATTGCACGGGCCGCACCACGTTGCCCAGAAGTCGACGAGCACGACGCGACCGCCCATGTCGTCAAGGTTGAAGCTCTTGCCCGCAAGTGTCTTCACGACGATCGGCGGCGCCATCTTGTGGCGGGCAAGTTCGGGGTTCTCCGCAAAGTGCTTCGCCCTGGTCAGAAGCGGATCGAAGGACTTTGTGTGATTTGCATACTGCCGAAATGCTGCGGAAGCTTCCTCATTACGGCCAAGCTGCGCCAGTGCCACGCCATCCAGAAAGTTGCAGCCATTGTTGTCAGGATCGTTGCTGAGCGCCTTGGTGTACGCCGCATGGGCAGCTTCGAGCAACGCGGGCTTTGGCTTATCAAGGCCGGCTTGCCGTGCAAGAAAGCGACCCTGGTAAAACTCAGCAGTGGATTTATCGACTGGGTTGTCCGACGCTGCTTCCATCTCAATGGCGTACTTCACGGCGTCTTTCAACTCTCCTGAGTCGGAAGCTGCCTTGATCATGCCGTGATAGCACTCCATGCAGTGGCCGCCGGCAATCGTATTGGCCTTGCGCCAGCTCTTTGCCGCAAAGGACACGTTCTGCGGCTGCTTTGCGAGAGCAATTGCTTCGGCGCGGGCCTTCTGGAAGTCCGGGTTCGTCGTGTAGGCAGGAGCCGGGCCAGACGCAGAAGCAAGCGCGGCAGAAAGCAGGGCAAGGATCAGCAAATGTGGGGAGCGCACGAGCGCAGCCTACCCGAAAACACCGCGCGCGCTCAAGAAGAAAGTGCGGCGTCGTCTCTACTGGTGCTAGACCGCGATGCGGTCGCGGTAGTCGCCGGCCATGGCGTCGTCCAAGAGGTTTGAGAGTGACGAGGCGCGCGAACGTGTGCTGGTCTCCGCGTGGTCCAGCGACTGCAGCAGCTCGCGGTGGCGCTGACGCAGCTCGATCAGTTCATCGGCGATGTTGAGTGCGGCCAGTACGGCCACGCGGAGCGAGTCGACGGTTGCACCATGCGCTGAGACGGCGCGCATCTTGCCGTCGACCAGTGCGCCGAGCCGGCTTATGTGATCGTGGTCGACGCCGCGCAAGCGGTAGATCTGGTCGTAGATCTCAACAGAGGCAGCGCCGGTTTGTGTAGGAATGGCCATGTCGGCTCCTCTCTGGTCATGCATTCTGAAACGCTTCTTAGGAGCAGAGTTAGACGAGTTCGTCCATCTGCTTGAGCATGGCGTCCACGCGTGTCTTCACCTGCTCGCGCTCCTGCTTCATGGCCTTGACCTCAGCGGTGAGCGAGGAGTTCTCATTTGAGGCGTGGTCCAGCAGCTCCTTCAGGGCAGAGATCTCCTGCTCGGCGTTGGAGCGCAGCTCGCGCTCCTTGCGGATCAGTTCCACCGTGCGCAGCACGCGCTGCTCAAGTGCCTGGAATTCGTCGACGCTGACGGTGTTGGTCATGCTGTGTAGTCTCCGCAGGGCACGGATGTGCTGCCCTCTAGCCGGAGTATAGGAGGCGAATCGGCAAGAGCAATCGACATTCCGCTGGAGGGAACCATGCTGGGATACAGCATTGAGAAACCCCTTTGCGAGATCGTCAGGCGTGTTAGCGCATGTTGACTTTGAGAAGCCCGGAAGACGCAAATGCGGGTCTCGGAAGGGGCACAGCTAAAGCTGTGGCCCCTTACAAACGTGCCGCATGTATGTGGACAGGGCCTTGGCGCTTCTATTTTCGTTTCCAGGTCACGCCGTCTTTGCCGTCTTCAAGCACCACGCCCTTCTCGAGCAGCTCCTTGCGGATAGCGTCTCCGCGGGCGAAGTTACGTCGTCGCCGCGCTTCGGTGCGTTCCGCGATCAGTGCCTCGATCTCAGCGTCAGAGAGGCTGAGTGTGGCGCGAAGTTCGGGTGCGATCTCGGCAGAGCGACCTTCGGCCTCCGCCCACTCCACGGCACTGCGCGTGATGGCAGCGTCGCGATCGGTGAGCACGTCAAAGACAGCGTCGAACTCGCGCAGGAGCGCTTCGATGGCGAGAAGGTCGTCGCTGACCAGCGTTCCAGCATCGAGCGCGATGTTGCCGGCACGCACCACGTCGAAGACGGCCGCGCGCGCTTCTGCGGTGTTCAGGTCGCTGCTCAGGGCCGCGTGATAGGCGGTCTGCTTATCCGCAATGAGCGAGGCGAGATCGGTCGCGTGCGCGGAGGGTGCCGCAGACTTTGCGGCTTCGATGCGGCGCGCAAAGGTGCGCAGACGATCGATGGCGCTGGCGCTTTCAATCAGCCCGTCGAAGGTGAAGTTCATCTGGTGCCGGTAGGGCACGCTCAGCAACAGAAAGCGAATGGCTGACGCGCGATACCCCTTCAGCAAGAGGTCGCGAAGGGTGAAGAAGTTTCCCTCGGACTTCGACATCTTCTTGCCCTCAACGAGCAGGAAGCGCACGTGGAACCAGTGCCGCGCGAACGGCTTGTGTGACGCCGATTCGGACTGCGCGATCTCGTTTTCGTGGTGCGGGAACGTCAGGTCTTCGCCACCGGCATGCAGGTCGAAGCTACTGCCCAGGTGCTTCATCGCCATGGCGGAGCATTCAATGTGCCAGCCGGGCCGGCCGCAGCCGAGCGGCGTCTCCCACGATGCCTCGCCGGCCTTGCACGCCTTCCAGAGAGCGAAGTCGCGGGCGGAGTCCTTCTCGTACTCGTCCACATCGACGCGGGCACCGTCTTCGATGCCTTCGAGATCTTTGCCGCTCAGCTTGCCGTACTCCGGAAAGCGCTTGATGCGGAAATACCAGGAGCCGTCCTCGGCACGGTAGGCAATGTCCTGGCCGGCAAGCTGCTGCACGAGTTCGACCATGCCGTCGATGTTTTCCGTTGCGCGCGCGATCACCTCGGGGCGCTCCACGCCGAGCGCGTCCATATCTTCAAAGAAGGCGCGCTCAAACTTTGCCGTGTACTCGTTGATCGGCATGCCCGCGGCGTTTGCGTTGCGGATGATCTTGTCGTCCACGTCCGTGATGTTCATCACATGCTTCAGCTGCATGCCGCGCAGGCGCGCGTAGCGGCGCAGCACGTCCACGTGGAGGAACGTGCGGAAGTTGCCGATGTGGCCGTAATCATAAACCGTGGGCCCGCAGCAGTACATGCGCAGCGTATTGTCGCGCTCGGGCGTGAGCGGCTCGGTGCGGCCGCCCAGGGTGTTGAAGAGTTCGAGGTCCATGCAGGAGGAGAGGGAGCGTGGCTGTGAGCCGTCGGTCCGTCCGGTCGATCCTGGGACTTGCGTACCGGCCCGAGCGGGCTCCTGCCCTGCCTCTGCCGCCGCAGTCGTTTCCGCAATTTTAGCGGATACGTTGCTCACCCAAGCCGAAGCTCGCTAGCCGAGCCGAAGCTGCGGAGTTGCGTTCAAGCCCGCGGCCGCGAAGTCACCAAGCAGGAACCGCGGCCACGCGGCTGCAGCGATCATCGCGGCGTTGTCGGTGGAGAGCGCCGACGGCGGGAAGGCTACGGTCACACCGCTCGCTGCCACGGCTTCGGTAAAGCGCGCACGCAGTGCCCGATTTGAGGCGACTCCGCCTGAGACCACGATGCTGGTCGCGCCATGGTGCTGCGCCGCACGCAGGGTGCGCCTTACAAGATTTTCGACGACGGCGTGCTGAAACGACGCGATCAGGTCCAGTGTCTGCCGGTCACAGAGGGCGCGTGCGTCGTCCAGAGTCGGTGCGGCGATTGCGGCAAGGGCACGGTGCCGCCCTTCGGCAGCAGGACGCATGCCGTGTGTCTCCACGTAGCGCAGCACAGCGGTCTTGATGCCGCTGAAGGAGAAGTCGAAGGTGGGCTCTGCTTCGGTGCCGCGGTTGATCTCCGCAAAATGGAAACGTACTGCCAATGGATCACCAAAGGCGCTTAGCCGGTCGATCCAGGGGCCGCCGGGGTAGGGCAGGCCCTGCAGCTTGGCTACCTTGTCGTAGGCCTCGCCGGCTGCGTCGTCTACCGTGCGGCCAAGGTTACGGTAGTGCCACGCTCCCTGCGTCTGAGACGCAAGGTACAGGTGCGTGTGGCCGCCACTGACGACGAGCGCGAGCGTAGATGGAGCGTTCCAGAGCGCCTCTCGTTCGCTACCCTGCGGCACCGAAGACTGGTCATCCCGTAGCCCACTGTATTCGTTATCCCGCAGCGCTGCGAAGGGATCTGCTTCTCTCTCCCGCTTCTCCTCTGCCTGCATGAGCACGGCATGAATGTGTCCCTCAAGGTGATTCACCGCCACTAGCGGCTTACCCAATCCAAAGCTCAACGCCTTCGCGAACGAGATGCCAACCAGCAGCGCTCCCGCAAGCCCCGGTCCGGCGGTAACGGCGATCGCATCCAGGTCCGCGTAAGTGCATTGAGCGTCGCGCATCGCTTCACGCACCACCGGCACCACGTTGCGCAGGTGCTCGCGCGAGGCCAGCTCCGGCACCACGCCTCCGTAGAGCGCGTGCATCGCGATCTGCGAACTCACCACGTTTGAGAGCACTTCGCTGCCCTTGCGCACCACGGCCGCCGCGGTCTCGTCACAGGAGCTCTCAATGCCGAGGATCAGGCCGGTAGACACCTCTTCATTTTAGGTGGCCGGCACCCGCTCTAACTTTGCGGGCATGACTGCATCCAATGACCGTGACAGCGACAATCCAACAAGCAATCGACTCCCGCAAGTTTCAGGCAGCGCTGCACGTGGTGCAGGCGCTGCGCGCGAAGGGTCATCAGGCCTACTTCGCCGGCGGTTGCGTGCGCGATCTACTGATGGGCGTGGAGCCGAAGGACTACGACGTGGCGACTTCTGCGCCGCCGGAAAAGGTACTGCTCGGCTTCGACCGCACGTTCGGCGTGGGCGCGCACTTTGGCGTGGTGATCGTCTGCACCGCGCATGAAAGCAGCGGCTGCGAGGTGCAAACCGAGGTCGCGACCTTCCGCGACGACGGCATCTACGAGGACGGCCGCAGGCCCGTTGCGGTGACCTACTCTGACTCACCCGAGCGCGACGTGGTGCGGCGCGACTTCACCGTGAACGGCATGATGCTTGACCCGGTGGGCCTGACCGAGGCGAATCTGCACAGCCACGTGCTGGACTTTGTGGGTGGCCAGCAGGACCTTGGCGCGAAGGTTATCCGGGCCATCGGCAATCCGGAGAGGCGCTTTGCGGAAGACAAGCTGCGCATGCTGCGCGCGATGCGCTTTGCGGCGCGGCTGCAGTTCAGCATTGATCCGGCGACGCTACGAGCGATCCAGCGTCAGGCCGCAACCATCGACCAGGTCAGCAACGAACGCGTGCGCGACGAACTCACCAAGATGCTGACGGAAGGTGAAGCCAAGCGCGCCTTTGAGCTGCTGGATGAGAGTGGCCTGCTGCCGCACGTGCTGCCCGAGGTCGCGCGCATGAAGGGCGTGGAACAGCCGCCGGAGTGGCACCCCGAAGGCGACGTGTGGGTGCACACGCTGTTGCTGCTCAGCAAGCTTGAGGCCGGCGTGAAGCCAACGCTCGCCTGGGGTGCGCTCTTGCATGATGTTGGCAAGCCTCCCTGCTACCGTGCCCCTGACCCAAACGATGCGAAGCCGCGCATCCGCTTCAACGGCCACGCCGAGGTTGGTGCCACCATCACGCGCGCCATCCTGAACCGGCTGCGCTTTTCCAACGAGGACACCGACCAGATCGTTGCGCTCGTCGCGAACCACATGCGCTTTGGCGACGTAAAGGCGATGAAGGAGTCAACGCTGCGGCGCTTCTTTCGCCTGCAGGATTTTCCTGAGCATCTGCGTCTGCACTGGCTTGACGTGACGGCTAGCCACAACCTGCTTGGCATGCACAGCTACGCGAGCGAGCGCTACTACGCCGTACCGGAGGAGCAGCACACATCTGCGCCGCTGGTGACGGGACGCGACCTGATCAACGCAGGCCTGCGCCCCGGCCCGCAGTTCAAAGAGCTGCTGCGCGAGATCGAAGATGCTCAGCTTGAGGGCGCTGTAACGACGAGCGAAGAGGGTCTGGCTCTTCTGCACACGCTTCTGCAACGTGACGCGGCACCCGCGAGCGTGTCGCAATGAGTGCGACGCAAGACGTGTTGGTGATTGGCGCGGGTATTGCTGGTCTCACGGCTGCCCTGGAGCTTGCACGAGCGGGACAGAGCGTCACCGTGCTGGAAGCGAGTGAACGTGTGGGTGGCCGCGTGCGCACCGTGCTCACGAAGAGCGGCTACCCCGTGGAGCTCGGCGCGGAGTTCGTGCACGGCAAGCCGCCGGAGTTGCTGGCACGCATCGCCGAGCTTGGCCTGCACGCAACCGAGCGCAGCGGCACGCTGGTCTACCACGGGCCGGATGGATCACTTCATGTGGAGAGTGGGGCCGAGGATGAGGACGGAGACAACGCCTACTCAGCTTTGGAACAGATGAAGGCATGGAGTGAGGCGCACCCTGACGCGGATCTGAGCTTCGCCGCATGGGCCGAGGCAGCCGGCCTGTCGGCAGAGGCCGCGCAAACCGCCTCTGGTTATGTGGAAGGCTTCAACGCCGCCGATGCACGTGAGGCGTCGGTACGTGCGCTCGCCGTGCAACAGGCAGCCGAGGACGCGATCGACGGCGACACCGCCCTGCACGTAGACGGCGGCTACGTGCAAGTTGCAGACCGGCTTGCGGAGAAATTACGAGATGCAGGTGGAACGGTTCGCCTGCGCGCGCACGTCACCGCTGTAGAGTGGCAGGCGGGCCAGGTTGACGCTGTGTTCGCAGACGGTGAGCGCGTTACGGCGAGGCAGGCGGTGGTCACGCTGCCCTTGGGTGTGCTGCAGGCAGGCACCGTGCGCTTCTACCCGGAACCGGGCACTGTGCTGCAGCATGCCGCACGCATGCGCATGGGTGCCGTCTGCCGCATCAGCCTCGTCTTCAAACGTCGCTGGTGGGCGGAGTTAAACAAGCCGGGCTTGGACGAGCTTTCCTTCCTGATCCCGGCCGAGCGTGTTGACGGCAACAACGCCAGCTTCGGCGTCTTCTGGACGGGCTTTCCCTCGCTCGATCCGGTGCTGACCGCTTGGAGCGGCGGTCCCTCAGCCAACGCTTTCGATGCGCTTGACGACCACGCCATCGCGCACATCGCGTGTGCCGATCTTGCGCGCATCTTCGGCCTGGAGAAGGAGGCAGTGCTGAACGAGCTCGTCTCGCACCATCGCCACAACTGGAGCCGCGATCCGCTCTTCTTCGGCTCGTACTCGTGGGTGCCGGTAGGCGCTGCGGACGCATCCGCGCAGATGTGCGAGCCGGTGGAGGGCACGCTCTTCTTCGCAGGGGAGCACACCGACATCACGGGCCACTGGGGTACGGTACATGGGGCTATGCGCAGCGCTCTGCGTGCGGCAAAGCAGGTGCTTGGAAGCCACGTATCCCAAGAAGTGTCATCCTGAGGAGCGCAGCGACGAAGGATCTCATGTTCGAGCGTGTTGGCACTTCTGAAGGTGAGATCCCTCGCTCCGCTCAGGATGACACCTTGAGAAGTAGTGGCTGCTTCAGGCAGTCAGGCCGCTTCTGCCGCAGGCTCTTCTTCTGCTACGGCCGCCTCTTTTCGCACCGGCTTCGACGCCGTTACGATCGCGACCGCAATCAGGATCACCCCCATGGCGATCCACTGCGAGCCGTGCAACGCCTCATGCAGAAAGATGGCGCTCAGCACCACGGCGACGATTGGGTTCACATACGCGTACGTGGCGACCTTGGCCACCGGTACGTTGTGCAGCAGATAGGTGTAGCTCGAGTAGCCGACGAGCGAACCGGCGACGGCGAGCCAGAGTAGCGCCTCGAAGACGCCGGGCGTCCAGTGCGCGGTGCGCCAACCACCTGCCGCTGTGCCGATCAGCACGTTAATGGTGCCGCCCATCAGCATCTGCCAGCCCGAGCCGAGCACCGGGTCGATGGAAGACGGAACACGTCCAGCGATCAGCGATCCGGTGACCCATGCCGCAATGCCGAAGGCGAGGATGAGCGAGCCCAGCGCAAGGGCACGGTCGGCACTGCCCGCCTCACCCGCACCGGCAACCACCCCATGCCGCAGCGCCGGCCACAGCAGCACCAGTAGTCCGACCATGCCTAGCAGCGTACCCAGCCAGCCCGTACGATTCAACGGCTCACCGCCGGGGATGAAGCTCTCCGCTAACGCGATGAGCATAGGCACGCTGGCCGTCATGAGCGACGCATACCCGGCCGTCACATAGCGCTCACCCCAGCCCAGCAGCACGTTATTGCCGGTGAGCAATAACAGCGCAAGCACCAGCAGACGCATTGCCTCACGCCGCGAGATGGCGATGCTGCCGTCTTTCCAAAATTTCCAGGCGAGCAGCACGAAGCCGGCCAGCAGGTAACGAAAGCCAGAGACAAAGCCCGGCGTGAGAAAGCGAACGCCGTAGCGGATTGCAACAAATGTCGATCCCCAGAAAATGTAGACGCACACAAAAGCGATGGGTATGAGCCAGCGCTGCGAGACACGAGGAACGGGTACAGTCATGAGTTATCTCAGACTAGCAACTGACTTGTCCGCGAGCGTATGCTTCCCGCACGGCATCGCGACGAGGTGGTCCATGCGTTCTATCTACTCGCTTCTTCTGCTCTGCACCTTTGCGGGATTGGCTGGATGCGCACAGCATGATCTCTTCCATCCGGGGAGCATCTCCTCAGGCGTGGCAGCGAGTCACCTGATCAAGCGGGTATGGCCTGCTTACCCGGCGATTGCGCGAGAGCAGCACATCAGCGGTGCAGTAGTTCTGTCTATCGACATCGATGAAGAGGGAAACGCCGCGAATGTGATTGCCATTTCTGGTCCTCAGCTTCTTCTGCCGTCGGCTATTGATGCCGTCAAGCAATGGAAGTACAGACCATTCCAAGAAGAAGACGGCACTCCTGTTGCGATGCATACCATCATCACGCTCACTCCCTCTTTTGGCGGTTAGCAGGGCTGCGGCACTTGGAAGCAGAGATGCTGGACGAGAGTGTAGGGAAGCTGTGCCTTTTCGAGAGCGTGTCCGCTGTGAGTGAACATGTCCGGCACGCGCTTCTTTGTCGCCCTGCTTTACCATCCCGATAGATGGACTTCCTGAACAAGAAGCGCTTTGAGGGTTCCCGTTCCGCGCGCACCGCGGAGAGTGATGCGGAGCGCCTGGTGAGCGCGACCGTGCGTGGCGGGGAGGACGAGGAGTTCGAGCTCAAGCTGCGGCCGGTGCAGCTGGGCGAGTTCATCGGGCAGAGCAAGGCGAAGGAGCAGCTTGCCATCGCGCTCGAAGCCGCGAAGAGCCGCGGCGAGGCGCTGGATCATGTGCTGCTCTTCGGGCCGCCGGGGCTTGGCAAGACGACGCTGGCGACCATCATCGCCAACGAGCTGAACGTCGGCTTTCAACAGACGAGCGGACCGGCACTGCAGATCCAGGGCGACCTCACGGCCATCCTCACCAACCTGCGCGAGCGGCAGGTGCTCTTCCTCGATGAGATCCATCGCCTGCAGCCGGTGCTTGAGGAGAAGCTCTACACGGCGCTTGAAGACTACAAGCTCGACATCATCATCGGGCAGGGGCCGTCGGCGCGCACGCACGTGATGGAGATACGCCCGTTCACCTTTGTGGCGGCAACCACGCGTCCTGGCCTGTTGAGTTCGCCGCTGCGCTCACGCTTCGGCATCCTCTTGCGGCTTGAGTTCTATACCGATGACGAGCTGCGCTTCATCGTGGAGCGCTCGGCCGAGGTGCTGGGCGTCCGCATCGACACCGACGGCGCGGCGGAGATCGCCATGCGCTCCCGCGGCACGCCCCGCATTGCCAATCGTCTGTTGCGGCGCGTGCGCGACTACGCACAGGTGCGTGCGAGCGGCACGATCGACCGTGCTGTGGCGCAGTCCGCGCTTGCGCTGCTTGAGGTGGACGCGCATGGCTTCGATGAGCTTGATCGCCGTCTTCTGCGCACCATCATCGAAAAGTACGATGGCGGCCCGGTCGGCCTGAACACGCTTGCCGCTGCGCTCGGCGAAGAGGAAGATGCGCTTGAGGAAGTCTACGAGCCCTTCCTGATGCAGATCGGCTTTCTCAACCGCACGCCACGCGGCCGCGTTGCAACGCGCCTGGCGTATGAGCACCTTGGTATCGCTCCACCGGTCAAGGCCCAAATGTACGAGCGGCCAAGCCTCTTCTGAGCGCATGACGAAGTTGGTCAGAGCGTTGGTGCATGGTGCGGCTTGTGCGGTACTGTGGGCCTGTGCTGGAACGGCTACGGCGCAGA
>CAXTJS010000092.1:0-10812 GCA_964244605.1 uncultured Terriglobus sp. | reverse complement strand
GGCCGTGCGGCATCCGCAGGCGGCCTTCGGCGATGTGACGGAGATCTGGTGTGCGCGATCGGCCCCCGGCAGGCCGCTGTTGCTGCTCGGGCATTTGGACACCGTGTGGCCGCTGGGCACGCTCGCACAGATGCCATGGCGTGAAGCGCCGGACGATGCCGGGCGCACGCGCCTGTGGGGGCCCGGCGTGCTGGATATGAAGGCTGGTGTGATGATGGCGCTTGAGGCCGTCGCAGCGGCGCAGGCGGCCGGCCCGCTGCCCCGCCCCGTCGTACTGCTGCTGAATCCGGACGAGGAGGTTGGCAGCCCCGTCTCCCGCGCGCACACCGAGCGACTGGCGCGCGAGGCCGAGGCCGTTTTCGTGCTGGAACCCGCACAGGGCCTGCCCGGCTCTGCAGACGACGCGGCCTACAAGACGGCGCGCAAGGGCGTGGGCCACTACCGCCTAGAGGTGAAAGGCGTCGCGTCGCACGCAGGCGTGGACTTCAGCCGGGGCCACTCCGCCGTGCTTGCGCTTGCGCGGCTGCTGCCAGAGATCGCCGGGCTTACGGACCTCCCACGCGGCATCACGGTCAACCCCGGCGTCATCGGCGGCGGTACCCGTTCCAACGTGGTCGCGGCGGAGGCATGGGCGGAGGTGGATGTGCGCATCGCCCGTGCTACCGATGCCGCGGCGGTAGAAGCGGCGCTGCACGCCCTGCACTGCGACGACCCGGCCTGCTCCGTCACAGTAACTGGCGGCATCAACCGGCCGCCGATGGAGCGCAGCGACGGTACGGTACGGCTCTTCCAACAGGCGCGCTCGTTCGCTGCGGAGATCGGCATTGTTTTGAAAGAGGCAAGCACCGGCGGCGGCTCTGACGGCAACTTCACCGCCGCGCTCGGCGTGCCAACGCTCGACGGCATGGGTGCCGTTGGCGAGGGCGCCCACGCCGCGCACGAGAGCGTCTTGCGCGACCACCTCGTGCCTCGCACAGTGCTGCTTGCTGCCATGATCGCGGCAGGGTAGCCGTCGCAGGTTGCCGCAGACACGCCAACTTCTACACTGGTGGCATGCCCGCCCCGCACTTCAGCCCTGCCGCAATTCGCTTCCTGAAGCAGCTCAAGAAGAACAACGATCGCGAGTGGTTCAACGCACGCAAGGCGACCTATGAGCAGGAATTGCAGGCACCCTGGCTTGAGGTGATTGAGGCCATCAACCACGCCTTTGCCGACTTCGCCCCCAGCTACGTGAAGCCACCGAAGAAGGCGGCGATGCGCATCTATCGCGACATTCGCTTCTCGCCGGACAAGCGGCCCTACAAAACCAACGTGGCGGCATGGTGGTCCACCACGACGGTGGAGCGCACCAGCGGCGGTGGCTTCTACACGCATGTGTCAAGCGAGGAGGTCGTGGTTGCCGCGGGTGTGTACCAGCCGATGCCGCCACAGCTGCTCGCCATCCGCCGTTATCTGCAGCAGCATCATGAAGAGGCCCGCACGCTGCTGAACGACAAGAAGCTGCGCAAGCTTTTGCCCGACCTGGACAGCAATCCGCTCACACGCATGCCCAAAGGCTTTCTGCCGGATGACCCTGCGGCCGAACTCCTGCTCTGCCGGCAGTGGGCGCTGAGTGTGCGGCTGCCGCTTGAGATCGCCACGACGGCTCAGCTGGTGCCAGAGATCGCGAAGCGCTTTCGGGCAGCGACGCCGCTGGTGGAACTGCTAAATACGCCGCTGCTCAAGGCGCAAGCTCCACGCAAGAGCCTGTTCTAACGATTGGCCGGGAGAGAAGGATGGGCAGAAGAATGGGCGCCCCACCTTCGCGAAGCTAAGGTGGGTTTGTCGGTCTCCGAGAAATCTCGTGGAGACCCAACCCACCTCAACCGCAAAGAGCGCGGTGAAGGTGGGGAATCCGGTGTGATCCACCGCTGAAGCCGGGTGCCCCATTCTTCGCGTTCTTCTCGAAGGGTGGGGTAGAGGAGCGCCCCCCTCTTCAAAGGCGGTAGCTGGGAAGACCTCTTCGTGCGTTCGCACGAACCAACCCACCCTTTCGCAAAGGGCGCGAAAGAATGGGGCACCCAAGCCCGGTGGCACCAAAATCTCAAGCAAATCGAACCACTTTCGACACTCTTCCACAGAAATCTTGTGAAAACGCTGCAAAACCCGCTAAAACCCGAAGTTAGTTGTTGACATCGCCCTCTGAAACGCAGAAGGTGATATCCGGAACGAGCGGAAAAGCCGCATAAACACTGGGGATATCGACGGGGACGATGCGTGTGGCCGCATCTATACTGGCGATCCGCGGTCCCTGATGCAAGGGCCTCCCCGTTCGACGAAGCACCCCTTCGGGGAAAAGGAGCCAAACTATGGCAAAGGGACTCACCAAGACCGCACTCATCAAGACGCTTGCCGAGCAGTCAGAACTGCCCACCAAGAAGGTCAGCCAGTTCTTCGAGCTCATGGCGTCGACCGCCGTGAAGGAGACCAAGAAGAACGGCGAGTTCACCATTCCTGGCATCGGCAAGCTGGTAAAGGCTGAGCGTAAGGCACGCGTGGGCCGCAACCCGCAAACGGGCGAAGCCATCAAGATCAAGGCCAAGACGGTGGTCAAGTTCCGCATCGCCAAGGCGGCGAAGGATGCCATCGCTCCGGTCAAGAAGTAAGCAGCTCTCGTAAGACAAGGCCCGCGGCACTGCCGCGGGCCTTTCTGCTATGAGCTTGGATTAAGCGAGGGGTCTTCGCACCGCAGACGCCTCGGGATGAATCACTGGTCCAAAACACTTCGTTACAGGTGTAGGTGTGCCCCATGTCCCGCATCTGGGACATGGGTTTCCCGAAGGTCTCCCATGTCCGAAAATCCGGACATGGGGCACACATCTCTTGTCTCGCCAAAGATGGCTGAGCTATACCTTCAAGGACAATGCCTGTCGGCACTTTGACCGGAGCGATGCCCTACCAATCGTGCCCTGTGCCACTCAGGGCTGAGCGCCGCGGGACCGACTTGCAGGCAGACCTTCAGAGGAGAGGCCGCACCCATGACGACCAGCAACGAGACCCTCGCACCAAACGCAACCAGCCAATCGCGACGCCGCTTTCTCAAGCAGGGCGCGCTGGCCGCCTCCGCGCTTGCCCTGCCGTCGCTGCCGCTCGCTGCGCAGGCCACACAGGTGGACGCGCACATCGAGGTCATGCCCGGTGAGCCCATCGGCACCATTTCGCCGGAGATCTACTCGCACTTCATCGAACACCTGGGCGGCGTGATCTATGACGGCGTGTGGGTGGGCGAGCGGTCCAGGATCCCCAACAAGGGCGGCATCCGCACCGCATTCATTGACACGATGCGCGCCGTGCAGGCACCCGTGCTGCGCTGGCCCGGGGGCTGCTTTGCCGACTCCTATGACTGGCACGACGGCCTTGGCCCGGCGAACAAGCGGCGTGCGCGCGCGGCCTTCTGGGACCAGCAGGAGTCGAACCAGTACGGCCTGCACGAGTTCATGCGTACCTGCCGGCTGATCGGCTGCAAGCCCTACCTCGCCGCGAACGTGCGCACCGAAGCCGCGCGCGACTTCTACAAAGAGATCGAGTACTGCAACGCACCCGCGGGCGACGTGCCGTCGCACTCCGCCGCTGCCGCCGCGCCCAACGGACTGGCACAGCAGCGTGCCGCCAACGGCGACAAAGACCCCTTCCACGTGGACCTCTGGGGCGTGGGCAACGAGAGCTGGGGCTGCGGCGGCAACATGACGCCGGAAGAGTACGCCGCAGCCTTTCGCCGCTACACCGCCTGGACGCCGAGCTACGGCGACAAGCCACTGCGCTTTGTGGCCGTGGGCCCCAACGGCGATGACGTGCAGTGGACGGAGCGGCTCTTCAAGTCGCTCTATGAAAACCCGGAGCGCCGCAAGCTTTGGGGACTGTCGATCCACTACTACACCAGCGGCAGCGCGGCGAAGTTTGCGGCGGGCGATGCGCTGCAGTTCTCAAACGGCGAGTACTACGACCTGCTCACGCGCGGCAGCCTGATGGAGAAGGTCGTGACCGACCACTGGCGCGCCATGGCTCCCTCCCGCGAACAGAACCCGGACCAGCCGCACGTGAAGCTCGTGGTGGACGAGTGGGGCGCGTGGTACGGCAAGGGCACCGAGCTTGCGCCGGAGTACAACCTGTCGCAGCAGTCGACCATGCGCGACGCGCTGCTCACCGGCATCACCTTCGACATCTTTCAGCGGCACGCGGACAAGGTGGGTGTGGCCGCCGTCGCGCAGAGCGTCAACTGCATCCACTCGCTCATGCTGGCGCAGGGTGACAAGTTCACCGTGACGCCGACCTTCCACGTCTTCCGGATGTACCTGCCGCACCACGGCGCGACGGCGGTGCGGTCGGAGTTTGTCACGTCGGCTATCGATAACCCGCTGGGTGACGCGCCGATTCAGGTGGGCGGCAACAGCTACATCGGTCAGCTTGCGCCGGTGAAGCAGCTTGCCGGGCTGAGCGGCTCTGCGTCCATGCCGTCCGCTACGGGCAAGCAGTTGACGCTGACCGTCGTAAACCCGCACCTCGACCAACCTGTGACCACACAGGTCAAGGTGCGCGGCGCGTCCATCGCGTCGGCCACGGGAACGGTGCTGGCCTCGCACGACGTGCACGACCACAACGACTTCGCGCACCCGGATGCGGTCAAGCCTGTGGCCGCGAGTGTCGGCAGCGCGTCGGGTGGAACCCTGATGCACACGTTTCCGCCGGCGAGTGTGACGACGCTGCTAATTACGCTGAGCTAGACAGACAACCAGCCCCGGCACCCGGGTGCCCCATCCTTCGCGTAGCGAAGGGTGGGGTCTTAGGCTGCGATGATCTTCGTGGCAAGCTCGAAAGAACGTTCGTGCTTCCGCACGAATGGACCCCACCCTTTGCGAAGAGCGCAAAGAATGGGGCACCCAATTTCCTGGGCATTCCTCTGCTCTGTCATTTCGACCGGAGTGACGGCTTTATCGTCGCGGAGCGGAGAACCTGCTGTTTGCCCGGAGCGGCGACGGCTCTCAAAGAAGAAGCAGGTTTTTCCACTCCGCTGCGCTCCGGTCGAAATGACGCTTTCGTAGTAACGCACTCTGGTCGAAACGACGCTTCTGTGGTGGTGCGCTTCGGTTGAAACGGCGCTTCTTTGGTGCGACGCCCTCTTTGTACTTTGCGACGCGGGCGCGTACTGGATACCCTGCTGCAGAGACATCCCGTGAAGCATCCTGATCGATACCTCAAAAGACGGGCGCGTAGCGTGCGCGAGCCCGCAACCTTGCGTCTCGCCGTATGCCTTGCGATGAGCTTTGCCGCATCGCTCTCCGCGCAGTTGGCCCCGGAGCAAGGAAGCGGCGAGATGGTCTTGCGCGCCTACGCGAACCTTGTGCAGATCCCCGTGCTCGTGCTTCGAAGCGACCACAGCACCATGCCGCCGTTGGACGTTGCACGCTTCCGCATCAGCCTGGACGCGGGGCCCCCGTTTGCTCCGCGCCATGTGCGCCGGCAGGGGGAGGACCCCATGCGCGTGGCGCTGGTGATGGATGAGAGCACACTGTCCGCAGACGAGATCGCGCAGCTTCCCACGGCTGCTTCGGTGCTGCACGCGCCGCTGATCCAGGCTGGCGATCGCCTGTCCATGTCGGCTTCGGTGGGCTGCACGATCGCTGGCACAAGCGTGATCAACACCGTCACGGCAGAAAACCTGCAGCGCCTGAGCACGGCCTTGATCGAAACCGCGAAGACAAAGAACGAAGAGTCCGGCAGTGCGGGCAAGGTCTGCAAACCGGGTGCGCGCCTGTGGGACAGCGTCGCCTTTGCCATGCAGAAGCTGAAGGGCGACCCGGGACGGCGTGTCATCATCGCCATCACAAACGGTGAGGACAAGGCAAGCAAGTGGAAACCGGCGCAGCTGCGGGAGCTTGCCATCCACACCGGCGTGACGCTGTTTGCCATCCGGCCCTCCACGCTGGATGGGAACAAGCTTGACGTGGACCAGAGCCTGCTGCATCGCGGCATCTATGGCCTCGATCACGACCCTCTGACAGAGATCGCCGAGCTTTCCGGCGGCATGGTGCTTGAGGGTACCGGCAAGCCGATCGCGAAAGATCTGCAACGTGTTGTCGCCATGGTGCGCGACCGCTACATCATCGACTTCGTCAGGCCTAGCTACTTTAAGGGCGGGCTGCACGGCATTGAGGTCAGCATCGGTGACCGGGCCGCGTTCATCCGCACGGGCGGCAACAGTGTTCCCCTGCCGGACGCGAAGGAGCTGGCCGACCCGAACCGTGTGCCGAACGACCCATCGCTTGAGCCGGTGGCCGGCAAGCGGGGCGTGCCGAAGCCATGAGTTTGACCGCCGCTGCAACGGCGTCGTCCGTAAAAGCGGTAGACTGGACGGCGAACGCATGAGCTGGTTTAAGCGACAGGACGCGCCCATCGCGGGCGAAGTGAACGGCAGCGACGGCCGCAGCGTGCGCACCGAGGGCCTCTGGATCAAGTGCCCCGACTGCGGCAAGGCCATCTTCCGCAAGGAACTGGAAGACAACGGCCAGATCTGCCCCTACTGCGGCCACCACTTCAAGATTGACGCGCGCACCCGCATCGACCTCTTGCTGGAGCCCGGCTACCAGCTGGTCGACCTGGAGCTGCGCTCGACCGATCCCCTGGACTTCTGCGACCTGAAGCCCTACAAGCGCCGCCTCGCCGAAGCGCAGAAGAAGACCGGGCTCAACGATGCCATCGTGAACGCGGTAGGCCGCATCGGCAGCCACGCCGTGGTGATCTCGGCGATGGAGTACGGCTTCATCGGCGGCTCGATGGGTGCCGTTGTGGGCGAGACGATCGCCCGCGCCGTGGATCGCGCCCGTGAGGCACGCTGCCCGCTCATCATCGTCAGCGCCTCAGGCGGTGCGCGCATGATGGAGGGCATCGCCAGCCTGATGCAGCTGGCGAAGATCTCCGCCGCGCTCGGCCGGCTTGCGGACGAGGGCATCCCCTACATCAGCCTCATGACCGACCCGACCACCGGCGGTGTGACGGCCAGCTTTGCCATGCTGGGCGACCTCAACATCGCCGAGCCGGGCGCGCTCATCGGCTTTGCCGGGCCGCGTGTCATCGAGCAGACGATCCGGCAAAAGCTGCCGGAAGGCTTTCAGCGCTCCGAATTTCTGCTGCAGCATGGCTTTCTGGATGCGATCGTCAGCCGCAAAGAGCAGAAGGCCTGGCTGGAGCAAACGCTCGGCTGGCTCGGCGTACGGCCGCAGGCGTAAGCGGATTTCCGTTGACTTCAGCGCGTGCCGCGCATCCAATAGAGGAGTCCGGTATGGGTGGCTCCAAGACCGCCGATACAGGAAGAGCCCCAAGGCGGTTGCACGCCGGCCTTGGGGGTTGTGTTAGAACAACAGCGTAACAAGGACCACCGCAGCAATCAGGGTGGCGATCACGATAGCAAGCAACAAGAGCATTTCTCCTGATGAGGTGGCACCGGATAGAGCATCCGAATGCCAGTTTTCTTGGTGAAAACTGGCCCGAGCATCTCCACCTCGCGCTACACCTTCAGGAAAAATGCTCAAGTTGCCGGCAATCGAGATTGAACCCTGTGCCTTGGCATTTCCAAGAATGGCCATGGCTCCAGTCTCCTTTCTTTCACGGAAACGCCCCGGAGTTACAGCTCCGGGGCGTTCTCTTATTCGCGCAAGGCGAATCTTGAACAGTCCCGGCGCTTGCCCTGTGCGCAGCAACCCCAGAAAGAAGACGGCCCCAGTATCGCATTGCGCCGCTGCTGGGTGGCCCACCTTAGACCCGTTTCCGTTTGGGTGCAGCTCAAGCCCTCTTCTAGGGCGTCACTTCGACCGGAGCGCAGCGGAGTGGAGAAACCTGCTGTTCCTTTCAGAGCCATTGCCGCTCCGGGCAAACAGCAGGTTTCTCCGCTCCGCGACGATAAAGCCGTCGCTCCGGTCGAAATGACGTTGTAAAGGCAGGACGGACTAGGGCAACACCGTTAGGAAATGGTTTAGCTTGGCGAAGGTGGGGCACCCGGTTTGTGGCGTCGCGTTGATCCCGCAGCAGAGCTACCGCGAGCCTTCGGCCGCTTCCACACCACCGGACAACGCAGAACCGAAAGCGGTATTGCTCTCACGCAACTCCGCGACTACCGTGGTGTCTACTACGCTGATCTTCCTCGTCCAAATCAACGCAGTAGAACTTTGCTCAGGACAATCGACCCTATGAAGAGCCTCCCCCGTGTTTGCCGCGCACTCCTGTCGCGGCCGTTTGCCTTTTCGCTGCTCACCGCCGGCGTGGCGCTGACGACGCTCTCCGCTTCCGCAGGCACGCTGCAGAACCGCCTGCAGGCCGGCGCGCAGCTGACGGACCGCGTCGCCCTGCCGCAAAGCGTCTCGCGCCGCGTGGAGACCGCAGAGGCGTTGGGTCACCTTTCGGGCGATACCGCCCTGCCAACTATGTCGCTGGTGCTGGCCCCCAGTGCCGCGCAGAGCGCCGCGCTCGACCAGCTGATCGCCGACCAGCAGAACCCCGCCTCGCCGCGCTACCACCAGTGGCTCACGCCGGAGCAGTTCGGCGCGCAGTTTGGCGTTTCGGACGACGATCTCTTAACGCTGCGAAACTGGCTCACCTCCCAGGGCCTGCAGGTGGTCAGCGTGGCGCCCAGCCGCAACCAGATCCAGTTCTCCGGCACAGCCAGCCTCGTGGAGAGCGCCTTTCGCACCACGCTCAACCGCTTTCACCGCGATAACCAAGACTTCTTTGCGAACAGCACCGCCGCGCAGGTCCCCAGCGCCTTTCAGGGCGTGATCGCCGGTGTCGGCGGTCTCTCAAGCTACCGCCTGCAGGGGCAGCACGTCCGCAAGCAGATGCGTGAGTCGGCGACGCAGGGTCTGAGCCCCAACACCACCGGAACGGACGGCAACGGCAACATCGTTCACGCACTGGTGCCCTATGACGTACGGCAGATCTACGGCGCGGCGGGTCTTTACGGCTCCGGCAACAACGGCACCGGCCTCAAGATCGGCGTCATCGGGCAGTCTGCCGTGGACACGGCCCAGCTCGGCTACTTCCAGACGTTGACCGGCCAGACCGTCAAAGCACCGACCCTGGTGCTTGTACCCAGTTCGGGTACGTCTGCTGCCTACGCGGGCGACGAGGGCGAGTCGGAGTCCGACCTGGAATACGCAGGTGGTGTCGCGCCGGGTGCGTCCGTCTCCTTTATTTACTCGGGTAACAGTGCCACCGCCGACGTCATCACGGCGCTGGAGTACGCCATCACCTCAAACGCCGCGCAGATCTTGACGCTCAGCTACGGCGGCTGCGAAGCGGCTTCGCTCGCGGAAGCTGCGGCGGTTGAGCCTTATCTTCGCCAGGCCAATGCGCAGGGCCAGACGGTGCTCGTCTCGTCCGGCGACTCCGGCGCGGCCGGCTGCGAGGGCGGTACGGACACCGTGCAGGACGGCCAGCAGGTCTCTTACCCGGCAAGCTCGCCCTACGTCACCGGCATCGGCGGCACCACCTTTAACGACGGCACGGGCAACGGCACCTACTGGGCCGCCACCAACAACAGCCAGCTCGGCTCCGCGCTCGGCTACATCCCGGAGGTCGCCTGGAACGACACCACCGCCGCGAAGAGCCTGGATTCGACGGGCGGCGGTGCCAGTGTCCTGTTCAGCAAGCCGACGTGGCAAGCAGGCACGGGCGTACCGGCAGACGGTAAGCGCGACGTGCCGGACGTCTCCTTCTCCGCCTCAAACCTGCACGATTCCTACATCCTCTGCACCTCCGACACCAGCTTCTCCGGCACCAACTCGAAGGGCCAGGCGGTGACCGGTGCCTGCACCGCCACCAGCCTCGGCTCCTTCCAGGTGGGCGGCACATCGCTTGCCGCACCCAGCTTTGCCGGTCTTCTGGCGATCGCGGAGCAGTCAAACGCGGCCAAGCCGCTCGGCAACATCAATCCCGCGCTCTACTCCCTGGCTGCGACGAAGCCGGCGGTCTTCCATGACATCACGGGCGGCAGCAACATCGTGCCGTGCGCGACGGGTACCAACAACTGCGCAAGTGGCTCGCTCGGCTTTAGCGCCGGCACCGGTTACGACCAGGTCACCGGCCTCGGCTCCATGGACATCGGCCAGTTCGCCTCGGCCATCGCTGCCACCACGACCGCCGGCGCGAATGTGGCCGCAGTCAACATCGAACAGACCGCCATCTCAGGCACCAGCAACACCTACCGCATTACGGTGGCGGCAGCGGCAAACGCGACCGCTCCCACTGGAACCGTGAACGTAACCGTGGATGGCGGAACGGCGACAGCCGTTACCCTGGCCAGCGGTGCCGCAACCTTTGTGCTCAACACCGCGTCGCTCGCCGCGGGCACCCACACCATCCGCGCGGCATACGTGGGTGACGGCACCTTCGCCGCCGCCGTGGGTACCCTGACCATCTCCACCATTCCAATGGTAGGCACGCTGGCCATCACCGCCCAGCCGCTGACGTTGACCAGCGGTACAACCGGCAACATCGCGATCAATTCCACAACGGCGACCACCACCGGTGCCTTCAACGCCGGCACCGGCGCAAGCAGCGACGCGATTTTGGCGTTCACCAACGGCACCGGTGCGATCACGATCAACAGCGGCACCGCCACAGTGGCAGGCGACTATGCCAGCGCGATCTTTGCGAGCGGTGGCGGCGTGGTGAGCATTACCAGCGGCACCGCCTCGGGCGCCGGCATCCAGACCGACGTGATCGGCGGTGTTAGCCGCACGGCCGACGTGTCGATCACGGCCGGTACAACCACTGCGACCGGCG
>CAXTJS010000091.1:0-10817 GCA_964244605.1 uncultured Terriglobus sp. | reverse complement strand
TCTCGTAGGTGAGCATGCCGCCGTCTTCGTCGTCGGGATGCGCGTTGATCTGGATCAGCGAGGCGCGCGTTTGCAGCTTGCGCAAAGTCTGCGCGAGACCCACGGCACCGCGGTCCGCCGGCAGCGGGTACGCGTAGGCGTCCTGTTGCTGAAGCTCAGGGGCGGGCGGGGTCTGCGCGTAGAGCGTGCTGCACATCGCGGCAAGCGCAAGCGATGCGCCGATGTAGCGCGCACGTGTTGTGGAACGCTTTGCAGCAGGAGCTGACAGCATAGATCTCCCTTTCAGAACAAGACGTAGTGCCGCAGGCCCACGTTGCGAGAACAGTGCAGATACCCAAACTGTATTGCAGATGCGAGAGGCCGGTGAAGGGTGCGGCATGTTCTCGCGTCCGGGCGCAGTGGCTGATGCCATGATCAGTGTTGGCATTAAGCATCTGCTTCCAGCACACCTAGAGGGCACGGCTTCAGCAGTCCTGCCTCGTTCCCAAGAGGAAAGGACGGCGGAACGGACACGCGACATGAACGGTGTTCGATGGCTTTCCGCTCTAACAGACTCGGAGGGGCACGGCTTCAGTCGCGCCGACTTCCAGCAAAGAGAAGTGGCGCGGCCACGGCTACAAACAGGAGGTTCGCTGCTCAACCGCGCCTTACCGGCGGCTGTCTGCGGCAGCGGATTATCTTGCGACTTCATCACAGGCCAGCCATGAGCATCCTGCGAGCGCGCGGAGCATGATGCATGCTCCTGCAGGGAGTTCTGGCCGCGCGTGCCTAGGTCGCAGCGCCACTGGCACGGCTGAAGCCGTGCCCCTCCGATGATGATTGCAATGCTGCCGCCCGAGATCTTCGCGAAACACCAGCACTGAGGAAAGAGCACGGAAGGGCACTGGCACATGTCGGAGCATTAGCATCGGCACATGGTTCCATCCCCAGAGCGCGATGCAGGTGAGCCCCTCTCGCTCGAACGCGGGCTCACCACGGCGGGTGCGCTGGGCGCCAACATTATCGACATGGTGGGCGTTGGGCCGTTCATCACGCTGCCGCTGATCGTGACAGCGATGGGCGGGCCGCAGGCGATGCTGGGCTGGGCTTTGGGTGCGGTGCTCTCGCTGTGCGATGGCTGCACGTGGAGTGAACTGGGCACGGCGCATCCTGAGGCGGGCGGCTCCTACGCCTACTTGAAGATGGCGTATGGGCCGCGTGCCGGGCGGCTGTTCAGCTTCCTCTATGCGTGGCAGCTGCTCTTCTCCGCACCGCTGAGCATTGCGTCCGGCTGTATCGGCTTTGCGCAGTATGCAGCATGGTTTCTGCCGGGTGCGTCGCGGGTGGTGCTGTCCGCGCTGGCGATCGGTGCGTGCGTTGCCGTGTCGCTGTTGCTGCTGCAGCCGATCCGTCGCATCGGTGCCGTGACGCGCGTGCTTGGCGGTGTTGTGCTGCTTACGCTGATTGCCGTGATCGTCATCGGCTTCACGCACTTCTCCGCCGCTCGCGCCTTCAGCTTTCCTGCTGGAGCTTTTCATCTGAACGGTGCCTTCTTTGCGGGTTTGGGCGCGGGCCTGCTCGTCTCGGCGTACGACTACTGGGGTTACTACAACGTGTGCTTCCTTGGTGCCGAAGTGCGCGAGCCGGCCCGCACCATTCCGCGTGCGGTGCTTGGGTCGATTGCGATTGTGGGCACGCTGTACCTCCTGATGAATGTGTCGGTGCTGGGTGTGCTGCCTTGGCGCGACCTTACGGCTGCCGACGCGGGCGCGCGCCGCTACACAATGGCTACCTTCACCGAGCATGCCTTTGCCGCGCACGCGTGGGCGCACAGCGCGGCGACGTGCGCGGTGCTGCTGGTTGCCGTGGCGTCGCTGGCGTCGGTGTACGCGCTGTTGCTGGGCTACTCACGCATCCCGTTTGCGGCGGCGCGTGATGGCAACTTTCCTGCGGTCTTTGGACGGCTGCACCCAAAGCTGCGCAGCCCCGTGATCTCGTTGCTGACGCTTGCGGGCATCGCGGTGGTCTGTTGCCTCTTCCGCCTGCAGGAGGTAATCGCGTCGCTGGTGGTGCTGCGCATCCTGTTCCAGTTTTTGCTGCAGGGCGTGGCCGTTCTCTTGCCGAAGCATCGCCGCGAACGGCACGAGCCGGGGCGCTTCCGCATGCCGCTGTACCCGCTGCCGGTGCTGGTAGCGATGAGTGGATTCATCTTCATCGTCGTGTCGCGCCCGGCGATTGTGGGCGAATTGCGGCTGGCGCTGTTCGTGCTGGTGACGGGGCTCGCTGCTTATGCTCTGCGAGCTCGTTCACACGCAGCCGCGGCGATACACTAGCGCGATGTCCGCTCTGGAAGCAGCAGCGATCGTACTCGGCACGGGCTCTGCCGGGCTGGGCCTGCTTGCGGGAGGCGCGGCTTACGCGGCTCGCTGGCCTACCTCGCAGATCTTCGGCGCGACGTTTGTCGACGCACCCGAGACGGAGCCGACGCGCCATACCATTGCGCTCACCTACGACGACGGCCCCAGCGAACGCAACACGTCCGCGCTGCTGGACCTGCTCGAAGCGCATGGCACACTCGCGACGTTCTTCCTGATTGGCAACCACGTGCGGCGGCACCCCGCACGGGCACGGCGCATCGCTGAGGCAGGCCACACGCTGGGCAACCACACTGACATGCACCCCGACCTCCTCCGCAAGGACGAGAGCCGCATCCGTGCCGAACTGACCCGCTGCCAGCAGACCATCGCGGACACGACCGGCCTGCTGCCGACGCTCTTCCGGCCGCCTTATGGCTCGCGACGACCGGCCGTGCTGCGGATCGCGCGCGAACTGCAGTTGGAGCCGGTGCTGTGGAACATCACCGCACAGGACTGGAAGCCGAAGGGGGCGGTGGCGATCCTAGAGCGCATCGATAGCGGCATCGCCCGCAACCGGCGGCGCGGCCGCACCAGCAATGTGCTCCTACACGACGCCTCACACCTTGACGGCACCGTACCGCGCTCGCGCGAGGACACTCTGCGCGTAACAGAGGCATTACTGGCGCGTGACGATCTTCGATTTACCACCATCCAGCCCTGACGTGGCGGCAGATGACACAGTTCCGTGAAGCCATAGACACCCGCACCCTAACCATCTCAGTTACTGTTCGCTACGCAACCACTGTTGCTCGAACAGGAGAGCAAGATGGCCGAAGCGACCTTTCAGACAGGTAACGTGCACTTTCCCGCAGTTCACTTTCCCAAGACCGGCGGCACGTGGACGCCGCTGCCGCGCGGCAAGAGCGCAAGCCGCGTTCAGGCGCATGCCGTGCAGACGATCAACGCCAGCCCGGAAGCGATCTTCAACGTCTACACCCGCATCGAGCTCTTGCCCACCTGGCAAGAGGGTGTGGTCTCCGTAGAGCGCACCGGCAACACGACCCTGCACTGGGTGATGCAGGAGCTCGGCACAGGCAAGCAGTTCAAGTTTGAGTCCGAAGAGCTTGAGGTTTCGCCGAACAAGCGCCACGTGTCGCGCATCACCACTGGCCCGGCCGAGGGCACGACCGTCATCCTCACGCTGGAGCCGCACCCAGCCGGGCGAGGCACCATTGCTACGCTGGTTAACGACTTCACTGTCCCGGGCGGATGGTTCAGCAACGCCGTGGGCGCTATCGTTTCACGCACGCCCGAGCAGATCACCATTGAGAATCTCCGTCACCTCAAGGAACTCATCGAAGGCGGCGAGATCCCCACGGTAGAGGGCCAGCCCGCAGGTCGGCGCGGCATCAGCGGCAAGCTCAAGCGATTTCTTTTGGGTGAGCATATGCCCACGCCTCCCGGCACCAGCGATCGCGCGCGTCCTGAAGATATGCCAAAGGGCAACGCGCTCCGTGCTGATTCCTTGTGGAATACGGCTGCAATCGTCGGCCTGGTCGCCATGCCGATCCTCTTGGCCACGGTCATTTGGGCGAGCCTCAGCGACGACTAGTCGACTTGCATGTGCGGCACCGAGCAGAAAGCAGGTCCTTCGGTGCAAGCACTTCGCGTTGCTCAGGATGACACTTCTTCAACCTTTTGAAAACGTTGCGCGCAAGCGCCGGAGTAAGTAATGAAAGCCGTCTGCTGGATGGGTACCGGAAAAGTCGAAGTACAGACCGTGGACGACCCCACGATCCTCAACCCCTCTGACGCGATCATCCGCGTCACACGCACCGCAATCTGCGGTAGCGATCTGCACCTGTTCGATGGATACATCCCCACGATGGAGTCGGGCGACATCCTCGGGCACGAGTTTATGGGCATCGTGGAGGAGGTCGGCAGCGGCGTGAAGAAGCTGAAGCGAGGCGACCGTGTGGTGATCCCTTTCACCATTGCCTGCGGCAGCTGCTTCTTCTGCCATAAGGACCTCTGGTCGTTGTGCGACAACACTAACCCGAACGCGCGCGTGTGCGAGAAAATGTACGGCTACTCCGGCTCGGCGCTCTTCGGCTACTCGCACATCTATGGCGGCTTTGCCGGCGGCCAGGCGCAGTATGTGCGTGTGCCCTTTGCCGATGTTGGCCCGATCAAGATCGAGTCGGACATCGATGACGAGAAGGTCCTGTTTCTATCGGACATCTATCCGACCGGCTACCAGGGTGCGGAGAACGCAAACATTCAGCCCGGCGATACTGTCGCTGTCTTCGGCTGCGGCCCGGTGGGTCTCTTCGCCATCGCGTCGGCGTACATGCTGGGCGCGGGCCGCGTGATCGCGGTGGATCGCTTTCCCGAGCGGCTTGCATTGGCACGCGACTACTGCGGTGCCACGGTGATCGATTACAGCGACGGCAACCCGTCCGTTGTGGAAGCGTTGCGCGATCTCTCCGACGGCATCGGTCCCGACTCCGTCATTGACGCCGTCGGCATGGAAGCGCACGGCGTAGATGCGGCAGCGGTATACGACAAGGTCGACCAGGCGCTGATGCTTGAGACCGACCGACCCACCGTGTTGCGGCAGGCGATCCAGGCGGTGCGCAAGGGCGGCACGCTCAGCATCCCCGGCGTCTACGGCGGCGACCTGGACAAGCTCAACTTCGGCGCAGCCTTCGGAAAGGGCCTGACCATGAAGATGGGCCAGACCAACATGCACAAGTACCTGCAGCCGCTGCTCGAGCGTGTGTACGCCGGGCAGATCGATCCGAGCTTTATGATCTCGCACCGCATCGGCATTGAGGACGTGCCGGACATGTACAAGCAGTGGCGCGACAAGAAAGACGGCGTGACCAAGATCGTGATCGACCCGTTCCGCGACTCCGGTATCGAGAAGCTGCGCGCTTAGTACGAACAAGCACAGAGGCTGTTACTGCTTTAGCAGTAACAGCCTTTGTGTATACGCTCTCCCAGAGAGGGCGCCGGACCAATACTCCGCGAGTGCCTCGAGTAGCTCTTGCGCAAAATCTATGTGCAGCGGGAACCCTGCCCCTCCACAATCTACCTGCCCGGCAGGGTCGATGGACTGCCAGAGGCCGCGCGTCATCGCGTAGGTCCTCATCAGCAACTGCAGGCCGCGGCCAGCGGGTAAGCGCAGCGCGCGGTCCACCGCGGTGCCGCCGCGCATGAGCCGCTCGGTAAGTGCGCTCTTAAAGGCGTGGAGATTGGTCGCGTCCAGATTGCGCTCCACCACACCGTGTCCGAGCGCATCCAGACGCAAGAGTTCCGGGTGGTCCTCTGTGTAGCGAACGAACCGGGTAAGGAAGATCGCCACCTTTTCCGGGCCGGCCCTTGCCCCGGAAAAGGCTTCGTCCAGTCCGTCGAGCACGGCACCCCAGCCTTCCAGCAGCAACGCTGCAAAGATCGCCTCTTTCGTGGAAAAGTAGAGGTAGACGGTGCCCTTCCCAAGACTGGCAGCAGTGGCGATGTCGCCAGCGGATGGCAAATCGCCATTGCCATCGGCGAACAGCCGGCGCGCGGCGTTCAGGATCTCCTCGCGCCGCATCTGCTTATCTTCCCGGTCGTAGGCGCGTTTAGCCACGAGCCTCGGCGTCCCTGGGCATGGTCACCTTTGCGGCGAAGTGCCGCGTTAAGAGACGGCTGCTCGCTCCCATGATCTTGTTGAGCTTGCCCGCAATCACGCCGGGTTTGCCGGCGAACATTGCATCCAGGCCGATCTTTGCCGCGGCCGCAGGACTCAGCTTCATCACATCAAAGGCCTTCGGCGGCTGGTAGCCGGACGCCTCATTGAAGCCCGTGTCCATCAGGCCGGGTGAAAGCACCGTCACCTTCACCTTTGGAGCAAGCTCGACATGCAGCGCCTGGCCGAACGACAGGACAAAGGCCTTTGCGGCAGCGTACGCAGAAAGCAGCGGCACCGGCTGGTACGCAGCCATGCTGCCCACAAAGAGGATATGCCCCTGCCCGTTTTGGGCCATCCTGCGGCCAAAGGTCTGGCTAAGCTCTACGAGGCTCACGATGTCCAACTGCAGCATAGAGCGCAGGCGCGCTTCGTCATGCTTGAGGAAAGGTTCGTAAAGACCGAAGCCTGCGTTGTTGATCAGGATCTCCGGTTGTACACCACGCGCGTCCAGGCGCTTCTGCAACTCCTGGGCGCTGCCGGCAACGCCCAGGTCCAAAGGCTCAACGATGACCTGGACACCGGAACTCTGGCGCAGAGTATCCGCAAGCTGCTGCATTGCCGGCTCGGAGCGGGCTGTGAGAACTAGATTGATTCCACGCTGCGCAAGCTGCCGGGCAAACTCAATACCCAGGCCGCTGGAAGCTCCTGTAACAATCGCCCAACTGGTTTTGTTGCTCATCTCTAAGCTCCTGGTGACTCTTAGTCATAATAGATGACC
The DNA here is from genome assembly GCA_964244605.1 of uncultured Terriglobus sp. Taxonomy (GTDB): domain Bacteria; phylum Acidobacteriota; class Terriglobia; order Terriglobales; family Acidobacteriaceae; genus Terriglobus. Next base: position 4,027 of record CAXTJS010000091.1, on the reverse strand, counting down.
ATCGGTCACTTACGTTGCAACTATTTCTGAGGCAGCAGTTCCAGGCGTCGAGATAAAGGCGTCGGCAGATCGGAAGCCGAGCTCTCCATAGCAGACCCGCCATCTCGGCAGTTAAGCCACAAGCATCACCCGAAACGTCATCTATGAACGACAGGGAATAAATGATGTTCGGATGCTCCGTCCGGTACCGCGTCATCCAGAGCGTTGCTTTACGGTGCAATCGCTGGAAATGGGGCCGGTGTGTGTTCGATGGTGAGCATGGTTCCGCCAGGATGGTTCACATCGGGAATGATGTTGATCAGCGTGAAGTCGGTCGTTCCATGCGCAAGGCTGAGAAGGGTTCTGTCGGTCTTCAGGTCGATCACAAAGCTTGGTTCTTTGCCCAGCTTGCCCTTGTAAAAGGCCAGCACACGTTCCGGAGCATCCGGCGAAGCGTAGTAGGCACTGGCAGTAGAGCGTTTGCTGCTCTGTGTGCGGAGAGACGATGTGCGAACCGCGCGAGGGTACTCCGGCACGCCAAGGTCGAGCGGCGTCACCATCGCGGCAGGCCCTTCTGCGGACCGTTCCACTACGTCCGATGACTGCTTTGGCGCCATGTGCAACAGCACGCGCAAGTGGTCACCAGGCCGACGCCAGCCCTCGTCGGGACCATCAAACCAATGCATCAGCAGCGCACTCAGCAGTGAGCTTCCGATGATGGCGAGGAGAAGAACGGCGCGCGAGGTACGGCGGGTCGGGACTGCAGTGCCGGGTGCGTTCATACAGATGCGCTCGATGCTATCAGGAAGGACGCATGCCACTTACTGCGCGATAAGTTTCCAAATGGAGCAATCTTCGTAGCCGCTCGTCACATATAGGCCATCGGCACAGTGCGCGATGGTGGCCTTGTCCGCGTCGCGGTCTTCGTGCGAGAGAAAGATGCGGCCGTGCCACAGCTCGCGAAAGCGCGGGTGCTCATGCTGCATCATGGGCCGCTGTTCGTCGTTGACGTAGAGCATCTCCAGATCCTGCTCGCGGCCAACGAACTGGCGCGTTAGCCGGTCGAGGAAGCGGTCCATCAGCACAAGATCGAATGGATTAAAGAGGAAGAGGCAGCACGGTCCGGCGGGCATGCGCAGGGTCATGGCGTCCGCTTCCTCCAGACGCATGGCCGGAGTGTTGAAGCGTCCCTGATAGTGCTCGGTATTTTCGCGTGCGGCAGCGGCGAGCATGGGGTGCAACTCGACGCCGAGAATGCGTCGAAAGGGAAGAGCCGCCGCCAGCAGCATGGCGCGGCCTTTGCCGGCACCCACGTCCACAAACGCGGTCTGTTCTATGGGATGCTGCGAGACCTTGCGCCATTGCAGCATCAGCTTGCTGAAGAGTGATGGCGCGGTGCCGTGGTAAGCCGTGATAAAGCGATCATGTCGATGGCCCGTCTGCAGGTCTTCTCCTGGGATCAGTGCGCCCGTTTCGGTGCCGTGCAGTGCGTCGAAGGGATGCACTGGGACTGGTCCGCGTTTTCGCTTGCGCTTGGGTGGGATCACGTTTGCAAGTGTAGTGACTCGGCGCTCCACCCACCTTAGCTTCGCTAAGGTGGGGCGCCCACTCGTCGTCTTCCGGTTGCGCTGCTAGATGCCGAAGAGGCCGTCGTGCTTGGCTGCTTCGAGCCGCTCGCGGAGGTGCTCCCACAACGCAGGGCAGCCTGCGAAGATTTGGCCTTCCACTCGCTTCACCACTTGCTCGTAGCGGATGCCGTTGTCGCGCCAGCTCTGGCCGTCGTTGTTGAGGTTTAGTAGCACCGGCATGGCGCGGTCCACGGCATTGGCAAAGCGCGACTCCGGCGTATTGCCGTGTTCGAACTCCTGCCAAAGCGCCAGCAGCTCGGCGGCGGCGTCCTCCGGCAAAAGGCCGAAGATGCGTTTGACGGCTAGGAGCTCCGCGGCCTTGCGCTCGTCCCAGCCGCCTTCGACAAAGGCCATGGTGTCTCCGGTGTCGATCTCGCCGATGTCGTGCACCAGCAGCATGCGGATGACGTGGTCGACGTTGACAGGCTTGGCGGCATACCCCTGCAACTCAAGCGCCAGCAGCGCCAGTTGCCAGCTGTGTTCGGCGGAGTTCTCGTACCGGTCGGTGCCGCGCACCTTGATCTTGCGCAGCACCGTCTTCAGGCGGTCTATCTCCAGAATGAACCGCAGTACCTGCTGCAATGCCACGCACAAACCTCCCGGTATCCGCCCTGCCCTATTGAACAGCATGCGGCGGCAGGGCAGTGCGAAACGGGCACGCAGTACATCTAATACCCAGCATGTCCGCAACCTACGCCGAAACGTCCACACTCGAACAGATACCACCGCCGGAGTCCGTCTACTCGTGCCCGAGTTGCAGCCACTGGCTGCCGGAGGGCACGCTCGCCTGCCCCGACTGCCACACGCTGGCCTACGGCCAACACCTGAACCGCATCAGCGCAGCCGCCGCCACGGCGGAGCGTGAAGGCAAGCTGCCGGAGGCGCGTGCGCTTTGGAACGAAGCGCTGGCCTGGCTGCCCGACGACGCACGGCAGGCGGATCAGATTCGCCGCCACATCGCGGCTCTTGGCTCAAAGCAGGCCGTCGCCGACGACAAGCGTGCCCGCTGGCGGAAGCGGCTCGGCCCGCTTGCGCCAATCATCTTCGGCCTGGCCAAGTTCAAGTCGGCGTTGTTTGTGCTCTTTAAGCTCAAGTTTCTGCTCGGCTTCATGGGCTACTTTGGCCTTTACTGGGCGCTTTACGGATGGAAGTTTGCGGCAGGGTTTACGCTGTCAATCCTGGTACATGAGCTTGGCCATTACGTTGCGGTGCGCCGCCGAGGGCTGAAGGCCGACCTGCCGATGTTTCTGCCCGGACTGGGTGCCTACGTCCGCTGGTACAACCAAGGGCTGCCGCTGAGCGCCTTGGCGGAGATTGCGCTGGCCGGGCCTCTGTTTGGATTGGGTGCCGCGCTGGTCTGCCTTGGCCTGCTGTTTGCAACGAAGCAGCCGGTGTTTCAGGCGCTCGCCTCTGTAGGTGCCTGGGTCAACCTGATTAATCTTGTTCCGGTGCTTGGCCTTGACGGCGCGCAAGCCACCTACGCTCTTAGCCGGCTGCAGCGCTACCTGATGCTAGCCGCCTGTGTGGTGCTGTTCGCGCTGATGCATGAGGGTGTCTTTGTGTTCATCGGCCTGGGCATGCTGTACCGCTGCTTTACCAAGGACGCACCGGAGGAGAACAGCCCCGGCACGCTGGCCGGCTTCCTGGCGCTGCTGTTTCTGCTGGGCGCATTTCTCTACTTCATTCCCAACCCGGGACGTTCCGGCTTCGGTGGCATCCTGGGCTCTTGAAGGCCGGAATGCCAGCGCGCCAGGCGGACACACAATCCCCGCCTTGGAGTGCGACTTGAGCAACGTTGGCAAACGTATGCTGTAAGCACCGGATTGACGGCAGCAGACTCACCGCATCGTGAGGTTTTCATGGATTACCCATCGCTTTCGCGCCGCCAGTTCTTGAAGCAGACCTTTGCCTACTCCGCCATTGCGGCGCTTGCGCCGGCATCGCTGCTGACGGCAGCCGCACAGGCACCGCCGCCGGACCCGAACGCGGCGCACATGTTTATGCTGGGTGACTGGGGCACCGACCGTTACGTGCCGCAGCAGGTGGGCGTCTCGCAATCGATGCAGCAGTGGGCCGACGGCCACGGGCTCAAGCCCGGAGCGCTGATGATGCTGGGTGACAACTGGTATGGCAAGATGCACGGCGACAATGGCCCGCGCCGCTGGAACGACCAGTTCGAGAACATGTACCCGGCGTCCAAGTTCCCCGGGCCGGCCTACGCCGTGCTGGGCAACCACGACTACGAGCGCGCCAAAACCGACAAGGTCCATATGCAGCTGGACTACCCCAAACAGCACAAGACGCGCTGGACGATGCCGAACCGCTGGTACACCTTCAACTACCCGGAACAAAACCCGGTAGCGAAGTTCATCTGCCTCGACTCAAACCTGCCCGGCACCAAGCCCTTCGACCCCTGGCCC
>CAXTJS010000090.1:1352-10818 GCA_964244605.1 uncultured Terriglobus sp. | reverse complement strand
AGGCCCGGTGCTATACCAGCCTGGGCCATCGGCCCAGGTAGGCTTAGTTAGTGCGGGGGAGCGCTGAAGGCGCGGTCGATAGCCTCGACCACTCCGGCATGCGCGCTCACGCCTGGGATCCCGGATGGCGTAGCCGTCACGAAACCAATGTGGTGAGTTTGCACCATGTACCGCACGTGGGACATGGGTTCTCCGAAATCCCATGTCCGAAGATCCGGACATGGGGCACACGACTCTCAGGTATCGCCGAGAGACGCTGAGCTATAACCAGGACATCGCTCTAGTCGAGGTCGAACTCGCGCAGTGGTCTACCCGTGTCGGGCGACTCTTTGGCCTTGCGGAAGGCCTCTTCAAACTTCTTGCTCAGGATGCTGTCGCGGTTCTTCTGTGCCTCGACGGACTGCGCAAAGAGGGAGTCGCGGCGCGCGTCCTGATCGCGCATGCCTTGAGCGGCCGCGGTCAGGTCATCGAAGGTGCGCTTGCGTGGCGCGGCGGTGTGGCTGATGACGGTCTGCGTCACGGGATCGATGCGCAGGATGCCGCTGCAGTCCGGGCAGACTAGCTCGAAACCGATTGCCTTTGGCGCTTTGCTCTTGGCCATTGCGGAAGTTTACGCCTGTTGATGCATGGCATTCGAGGATCCCACTTAGCCGCAAGAGCGCGGCGAAGGTGGGGCACCCTGATTCCGGTTCCCTTCTGACGTGCCCCTACGTTGTCATTTCGACCGGAGCGCAGCGGAGCGGAGAAACCTGCTTCACTTTTGAGGGCCATTGCCGCTCCGTGCACAGCAGGTTCTCCGCTCCGCGATGATAGAGCTGTCGCTCCGGTCGAAATGACAAAGTATGTGATGCGTTTTTAGAACAAGAAACTCGATTGAGCTAAAGGAAGCCTAGATGTCGAAGACGCGGTGGCCCGGGCAGTCCTGCTCCGCGTTGTCGACCAGCAGCGTAGGCAGCTCGACGGTGCTCTTCGCGAGCAGTTGTACCCCGGCGAGCAAGCGCTCCTGCGGGTGCTGGTTGGGGTAGAGGATGCGGCTTACCGCGTGTGCATGTTTCGCAAGGTGCGTTTCGCGCTCGATCTGCCAGTTCGCGGCGAGGCGGCGCAGCCGGTTCATCTGGTAGCGCATCTTGCTGGCTGCCACACCGGCAGAGCGGCCGAGGCCCGCATCCATCGTCTCCATCCAGCGCGTGACTTCGGTTATTTCCGCGTCGAGCGCGTTGCCGGCGGCGGCGATACGGCGCTTGCCTTCGATGGGAATGGCGCGTGCGCCGAGCTTCTGCAGCAGCGCGTCTTCAGGCTGCAGCACGTCGGGCAGGCTGAGCTCGTGCTGGTCCAGTACGGAGCGCGTCGGCGGGTCGACAAGCGTGGCGGAAAGGCGCGGTAACACCGGCGTCATCGCGCAGAGAATCGCTTCGTAGAGGGGCCGGCACTGCGCGAAGTAGGCGATCTCCGCCGGGCCGCCGACGTAGGCGGAGGTGGGCAGGATGCTGTCCTGGAAAACGGGGCGCAGCAGCGCGTTGGGGCTGAGGCGCTCCGGCTCCGCGTCGAGAATCGCGAGCAACTCGCCCGAGGTGTACGTGCGCTGGGCGGCCTTCCACTGCAACGTGTCGTTGCCATCCGCGACGCGGCGCAGCGGCTGGCGGTCGCCCGCTTCGTTGACAAGGAAGAGCAGCGAACTGTTCTCCGCGATGAGCACCTGTGCGTGGTAGCCGGCGGCTTCGAGCGCGGTGGTGTTCGCAATGAGAGCCGCATGCAGTTCGTCCGCGTGCTCGATGGCATAGCGCAGTACCGGAGCGCCGAGCGCGTGAAAGTCGCGCGTGCTCGCGTCGATGACGATGAGTCCGTGCTCGCGGAAGATGGCGCCGAGCAGCTTGGCGAAGGCGGAGGCGAGTGTGTCTGCCGGCGTGTAGGCATCGCGTAAGAGATCGCAGACCGGTGCGAAGCCTAGCGCTTCTTCTACCTGCTCCAGCACGGGCAAGATCGCATCACCTAGGGGCAGGCCGCCGACCTCGCGTGAGCCATGTTGCGGAAAGGTCGAGTGCAGCGTCTGCACACCGGATTTCGCAAGCACTGTGACCTGGTTGACCTCGTCCAGGTCGTGGTCCTCGGTCGCCATCCAGAAGATGGGCACATGCGGCACGCCGGACTCGCTGGCTACCTTTGCCTTGCGGATCGCCGTCGCCGCTTTGAAGAGCGTAAGCAGCGGCCCACCGAAGAGCCCGACCTGCTGGCCCGTGACAACGGCGCGCGCACCAGCGCGGAACTTCCCAAGATTCGCGAGGGTCTTCTCGCCTGCGTTCCAGCTCTTGTTCTCCGCCGTGAGCAGGTCAACCAGCACATCGCGATCGGGCTGCAGGGACGGCTTGCTGCCCTGCTTCCAGCGCTCGTCAAACGGGCTTACCGGATAGAACTCGCGCACCGGCGCATCGGCGGGCGAGGTGCGCAGCTCCGTGAACTCGCGGAAGATTCGCTGAAGGTGCGGGAGTACTGAAATAGGGTGACACTCTGCCGTCATGGGTGCGAATCTTCTCTGCTTTGGTGCGGTGAGTGTTGCGTGCCGAGACTCTGATGGTAGTGCAAGCCTGTTGGATGCAGTTTGATACCGTGAGTGCATGGCGACACCACGCATAACCCAGCCCACAAAAACAACAGCAAAGCGCTCCAAAGAGGTGCCGCAGCTGCCGATCGGGCTGCCGCGTGTGCCCAAGGGCAGCGCGAAGGTCCTCAAGTCTGACCTCGCCTACAAGGGTCATGTCTTTTCCATCTACACCGACACCGTCGAGGAGCCGGACGGCGTACGCGCCACACGCGACGTGGTGCGCCACAACGGCTCCGTGGTGGTGCTGGCTGTGGACGCGGAGACGAACCCGGCAGACCCGCTGATCGTGATCGAACGCCAGTTTCGCCATGCTGCCGGACAATACCTGCTCGAACTGCCCGCCGGGCGGGTGGAGCCGGGCGAGAACACCCTTGCCGCGGCCAAGCGCGAGCTGATTGAGGAGACGGGCTTTCGCGCGAAGAAGTGGCGCAGGCTGGTGCGCTACTACGCCAGCCCCGGCTTTGTGGGTGAGTGGATGGAAATTTACCTTGCCACCGGCATCGTCGCGGGCGAGGCGCACCCGGAAGAAGACGAGAAGATTCAGGTGCATATGGTGCCATTGTCGGTGTTAGTAAACGCGGCGCTTACCGGAAAAATCCACGATGGCAAGACGCTGATCGGCACCCTGCTTTATGCCGAGGAGCGACGGCAGCAAGCCGGCGGCACTCAAGCCCGTTGAAGTAGCTTCCCGGAAAGTCGCACGGCAGTTTTTGTTGTATCGAAATGGCGTGCTTCCCTGCCCGCCCTTAGCGAGCGAACCGTACGCGGATGCGTCGTGCGCCACGTCTACCCTTCACCATCCTCACGAACGGGCGCATCCGGTGAGAGCGAGAGACTGATGGTGCATGGTGAGCACGCGTGGCACAGTTCAAGGGCACAGTGAAGTGGTTCAACAACGCAAAGGGGTACGGGTTCCTCGGCCGCGATGATGGCGCAGCCGACGTGTTCGTGCATTACAGCTCCATCCAGACCGAGGGCTACAAGAGCCTCAAAGAGGGTGACCCGGTGGAGTTTGACGTGATCCAGGGCAGCAAGGGTCCGCAGGCGGACCAGGTTCTGATCCTCAACTAGCTCTACTCCGCAGCTTTCGCAGGTGCAGATCCTGTTCGCGCCGCGCATCCCCCAACGATCGCGGCGCACACTTATTTGGCGGGCAGTGTCCGCGTTCTGTGCGACGCGGTAGTCTTTCAGGAGCATGGACAACATCACCATCGCGCGCCTGCTGGACGAGACGGCGGCGCTGCTCGAGATTGACGCGGCTGACCCCTTCCGTGTGCGCAGCTACCGCCGTGCTGCGGAATCAGTAGAGCAGCAGACGCAGCCGTTGAGCGGCATGATCGACGACCCTAAGGCGCTGACGGCCATTGGCGGCATCGGCAAGGGCATGGCGTCGAACATTATCGACCTGGTAAAGACCGGATCGATGCCGCTACGCGACGAGCTGCTGACCAAGTACAAGCCAAGCATGCTGGAGTTGCTGCGGCTGCCGAGCATGGGGCCGAAGACCGTCGCGCTGCTGTGGAGCGCGCTCGAAGTCTCCAACATCGACGAGCTTGAGACCGCCGCGAAGGCGGGGCACTTGGGCAAGCTGCCGCGCATGGGCCAGAAGCAGGTCGACAAGATCCTCAAAGGCATTGAGGACCATCGCAAGAACTCCGGCCGATTTCGCATCGACGTGGCGGAGGAGTGGGCGAACCGCATCGGCGCGCTCATCCGTGAGTTCCCCGGCATCGACACAATCACGCCCGCCGGCTCGCTGCGGCGCGGCAAGGAGACGGTGGGCGACCTTGACCTGCTGGTGACCGGGCCTGCGTGCGAACCCGACGTTGTTGCTGCCGCTGTCGAGTATGTGGCCGCGCTGCCGTTGATCGACAACCTGATCGCCAAGGGCCAGAACAAGGTGAGCTTCACCCTGCGCAACCACCTGCAGGTAGATGTGCGATTGCTGCCGCGCGCGAGCTACGGCGCCGCGCTGCAGTACTTTACCGGCTCCAAGATGCATAACGTCACGCTGCGACAGAAGGCGATCCGCCGCGGCTACACGCTCAGTGAGTACGCGCTGGCCCGCATCGCACCAGAAGAGGGTCAAAGCGCCATCGTTGCGGCTGCGACCGAGCAGGAGATCTACGCGGCAATGGACATGGAGTGGATTCCGCCGGAGCTGCGCGAAAACTGCGGCGAGCTGGAAGCCGCGGAGAAGCACGCGCTGCCGAAGCTCATCACGCTCCAAGACATTCGCGGCGACGTGCACATGCACACCGTCGCGACCGATGGTGCCAACACTATCCGCGAGATGGCCGAGGCGGCGCTGCAGCGCGGGCTCAAGTACATCGCGATCACCGACCACTCCAAGAACCTGGCCATGACGGGCGGCCTCGACGATGCGCGCGCGATGGAGCACGTGCGCGCCATCCGCGCCGTCAACGCTGAGATGGAAGGCCGCATCCGCGTCTTCGCCGGCATCGAGGTCGACATCCTGCAGGCGGGCGATCTCGACTTGAGCGATGAGACGCTGGCCGAGATGGACGTGGTCGTCGGCAGCGTGCACTCGCACTTTCAGATACCCGCGGCCGAGATGACCGAGCGTTTGCTGCGCGCGGTAGAGAACCCCCACCTGCGCATCCTCGGCCACCCCACCGGCCGCGTACTCTTGCGGCGCGACCCGTACAGCTATGACTTGCATGCGGTGTTGAAGCGATGCGCCGAACTTGGCGTAGCCGTGGAGCATAACGCCGCGCCGCCGCGTGCTGATCTGAGCGACAGCAACCTGCGGCTGGCCAAGGAGCTCGGCTGCAAGATAAGCATCAACACCGACGCGCACGCCACCAACGAGCTTGACCGCATGCGCTTCGGCATCACGCAGCTACGGCGCGCATGGCTCTCGCCGGAGGACGTCATAAACACGCTCGACGCGGATGCGTTCCTAAAAGCGCTGCGGCCGCGGCCTGCAGCGGTGGAGGCCTGAGCCATGGCCGATCTGCTTGCCTCAAGCCAGCCGGCGCCGAGCCACACGGTGCGCAACCTCTTGCTGATCGCTCTCGTGCTGGCCATCGCAGCCAGCGTGGGCTTCGGCTTCTTTTATCACCATGAGAACCATGCTGACGCGGAGGGAGAGGTGTCCCATGTGCTCGTGCTGCCGCTGCACACAAAGTACGCGCACGTGAAGAACACGGTGGGTGCCGATTCGGAAGAGGACACGTTCTACGTTGTCACGGTGCTGCGCGTCCGCGATCGCAGCTACGCTCCCCTGTTCCTGAAGGACATCGTCGGCGATCTCCGCCTGCAGGATGGTCAACTAACCGCCGGCACACGCGTGAAGGCGCAAGACATGGACCGCTTGCTAGCCGCCGTACCGCAGTTGAAGCCGTTGATCGCTGCGGCAGGCGTAAAGCCGCTGCAGCCGGAGCAGGAGATTGCGCCGAACACGACGGCGGAAGGGTACGTGGTCTTTCAGTATCCGTTTGTATCCACACTGTGGGAGAGACGGCAGGCTGCTTCGATACGTATCGACTTCTATAAGCAGGATGCCTTGACCATGACTGTGCCGAAGTAGCGCAACGTTAACTTCAAGTAACTTCCTCTTGCTGTTCTGTTCACACCGTCCTAGTGCTTAAATTAGTCCTATCGCTCGTCCTGCAACGCCCACGCCCAGCCAAAGGCTAAGTGAGATTGCGCCAATGACTCGCGTTCGAAAGGTCGGCACGGCGGTCCCGAGTTTCGCGACCGCGCGACGATGCACAGTGAAATAGAATCCAATGGCAGTGGCGAGCAATGCCATTTTCCAGCGAAATGCGGGACTGAAGTAGCACTTCGTCGCTTCCTCGGACAGCAGCCCGATGCCTGACACGATCAGTACCCCAAGACTCACCAGCAAGATGCGGCCCAAGTCCCGCCCGATCAGCGATGCGGACTGTCCTCTCAAAAGCAAGCCGAGCAGGCGCAGGTCGATGAAGAGCGCCGACCCGCCGAGTGCCGCGATGGCGAGCAGGTGGGCCATTTCGACAACGGCAAACGCCCACCGGCTCGTCTGCATAGAGTGCCCCAGAGACGAATTCGCGAGTGCCACGAAGAGGGATTGCAGTGAAAACATAGTCCTCCGATCCTCGCTTCAGAAATAAGCGATCGCCCGCCCGGCTACGATAACTCCGCTCCAGAGCACAAGCGATGCGACGGCCGCGGCGCGTGCGTGCCACGGCGAGCGGTGCTGTAACTCCCACTCAGTCACGCGGCGGTAGACAAACGTGTGGAAGATAAGCGGGTTCAGCCCGACAAGCAGCAGAAGAACGATCTTGACCCGAAACGCAGGATTCACATAGTTCTTGGCAGCCTCTGCCCAGAAGAGTAGAAACCCACTTACGAACATCACAAGGAAGCCTGCCCAAGTGAGCGGAAAGACAGAGCGCGCGATGCGTGTTACAGGGACTTCACGAAGCACCAACCCAAGCATCCGCAAGTCCAGGACCGAGATGGTGCCGACCAGCAAGGTAATCGCCAGCACGTGCACCGACTCGATTACAGAAAACGCGTAGTCGGATTCGCGGATTGCTGTTCCGATATGCGAATCGTAAAGTAACTGGCAAGCATGCTGAAGCAAAGGCTGTGTCACAACAAAGAGCGCTGCCGGACTGGCCCCCACTAGCTCTTCTTGTTGCCGGGTAAGTTGCCCTGGTCTGTACCGTTATCGCCGGGACCGCCATCACCGGGGCTGCCACCATAGACCGTCCGCCCGTCCGGGAATGTCACCCGCCGCCCATCGATCAGGTGCGAGCCATCCTTTGCCCGATAGCCATCCACCACGATGGTGTCGCCGATCTTCAGATCGCCTTTCTTCCAGCCGCGTCGGCTCAACGCACCTGGTCCGGCCCCCTCACAACCCCAGTTCGTAACCTTGCCCTTGGCATCGGCCACATCGACATAGAAGTAAGAATGCGGGTTGGTCCACTCCACGCGCGTGATCTTTCCCACGAGCCGCGTGGGCTTTGTGCCGTCGAACTCCGCAGCAAACGAGTGATGGGCGTATGCCGGCGCACCGGCGAGCAGGGCCAGCACGCTGAGCGAGAGAGCAGCGGATTTTGCAGTCATGTAAGTCCTTTGCGGAAGTAGAAGTCGTGGTCAAGCAGCAAGTGCCGAACGTAAAAAGGCCCGCTGGATGAGCGGGCCTGTCGATACCTTGCATCGTGGTGCTTACATGTGCAGTCCTCTGCGTATTGCAGAGCATGCACGCCTCGCACCCGGGCGCATACCGAAGCCGTTCACCCCGTTCAGGAGTGTTCCGCAACAACAACGCAGATCTGAGGTAAAGAACATGTCCGGAATGTAGGTCACTTTTTCTCCCGTGTCAAGCAAGCTATCTTGACGACGCGACCGAACATGGGTTACGTTTTGCGCATGCCCGGTTTTGCTGCCGTTCATGCGCGCTGTTGTTGTTGCTCCCCACGCTGAGCACCACTGCGTCAGCATTTGCCATGACTTATGGCGAATGCCTTTTCTATCACTTACAGCATCAGCGGGATCCGCCTTAGTCGCTTGCAGGTATGCGTTTCTGCGCGCCGCCAAGCGTAGCTATTCCATAGCCGCGGATCTCCTCGAAGGAGTTTTTCTTGAGATCGTCTCTAAGTTCCGGTAAGCCGATGTTGGCGGCTCTGTTTATGCTTGTGCTCGCATCGGCGGCGTTCGCACAAACGTCCGACGCAGGTGCTGCAAAGCAAGCACCCGCTCCTACAGGACGCGAGAACTCGCCGTTCTCGCGGAACGAGGCCGATCTGCCGAAAGGACCAGCATTGCGACTCGGCGAGCATCCGGACTTGTCCGGTTACTGGGTGCCGTCGCACGCCAAGACCGATAAGCCTACAGGCAATCTTGGAAAGGACTACCCCAGCTATAAGTTGCCGTTTACCGCAGAGGGAGAAAAAGCGCACAAGTACAACGTCGAGCACACCGTCGATCCGGAAGCCCTCTGTGTGGTTGGTGGGCTGCCGCGCCATAATGCCAGTGGCCTGCCGTTTCAGCTGCTGCAGGGACAGGATCATGCTGTTTTTCTCTACTGGTATACGACTTATCGACTGGTACCCTTTGACGGACGGAAGCATAGCGACGATCCTGATCCCTCGTTCTTCGGGGAAGAAATCGGATCGTGGGATGGCGATACCTTCGTCGTCGATTCCATCGCTTTCAAACAGGAGCGCACCTGGGCGGATGAGAACGCGGACCCTCATAGCGATGCGCAGCATGTGGTGGAACGCTGGACACGGCCTGACATCGGCCACTTACATGTCGAGATGGTCGTGAACGATCCCAAGTTCTATACGGAGCCGGTCCACTATCAGCGGACATGGCTACTGGGCAAGGCGGGCGACGAGGTGCGGGAGTATTCCTGCTCTGAAGACAACGTCGATGCGCCACATCTGGGGCCGGGACCCGGCAAGATCGGCGCAGATGGTCAGCGCGGCTTTGACAAGCTGTCGCCGCTGCCGCCTCCGCCGACAAAAGACCACCCGGCAGTTACATCCATTCCGGATTAGGTGGAAGTTCGCGAGTTGGCTGCGTCATAAGCGTCACTCCAGAAAGGGTCCAGGTCATGCTTACACCCATGAAGTTGAACGTCTTTTTGGCCATCACCGTTACAGTCGCCTTCGCTGGAAATCCTCAGGCACAGGCACATGCCAGACCGGGCCCGCCGAACGGCACACACGAACTCTGCTCTATCGCGTTCGACAAGAACCCCGTTCGCCCTGCACGAGTACAGAACAGTGCTCTGCCATGCCTGAAGCAAGCCGCGGATTTCCTAAAGTCGCATGCCGATCGCAAGCTGGTGCTGGTCGGTGCGAAGGATCCGAAGCGAGATCACGAGCCGGCTTACGTCGAGTC
>CAXTJS010000090.1:0-1342 GCA_964244605.1 uncultured Terriglobus sp. | reverse complement strand
TCGCGAAGAAGAGGATGCCACAGGCTTCGCCGTGCGACTGGAAGACCTGTCCGCCTATCGCGCAGTGAATGCGAAGTGGTATCTGGTGCACTCTCTTCATGCCGATCCCACGCGCATCCTTCCGACTACGGACGAAACCTACTTCGCCCAAACCGTCACCTTGTACGACGTGCCGGGTTCGGCGGACTTCAATCACAACTTTCTGAACACGACCAAGATCAACGAGCTTCCGTGCACCATTAAGCCTTGCTACTCAAGCGATGAGGAGACACTGAAGGCCCAGCCGCGTGACCGTATCGTGGCACGATCTCAAGACTCCGTCGGCAATTCCAGCGAAGAAAGAAAAGTGCTTGCAGCCCAGAGAAGGCGGGCAAAACACGACACAACGATGGACGGGGACTCTGAGACGCTTGCTCCCCTGCCGCCGCCTCCGACCGCGCAACATCCTGCAACCACCTCGATCATTCCGTAAGGAGAGCTAGAAGCCCATTCTAGCTAGTTATTATGTTGTTGAGAGACTTGCCAGCGCCCTTGAGAGATCTTCCATCAGGTCGGCTGGGTCTTCTAATCCGATGTGGAAGCGCACGATGTGTCCGTTGTTATAGCGCGCACGCCTAAGTGACGGATACGCCATGACAAGGCTGGCTGTTCCACCCCAGCTCCATCCAATGCGAAAGAGCCGCAACGCATTAACAAAGCTGTTGATCTGCGACTCCTGCAGGGACTCACTCAGAACCACGGAGAAGATACTGGCACTGCCGCTGAAGTCACGGGCCCATAGCTCATGCCCCTCACAGGAGGGCAGAGCGGGGTGCAGCACTCGCTCGATGGCAGGCTGCTCGGCCAGCCAGCGGGCAATGTGCAGGCTTGAGCGTTCCATCGCGTCCAGCCGAACGCCCAGTGTCTGCAGGCCGCGCAGGGCAAGGCTGCAATCGTCTGGCGATACGGACAAGCCGAGCGCGCGGTGTGTCTCACCGACACGGGAGTATGCGGCTTCATTCGCAACCGACACCGAGCCGAGCAGGATGTCGCTGTGACCGCCAACATACTTCGTAAGTGCCTGCATGCTTACATCGACACCGAAGGCAAAGGCGTCGAGCAGCACACCGGACGAGTAAGTGTTATCAAGCGCGACCGACACGCCTGCTAAGTGCGCGGCAGACACGATGGCTGGCAGGTTCTGTATCTCCATCGTGATCGAACCGGGACTCTCGCACCAGATGAGGGCTGTCGTTGGCCGGATAAGTTCGGCAATGCGATCACCCAGCAGAGGGTCGTATAACTCAACCTCGATGCCTAAGTGCTTCAGCAGCCCGGCGCCTACCTCCCTGTTCGGGCCGTA
>CAXTJS010000089.1:10361-10935 GCA_964244605.1 uncultured Terriglobus sp. | reverse complement strand
GACATCGTCGCGGCCCTTCTCTGTTCAGCAGGCGCTTAGTCCTGTTCCTTACGAACCTTCTTGCGATTGCGCTTGCGTGCCAATGCTTCCTTGACGCGCTTCTTCTCGCCCGGCTTCAGGTAAAAGGAGTGGCGCTTCACTTCCTTGATGATGTCTTCCTGCTGCACCTTGCGCTTGAAACGGCGCAGTGCGTTCTCAAGGGGCTCGCCTTCCTGCAAACGTACCTCTGCCAACCGAATACACCTCGCCTTCGGGCCAACGGGCCGTTGCTCAGTGTACCAGCTTCAGCCGAGTTAGAAGGTTGCGCTGCTCGCCTGCTTTTCTGCCAATGGCCCGATGACCGGCAAAACCCACTTCTGACCCTGTGAGGCGCGCACCAGAAGGATGATCCAGACGATGAGGAAGCCCAGAGAAAGCAAGCCGCTTACGAGCACGCTAACGAACAGAAACAGGCCATGCGTCACCACCGCAAGCAGACCGCTGACAATTTGCCAGGCAACGGAGACGATCGCCGCTCCCACGCTGAAGAAGATGGACTGGAAGGCATGAAAACGGACGAGCCGGTCGCGCTTGT
>CAXTJS010000089.1:7334-10351 GCA_964244605.1 uncultured Terriglobus sp. | reverse complement strand
GCTCAAGCACCAGAAAGATGATGCCGGTGATGAAGCCAAACACATAGCAGAGCGCGGAAGCGGCACCGATGGACAAGCCCGGTCCGGAGGCGGGCGGCGGCGGCGCTCCATAAGGCGGCTGCGAAGAGCCGTAGGGCGACTGCGTTGTTTCATAGGGCGACTGCGGCGCGCCATACGGTGGCGGGCTGTTCGGGTCGGGAGGCGGAACGTAAGGCGACGACAGATAGCTGTGCGCGATCGTTTCGCCGGTGGGGGCCGAAGCACCACGGGCCGCAGGGATGGAAGCACCTTCAGGAAGGGCAGAGTCGAGGTCGAACCAGGAGCGCATTGCAGTGTCCTCTCGCTACGCGAAATGGTGTTGCAAAAGTAAGTGCTGCCAAGTGCGTCCCATTCTACGCATGAGGAAAGCTCAGCCTGCAACAATCTTTCAGTACGCCGACTTATTCTGCGATCACCTTGACGAAGCATCCCTCCGGCAGGCTCTTGCCACCGAGCAGGTGAATGGTGCCGTCTTTGACGAAGCCCCGCAGCATGCCCTGTGCGGCAGACGCGGAAGAAACGCTTCCTTCCGCTTCACCTCGAGAACGGGTTCGCGTGACGCAACCTTTGCTGCCGGGCTGCTGTTTGGGTACGGCACTGCGCGCTGCTCGTCCAGCGGCTTTGGCCGACCCATACCGCGATCCATCGCGTCGTTCGCCAAGCGGTCCGCGTCCTTATTCTTGTGTCGGAGAGCATGCGCGATTTGAAAGCTGTCGAGCTTTGCAATGCGCCGCTTGGCTTCCTCAAAGAGCGGCCGCAGATCTGGGCTGTTCACCTTGTAGCGGCCCTGAATCTGCTTCACCATCAACTCGGAATCGCTGACCACGCGCACGCTGCGGTAGCCGTTCTCGATCGTCCACTGCAGCACACCCAACAGGCCGGAGTACTCGGCGTAGTTGTTGGTGCGGATGCCGAGAAACTCCGATAATTGGGCCAGTGTGCGGCCGTCCGCGTCGACCAGCACCGCGCCATAGCCTGACGGTCCCGGGTTGCCGCGAGCGCCGCCATCGCAGTGCGCGTGAACGGTCTGCACTCCGCGCTTTTGCCGAGCCGGAGGAGCGGCTTCGCTCCCAAACAGATTGTCAGATGCCATGCCTGATTATCGCGCGACACTCTTGGCCGAGGCCGCCTGCAACAATGGACAAGATGCAAACACAACGCGCGAGACCGCAAGCTGTCGCAGGGCAACCGAGCATCGCTCCGGCACGCATGGCTGCATTTGTCATCCTGCGTAAGGTGGCAACCACGGCGGCGCACTCCGACGACCTGCTGCACGCACCCGCGGTGAACGCGCTCTCGCCGGAAGACCGCAACCTGACGATGACGCTTGTCCTGGGCGTGCTGCGCTGGCAGCTTGCGCTCGACGCGACGATCCGCCCCATGCTGCAGCGGCCCGACGCGGAGATGCACCCCGCTGCCCTGCTCGCGCTGCGCCTGGGTGTGTTTCAGTTGCAGCACCTCCAACGCATCCCCGCGCATGCGGCCATCAACGAGTCGGTCGAGCTGGCGCGCGCCAATGGTGCGGAGCACACCGCAGGCTTGGTCAACGCGCTGCTACGCCGCCTCTTACGTGAAGCTGGCGAGCCCAAACGGCAGACGCTCGCTGCAGCTTCACCTGCCGAGATCGCCCATCCGCACTGGCTGCTGCAGCGCTGGCGCGCGCTCTACGGCGGCAAGGCGACACGTTCCATTGCGACGTACGACCAGGCCGAGCCGCCCTCGCATGAGCTCTTCGCAAACGACAGCTCCGGCGCGATGCCGCCCATTGATGACGGTTCACGACTCATCGCCGAACTTGCGGCTGCCGCGCACCCTGAGCCGAAACGCATCCTGGACTGCTGCGCCGCGCCGGGCGGCAAAACTCGCATCCTTGCCCGTCGTTTTCCTGAGGCTGAGATCGTGGCCATAGACGTGAGCGAGCGCCGCCTCGACGCCATGCGCAAGCGACTTGACGCCGATCCAGCGGCCTCGCACGTGCGCACCGTTCTCGCGGACATGACGAAACGTCACATCCCAAGCGCAGTCGACGAGCCGGTGCCGGACGACGAGCCTGCTGAAGCGGCAACGATGTCCGCAAAGACAAATCCGCTTAGCGGGCTTTTCGACCTGATCCTTGTCGACGCGCCCTGCAGCGGCACGGGTACACTCGCGCGCAACCCGGAGATTCGCCATCGCCTGGAACTGGCCGACCTCCAGCGCCAGGCGGAGCGGCAGACCGCCATCCTGCGCAATGCGCTGCGCCGCCTCGCACCGGGCGGACGCCTCGTCTACTCCACCTGCTCACTGGAGCCCGAAGAGAATGAGGGCGTGGTGGATGCGGTGCTTGCCGAGGGTCGCGTAAAAGTCTTATCCGCAGCCGCGGTGCTCGACAACATCCCTGCGCTGCATGCGGACACACGCGAACAGGTGCTAGTGAATGCGGTAACACCGGCCGGTGCGCTGCGCACGCTGCCCGGCGTTCATCCGTGCGATGGCTTCTACGCTGCCGTGCTGGAGAAGCCTTAAACTTTATCCCTGAATGTAACCAGGAATCGTCATTTCGACCGGAGCGCAGCGGAGCGGAGAAACCTGCTTTCCTTTGAGAGCCGACGCCAGTTCGAGCAAACAGCAGGTTTCTCCGCTCCGCGACAAGAAGCCGTCGCTCCGGTCGAAATGACGGAGCAAAGGCGAGGCGGAAACAGAACCACGACCAGGTGAGACGGTCTGAGAGCGCCTAGTTACTCTTGAATTGATGTCAAGACGGTGTAAGCCGATCTCCCAATCTAAGTGCAACGATGGCAAAGGCTTAGCCGCCAAAAATACTTGGCACTCTTACCAACATGGATCAGTAGCATAGAAGAGGAAAGAAGAAATAGAGCAGGTCCGAAGACAGGTGTAAGTGCATTGCTATGACGATTTTGCGTATAACCCGAATGAAAAGACGAACTTATAAGGCGTCGTCACGCTAAGTCCATACCGCAGAGGATCTTACGATTGCC
>CAXTJS010000089.1:7046-7324 GCA_964244605.1 uncultured Terriglobus sp. | reverse complement strand
ATGTTGGCGGTGAAGTAACTTGTCAACGAAAGCCGGTGGCCTACTGAGGCTTGGTAACAGGAGCTTGCCGCATGATCGGCGCACCCGTACTCGGCACGGCCTGTCCCGAGCCAGTAGCAGGCGTGGCACTCGGAACTGCCGCCGCAGCTGGAGCCGCGTAGTACCCCTTCGTCATCGTCACATGCGGATTATCCGCAGCGGTCACGCGCGACCCGGCGACGATGTCCCACAGCACCACCTTGCCGTGCAGCGCCAGCAGGCGTTCGAGTTCCGCTTGC
>CAXTJS010000089.1:0-7036 GCA_964244605.1 uncultured Terriglobus sp. | reverse complement strand
TCACGCGCGACCCGGCGACCGGCGACTGCAAGGCGATCGGTCCCGCCGGTGTGGCCGGCATCACCGGTGCGGGTGCGGCTGTGCCGTCGACTGATGCGGCCACTACAGGCTGCGGCACGATGGCATAGAGCGGCAGGTTCATCTCCTTCAAGCGCGCACGCGCCGTGGAGAAGCTGAGTCCCACCAGGTTCGGCATGACGTATGCCTTCGGTGCCGATTCGATGGACGAACTCAGCAGGAGGCTGACCTCAGGCTTCTCGACGCCTTCGGCATTCGGTGCTGGCGTCTGCGCCAAGACCACGTCGGCAGGGCCCGGCGCGGGCAGATGCGCAATGGTTCCCACATCGAGCGACGAGCGGCGGATCGCCGCCGCCGCGTCGTGCTCGTCCATGCCGATGGTGTCGGGGATGGGTACCTTCTGCGGGCCCATGCTCTCCGTGATGCGCATATGCCAGCCCTTGCGGACGCTGGTGCCGGCCGCCGGCGACTGCGACAGCACGCGGCCCGCAGGCACCGTCGTGGAGTAGAAGCGGTTCTCCACCGTGAGGTTCAGCTTTGCATCATGCGTCTGGTCGCTTGCCTCATCGAGCGTCAGGCCGCTCACGTTGGGCACCTCCACCTCGCTGGCATGGATGGCGAGCCGCAGCGTGAGCAACGCAGAGAGAAGCGCCACCGTCGACATCGCCAGCAGCGTGAAGCCGATGGAGAAGGCGCGCAGCGTTCCACGCTTCAGCTCACCCGTGTTGTTCCGGTAGCGAACGCGAATCTTCATGGACGCAGACCAGTGTACTTCGACGCGCCTGCGCTAACGGCGATTGTCCGTGGCCGGCTCAGGATGAATCAGGAGGCGCGCGACCTCGGTGCGCTTACGCAGAAACGCCGCCTCCAGCGCCGTGATGATGCGGTGTACGGCGTCCATGCGCAGATCGTCAGGCATGGTGCAGTGGCAGCTCATCTCAAGCTCGTCGCCATGGCGCATGACGGTGGTGTCGTGCACATCCTGGATCTCGGAGAACTGCGCCGCGAGGTCGCGCAGATCGTGCACGAGCGACGGATCGCGCTCCAGCAGCACGGGATGCTCGATGGTCTGCTCTTCACTCTCGATGTGCGTGATGACGGACGAGATCTCCGGCACCTCACGCTTCATCTCCGCCTCAATGCGCGTCACGGTCTCATGCGCTTCGCGCAGCGGCGTGTTCGCCGGCACCTCAAGGTGCTGCTCGACCATGAGGCTGTGCTCCAGCTGGCGCACGGAAACGTCATGGATCGCAAGATCGGACCGCGATGCCACCGCACGCACGCGGTCGAAGACGCTCTCGCGCCCCTCCGCTACGGGCACGGTGTGCACCACCACGTCCGTGTCCGGCAGCACCGTCTGCACTGCTGAGGTCGCCGCAGACACAAGCTGCTCCGACCGTTGAAAGGTGATGTTGCGCGACATGCCGATCGTCACATCCGCGAAGTAGCTGGCACCCACGCGCCGCATGCGCAGCCGGTCGACGTTCACCACGCCCGGCACGCGCCGAATCGCGTCCACCATCTGCCGCCGCGTCTCCGGCGGTGTTGCGTCGGTCAGCGCGGCCACCGTCTCGCGCGCAAGCTGGTACGTGACCTTCAGGATGATGACCGACACAATCAGCGCGGCCACAGGGTCGGCAAGTTCAAGCGAGCGTACGCCAAGCCGCTGCCCCAGAAATGCCGCACTGATGCCGAGCAGCACGGCGACCGACGACCAGATATCCGTGCCGAAGTGCAGCGCTTCGGCCTCAAGCGCCTGTGAGTGCGCCTCACGCGCCACGCGCCGCAGGTTGCGCGAGCGTGTCCAATCGACCGCAATGGACAGCACCAGCACAAGCACCGGCCACGGGGAGAACTCCAGCGACAGCGACTCGCCATGGCGGTAGCGCACGATGCGCCGCACCGCTTCCACGATGATCCACACGGATGAGCCCAGCATGAAGACCGTCTCCACAAACGCGGACAGGCTTTCGACACGCCCATGGCCATAGGTGTGGTCGTCATCCGCCGGTTTGTCGGAGACGCGCAGCGAGAACAGCGTAAGCGTGCTCGCAATGAGGTCGACTCCCGAGTGCGCGGCCTCGCTCAGCATGCCGAGCGACCCGGTCGCCACACCTGTGATGATTTTGAGCAGCGTAATGGCAGAAGCAGCGAGCACGCTGCGTAGCGCCGTCTCGCGCTTCAGGTCGCTCAGCCGCGAATCAGCCGGGCGCGGTGCCGGCTTCGTGACCTGCTTCTCCTTTTGCTTTTGCGCAACGGCTGCCATGGAACTCCCAGCGTACACGCCCGCCCTGTGCAGCATCGGCATCCAAGCGGGCATGCGAACCATCGCCCTTGAAGAACATTTCGCCACAGAAGACTTTCTGCGCGCCACCGGCACACTCGGCAACGACTCCCCATTGCGCGGGATGCGCGAGAAGCTGCTCGACCTTGGCGATGAGCGGCTCGCCTCGATGCACAGCAACGGCATCTCCATGCAGGTGCTCTCGCTCATGTCCATGGGCCTGCAGGAGCTTGATGCCGCAACGGCTACCCCGCTGGTTCGCGGCGTGAACGACGAGCTTGCCGCCCGCGTTGCGGAGCACCCGGAGCACTTTGCCGGCTTTGCGACCCTCGCGATGAAGGATCCGGCGTCGGCCGCGAAGGAGCTGGAGCGCTGCACGCAGCGGCTTGGCTTCAAGGGCGCGCTGCTGGATGGCACCGTGGATGGCGAGTTCCTGGATCAGCCGAAGTTCCTGCCGGTGTGGGAGGCTGCGGCCGCGCTCAACGTGCCGATCTACCTGCACCCGGCGCCGCCGCCCAGGGCCGTGCGAGAGGCCTACTACTCAGGCCTGCCTGGCAAGGACGCAGAGGCCGTCGGCTACCTGCTCTCCATCGCGGGCTGGGGCTGGCACAGCGAGACGGCGCTGCACACGCTGCGCCTGATCGTAAGCGGCCTGTTCGACCGGCTACCCGCGCTGCAACTCATCATCGGCCACATGGGCGAGGGCCTGCCCTATGCCCTGGCCCGCAGCAGCAACGTGCTCAGCCGGGCGGCGCACGGTCTGCAGCGCACCGTCGCTGAGACCTTCAAAGAGCAGGTGCACGTGACGACCAGCGGCTACTTCACGCGGCCGCCCTTCGACTGCGCGGAAGAGGTGCTGGGCATCGACCGCCTCCTGTTCTCCGTCGACTATCCCTTCAGCCCCAACGAGCATGGCCGCGCGTTCCTGGACGCACTCAATCCCATGAACAACGACCGGCGCGCGAAGCTGACCCATGGCAACGCGGAGGCGCTGCTGAAGGTGTAACCAGTGATGAGTCCAACACTCCTAGGAGGTGTCATCCTGAACGAAGTGAAGGATCTGCTTTTCTTCCATAGCCGAGGCTGTGAGAGGAAAGCAGATCCTTCGTCGTTACACATCCTCAGGATGACACCGACAATTGGTAGGCGGTCGAGTTACCCCTTCAGCGTCCCCAGGTCGATCACAAAGCGGTACCGCACATCGCTCTTCAGCACGCGCTCATACGCATCGTTCACGTCCTTCATCGCGATCGTCTCGATGTCGCTCACGATGTTGTGCTCGCCGCAGAAGTCCAGCATCTCCTGCGTCTCTTGAATGGACCCGATCATCGATCCGGCAAGCGTCTTGCGCCCTGGTATGAGCGAGAATGCATGCACGGGGATCGCCTTTTCCGGCGCGCCCACCACCACCATGGCGCCGTCTGTTTTGAGCAGCGTCATAAGGCGGTTCCAGTCGTCGGCCTGCGACACGGTATTCAGGATCAGGTCGAAGCTTGCCTTCAGCGTGTCGAACGTCGCTGGGTCACTCGTAGCGTAGAAGTGGTCGGCGCCCATGCGCTTGCCGTCCTCTTCCTTCTTGGTTGTTTGGCTCAGCACAGTAACTTCGGCACCTAGTGCATGCGCCAGCTTCACGCCCATGTGGCCAAGCCCGCCAAGGCCGACGATCGCCACCTTCTTGCCCGTGCCCGCATTCCAGTGCTTCAGCGGCGAGTAGAGCGTGATGCCCGCGCACAGCAGCGGCGCGGCGGCATCCAGCGGCAGGTTCTCCGGGATGCGCAGCACGTAATTCTCGTCCACGACGATCTTGTCGGAGTAGCCGCCATAGGTCGGCTGACCCTCATGATCCTTGCCGTTGTAAGTCATTACGGGAGCCACCGTGCAGTAGTTGTCAGCGCCACTGGTGCACTCGTAACACTCGCGGCAGGTGTCCACAAAGCAGCCGACGCCGACATGGTCGCCGACCTTGTACTTCGTCACAGCCGGGCCGACCGACGTCACTACGCCCGCGATCTCGTGCCCCGGAACCATGGGAAAGATGCCCGCAAACCACTCATCGCGGACCTGGTGAATGTCAGAGTGGCAGACGCCGCAGTACTTGATTTCAATTGCAACATCGTGCTCGCCTGGCTCGCGGCGATCAAAGTCGAAGGGTGCAAGCGGAGCCTTTGGTTCCGCCGCTGCGTAACCGGATGTGTGTGCCATGGTTTTCTCCTGAGAAGCCCACTCTGTGTGGGATTTTGAGGTCGCGCATGGCTCCCTACGCGACAGTTGCACTCCAGAGCCCGGCCACGCCAAACAGGTACGGCTGCCACCGCGGCTCCACAAAACCTGCCCGCGTCATCATGGCGCAAAATTCTCCGGGTGGGGGGAACCGCTCCACGCTCGCCGGCAGATATCGATAAGATGAGCCGCTGCCGGAAACGATGCCGCCGATGCGCGGCAGCACGTGCCGAAAGTACAGCCGGTAGACCGTGCCGAGCAGGCCCGGCGGCTCGCTGAAGTCGAGAATGCCGACCGACCCGCCGGAGTGCAGCACGCGGCGAATCTCACGGAGACCGGCGTCGTAGTCCGCCAGATTGCGGAAGCCGAAGGCGGAGACGACCAGGTGCTGCGACGCATCGGTCAACGGCAGCGCGAGCGCGTCGGCCTCGATGAAGTCGACCGGTTCCGCGACAAGCTTCTGGCGGCCGCGCTCGATCATCTCGTGCGAAAAATCAATGGCGGTGATACGCGCCGCGTTCTGCCGGGGCCGGCGCTTCAGCAGGGCGGCAGTCATATCCGCCGTGCCACAGCACAGGTCGAGCACACGTGCCTCGGGCTGTTTCAGGACCTTATCGAAGCTGCGCGCCGCACGCTTCCACCACATGCGGTCAAAGCCGAAGCTGAGCAGGTGGTTCAACCGGTCGTACTTCGGCGCGATGCTGTCGAACATCGCCTGCACGGCGCGCGATGCCGAGGCCGCATCCGCCGTGCCTGCGGGACGCGCCCCAGGCGAGCTGCTTTGCTTTATCTCGCTCACCGCTGCCCCGCCGGTTCCAGCGCGCCGGCGCGCATCTCCGCCAGCATGCGTTCGGTTGCTTGCAGCAGCTCCGCTTCCGTCACGTCACGCACCACGGTTGCGCGGCCGATCGCCTCCGCCAGCACGAAAGAAAGCGTGCCGCTGCGCTTCTTCTTGTCGGAGCCGGTCAGCTGCACGAGACGCTCTGCGGTCGCCTCGAAGGGCGGCAGGTCGGCATAGCGATGGACAAGAGCGGCGGTGCGCTCCGCGTCTGCCTGCGCGATCGCACCGCGCGCCGCGGCAAGGTGCAGTGCCGCGATCATGCCCCAGCCGATCGCCTCGCCGTGCAGCAGCGCGGTGTACTGAGTGGCCGCCTCGATCGCGTGTCCCACGGTGTGGCCGAAGTTCAGCAGCATGCGCACGCTGCTCTCACGCTCATCCTCCGCGACCACAGCAGCTTTTACGCAAACGCTCGCTTCCACCACGTGCTGCAAGGCCTCTGCATCGCCAGCAAGAATGCGGCCTGCGTTCGTTTCCATGTATTCGAACAGCGCCGCATCGCGGATCACGGCGGACTTCACACTCTCCTGTAGGCCCGCGCGCAACTCGCGTTCCGGTAGCGTCGCCAGCGTGTCGATGTCGGCAAAGACAGCGACCGGCTGGTGGAAGCTGCCGACCAAATTTTTGCCCGCCCGGAGGTTCACGCCGGTCTTACCACCCACCGACGAATCGACCTGCGCCAGCAGCGTGGTGGGCACCTGCACAAAGCGGATGCCGCGCATGTAAATCGCGGCCAGAAAGCCGGTCATGTCACCAATCACGCCGCCGCCCAGCGCAATGAGAAGACTGTCGCGATCGGCACCGGC
Source organism: uncultured Terriglobus sp. (assembly GCA_964244605.1). Lineage (GTDB taxonomy): Bacteria > Acidobacteriota > Terriglobia > Terriglobales > Acidobacteriaceae > Terriglobus. Next base: position 870 of record CAXTJS010000089.1, on the reverse strand, counting down.
TGCGGCAAGTTCTTCGCAAAGCCGCTCCATAGTGGCGAGCCGCTTCTGCGACTCACCCGCAGGCACAAGCAACGTCGCAACGGGGTACCCGGCGTCCTGCAATGGCTTCACAACCGGATCGGCCCACAGCCGCTCGATTTCCGGCGAGATCACGACGAAGACACGCGAGACGCGCCCCGGCAGGTCCCGCACAAACGCCTCGACTTCCTGCAGAACACCGCAACCAATCACGACGGGGTACTGCGCCGAAGCCGCCGCCACTGTGATTCGCGCCATGCCTGATTATCGCAGCCGCATGTCAAACCAATCGCTAGGAGTTGGGCGCCCCATTCTTTTGCGGCTTGATCGCGAAAGGGTGGGTCAGTTCGTGCGATAGCACGAAGACTGCCTTCTATGCCCCTGAATCAGCGAAGCAACGAACCCCACCGTTCCCGACGAAGAATGCGGCACTCGGATTCCTCGGCTCCGTCGTAAGCTGAAGCCATGAACATCGGCGACCAGGTAGACCTTTCGCTCAAAGACCAGGACGGCAACACCGTCACGCTCGCACAGTTTCAGGGCAGCCCCGTGGTGCTGTTCTTCTACCCGCGCGCGGACACACCCGGCTGCACCGTGGAAGCATGCGAGTTTCGCGACGTCTACAGCGACCTGAAGGCCGCAGGCGCGGTGCTGCTCGGCATCTCGCGCGACACGGTGGGCAAGCAGAAGAAGTTTGCGGACAAGTTCTCGCTGCCCTACACCCTGCTGGCCGACCCCGAGATGGAAATGGCCAAGCAGTTCGACGTCGTGAAGCAGGGCAGCATGTACGGCAAACCCGTCATCAAGGTCGAGCGGTCCACCTTCATCTTCGACAAGAGCGGCAAGCTTGCG
>CAXTJS010000088.1:10693-10952 GCA_964244605.1 uncultured Terriglobus sp. | reverse complement strand
GGGGAGTGTAGACGTACGCTGCGCGGGTTAGTTGTGCGGCGCGGCGTGTGCGGTTTGGCCCGGGCGGCGCGAAGTGCCGCACCCTGCTTGTCGGCATATGCCGAAGTGCCGTTCCAAGCGGATGCTTCGTGGACCTATCGTCATGCCGACACCGGTACTGCGGCCTGTGATGCAAGCCGGTGCGGAGGCACGAGATGGAACGGAAACTGAGATTGTTTGTCTGCCTGCTGATTGGTTGCGTACCGGCAGGGGCGCAGGG
>CAXTJS010000088.1:0-10683 GCA_964244605.1 uncultured Terriglobus sp. | reverse complement strand
GTCGGCAAGATCGGCGGCTTTGCGCGCATCGTCACGGCTACCAAAGATTGCGACGCGCGGCTGGAACGCGTGGTGCAGTTCAACCAGAGCGGGGTCGCCGGGCCTATCGGGCCACAAGGACCGCAGGGACCACAAGGGCCAGCGGGACCGCAGGGTGCGTCGTCGCCCGTGCTCGTCCGCACCATCTTGGTGCCGGCGTCTGCGGATAGCGCGACCAACGGGCAACGGCTGCTTGACGCGATTGCCCTCACCGCGTCTGTGGCAACGGCAACGCAGCCCTACCTGATTCAGCTGGACGCGGGGACTTACGACGTGGGCATGGGCGCGGTAATTGTTCCGTATATTTCGCTGCGCGGCGCGGGCAGCATCTCCACCACGGTTACTTCGAACAGCATCACCCTCTTGTTCCAAAACCCGGGTATCGTCGGCGCAACCTTCAGCGTGTCTGAGATGACGGTGAACGGTGTGTTGCGCACCATCGCCGCACAAAGTGTGCGCAACGCCGTGCTCGACCGGCTACACCTCACGGGTGCCGGCGTAGAGATGGAGGCCGTCATCCCGAACGCATCGGTGTCGTTGCTAAACTCCGTGGTGGAGAGCTATGTGCTCTTCTCGAATAACTCGCGAGACCCCGGGATACGCTTCCGCATCGTGGGGTCGCAAGTGAATCAGTTTTCGACAAACGTCACACCGTCAAGCCAAGGCTGCTTCGCCTCATTCAACGCAGACCTTGTGCCTTATAGCCCCAACTGCCAGTAAGCCGCTGAATGATGCCGATCGGGTAGCGACCGGCCGCGCTCCTAACTTGGATAGGCTAGGCGAGCTTGCGGGCGATCCATACGAGGTGTGTGCCCCATGTCCGGATTTTCGGACATGGGATCCCTCAGAGAACCCATGTCCCAAGTGCGGGACATGGGGCACACCTATTCCTGTATGGAAGCGCCTAGAACAGCACCTTCAAGCTGAACTGCAACTGCCGCGATGTCGCCGCTGCGGTGACCACGCCGGCGGTCGGACTGGCCACAACCGCAGCCGTCTGCGTTGCGGTCGTTCCTTGCGCTGGACCGGACGAGAAGACGACCGGGTTCGGTGTGAGCAGGTTGGTGTGGTTGAGCAGGTTGAAGGCCTCCGCGCGAAACTGCAGCTCGGCGTACTCGTTCAAGCGTGTGGACTTGCGCAGCGAAAGGTCCCAGTCGGCGAAGCCGGGTGCGCGCAGCGTGTCGCGGCCGAGGTTGCCAACGGTGCCGTACGTCGGCGCGCTGAACGCTGCCGGGTTGAAGTATTGCGTGGCGCGCTGTGCGGTACTGCCGCCGTTGTAGAGCTTGCCGGTAAAGGCCGGGTTCACGTTGGGTCGCACCGGGTTGCGCGTGTCGCCGGAGCCGGTCGGGTTGTAGCCGAGTTGCGGCGTAAAGGGCAGGCCGCTCTGTACCGTGACGATGGTGCTCGCCGTCCAGCCGGAGACGAGCCGGTTGGTAAATGAGCCTGCATTGGTGAGCAGGGTGTGACCGGTGCCGAAGGGCAGGTCATAGCTGCCGTTGAAGGCGGCGAGATGCCGCACGTCGGTGGCCGCCGCACCATAGTCGAGCGCCGGGTTCTTGGGGTACGAGACGAACGCAGGCGTGTTGGCCGACACGCTGGTGTTCCATGCGGAGCCGTTGTCCAGGTTCTTGCTGAAGGTGTACACGCCACGCACCTGCAGGCCGTTGCGCAGGTTGCGGCGCGCGTCAACAACGAGGCCGTTGTAGCTGCTATTGCCCTGCGACACCCATGAGGTTGTGTTCGCAACGGCGGGGTTCGCACGCGTCGTTGTCGGATAGTAGAGCGTGCCGTTCGGTACGCCAGCGGGGCAGTTGTTGCTGCAGATGATTGAGGCAGGCTCGTTCTGGTTCTCCGACAGGATCTGGTGGTAGCCGTGCGAGCCGATGTAGCCTACCGTGAGCGAGAGTGCCGGGGTAAGCTGCCGCTCCACCCGCACGTTGTAGCTGACAATGGTGGGCGTGGCGAGATCGGTCTGCACCGACGACGGCGAGATGAGTCCCGGCGCACCGGAGGTCGGGTTCGCCGCCGTCGTGCCGCTGTAGGAGAGCGTTGTGTTGTAGGGCGCGGCCTGGTCGAGCCGGTAGTCGAGGTTATCCAGCAACGAGTGGTGCAGCCCGAAACCCGCGCGCACCGCTGTTTTGCCATCGCCGGTGGCGTTCCACGCAACGCCGATGCGCGGCTCCGGCAGCAGCTTGGCACGGTTCTTCAGCAGGCCGCTGCTGCCCACCGTTGGCGTGGTGCCGATGACGCCGTTGCTGAGCGTGTACACGCCCGCGCGGCCCTGCGATTCGTTGAAGCCGTTGCTGCTCTCAAGGCGGATGCCGGCGGTGAGTTCCAGCGAAGGCAGCGCCTTCCACGTGTCCTCAATGTAGGCCGCGCCGAAGTACGAGCGCCAGCCGAGTTCCGTCGCCGTGGGCACGACGGTGAACGTCTTGATGTTGCCCGCGAGAAAGGTCGTGAGTGACGCAAAGCTGGCCTGGCCGTACTGGTTCTGCGCCAGGTTGTCAGCGGACTGCAGCCGCTGCAGCCAGCCGCCAGCCTCGATGGTGTGACTGCCGCGCGTGATGTAGACGTGGTCGTCAAAGGTGAACAGGTTGCGCGCAATCTGGTTGTTCGAGCCGACGTTGGCACCGGCGCCCGTGATCTGTGACGAACCGTTCGACGCCGTGGATCCGGCGATCACGACCGCGCCGATCGGCTTGCCCGCGACGAAGGTGCCCGCACTCGCCGCCACATCCGCGGGCACGGAACCCTGAAAGGCGAAGCTCGCGCGCGAGAAGCCGAAGCGTGCCGTGTTCAAGAGCCGCGGCGAGAAGACGTGCTGCTCCTGCAGGCTCAGCACCTGCTCGCGCAGCGCCTCATCGATCAGCGAGAACGGGTTCTGCGTGGGCGTGTGCGCGGTAGAGTCGTCGACCGTGTAGACGCCGAAGAGCAGGTCGTTCACGGAGAGGTTGGTGTCGGCGCGCACCGTGCCGAAGTCCTCGCGGATATGCTGCGTCGGTGTGGAGAACGCGATAGCGATGCCCGAGCCGAGGTCCGGCCCGTTAGCCACCGGCCACAGATTCAGCAGGCGCCTCACCGAGGCGGTGGCCGCAGCGCGCGACGTAGCGTTGGGCACCAGCGTCACGTCGCTCAGGCCAAGGTTCTGGCGATATCCCTCGTAGTTGCCGAAGAGAAACAGCTTGTCATGCCGCAGCGGACCACCCAGCGCCGCACCGTAGTTGTTGCGCTGAAAGTTCGGCTTCTTTGCCTGGTCGAAGTAGTTGCGCGCATCGAGCGCGGAGTTGCGCAGAAACTCATAGGCCGAGCCGTGCACGCGGTTGGTGCCGGACACGGTCACGATGCTGATCTGCGCACCCTGCCGCTTGCCATAGCTTGCGCCATAGGTGTCGGCCACCACGTTGAACTCGCGCACGGCCTCTACGCCCAGCAACTGGCCGCTGGTGCCGCCGGGTGTGACGTTGATCAGCGACGCGCCGGTGTACTCCACGCCATTCAGCAGGTAGAGGTTGTCCTGCGGACGACGGCCCGACACGGAAAACATGTTGCCAACCGAAGAGTTTGACGTGCCGATGGACCCCGAACGCTGCGAGGTATAGTTCACCGTTGCCGGGTTGAGCGTGATGAGCTGGTCGTAGCTGCGGCCGTTCAGCGGCAGCTCTTTCACCTGCCGCTCACTTACCAGGCCCGAGACCTGCTCATTCGACAGGTTCACCACCGGCGCGGTGTCGGTAACGTCAACCTGCTGCGCGTCGGACGCGACATGCAGCGAGAGGTTCAGCTGCTGCGCCTGGCCCACCGTCAGCACCACGCCGGTATGCCGCTCCGTGGTAAAGCCGCTTGCCTCCACCACGACGGTATAGGTACCCACTGAAATCGACGGTGCCGCATAGCGGCCGGAGGCGTCGGTCAGCAGGCGGCGCTCCGTGCCCGTCTCTTCACTGCGCACATGAACGGTTGCGGACGCAACGGCGGCGCCGCTGCTGTCAGTGACGGTACCGCTTAGCGTGCCGCCAACGACCTGGGCGGAGAGTGCGTGAGCCAGCAAGACAGAAGTGAGTGGAGCGACGACGCGAAGGCGGCGAGAGAGGTGCATGGGCTTGTCCTTTGTGTGTGCAGAGCGTTGCGGTGCAGACGGCGCGGCGCTAGCGACAACAGCGAAGGGCAGGATTCGACACAGGTGTAGCTCCGGAGGCTTTGGGGCAAGACATGCAGAAACGCACATCAGCTGGGCTGGGTTACGGGCAGGAGGAGGCGTTTGCTCGACTTAGCGGCAACAACAGGTGCAGAGTGCTGAGGAGCGAAACGTCATCCAGGTACATTGTGCGGGAAAGCAGAGAAAAGGGAAAGCGGAGACGTTACTCGCGAGCGCCAAGGCGTGCTGGATCCAGGTATTGCGCTTCACCGCTCCTAATAACTCAGGCCCTCTTCAAAAGCGTCATTTCGACCGGAGCGCAGCGTAGTGGAGAAACCTGCTGTTCCTTTCAGAGCCGTTGCCGCTCCGAGCAAGCAGCAGGTTTCTCCACTCCGCGACGATGAAGCCGTCGCTCCGGTCGAAATGACGCCGTCAGGGGTAGGCCACAAGAAGGTCACATCTTGAGATAGATACGCCTAGTTAACCAGTGGCCCCGGCTTCATCGACGTCGGCGGCAACGACTCGAGCACCGCAATCATCGCGTCCTCCGACGACAGCAGGGCCTGGCGAACCGCTGCGTCCGTGGCTGTGTGCGACGGCTCGCATGGCTCTTCCGCGCCGAGTGCATGACTGATCTCCTGCTCTTCGGCCAACAGCATTGCCTCACGCACCTGGGCGATTGCGTCCACTACATGGGCTACTGCTTCTTCGCGTCTCTGCATCCGTTCCACCCTCCTGATCTTGTTTGTGTATCGGCAGAGTGTGTCAGTTCTGCACACAGAAAGCACGCCGGCTTACGCCAGGCCGTAACAGGATCATTTTGAGAAGGAGAAGGGGAGAGCTGGAAGCAAAAAATGGCCTCCGAGAGTTGCTCGGAGGCTCTTCTCCCAGGTCTGTGTTCTGAAACGAATCATGCGTCGCTTCGGTACACAAGCGTAATCCCCCGAAGGTGGTACACGACGCACGAAGGTGGCGTTCTGATACCAAATTTCACGTCTTTTTCACCACGAACGGAAGTTCCAGACATGTCGCGGCAGGTAACCAAACCGCCTCTGCAGGAAGGCAGAACAGTGGGCAATCGGAAGCGAAGCCGCACCGAATGGGGCTCCACCTTCGCGAAAGCTAAGGTGGGTGGAGCGCCATCGAACTCAGCGGTAGAACAGCGAAGAATGGCGTACTGCTCTGCGCAACTCGGCAAGCAAGCTGCCGTATGATCGACTGTAATGATTCTTCGGTCGCAGTTAGTACGGCACGCCCTTGTTTGCTCCTGCTTTCTGCTCCCCGCGCTCCGGCCCGCAGCGGCGCAGATCGCGGTCGAAAGCAAGACCCTCTCCAACGGCCTCAAGGTCCTCGTGCAAGAGGACGACTCGATCCCCAACATCGCCTTTTACACCTTCTACAAGGTCGGCTCGCGCAACGAGCACGAGGGCATCACGGGGCTGTCGCACTTCTTTGAGCACATGATGTTCAACGGTGCCAAGAAGTATGGCAAGGGCGAGTTTGACGCCGCGCTCGACAACGCCGGCGGCACCAACAACGCCTACACCACCGAGGACAACACGGTTTACCAGGACTGGACGCCCGCATCCGCGCTGGAGCTGGTGATGGACGCCGAGTCGGACCGCATGGAGAACCTTGCCTTCATTCCGCCGGTTGTGGAGTCCGAACGGCAGGTGGTGTACGCCGAGCGCAGGCTGCGTACCGACAACAGCAACTCCGGCACGCTGAGCGAGAGCCTGACCGCCGCCGCCTTTGAGAGCGGCCCCTACCACTGGCCCGTTCTGGGCTGGCCCTCTGACATTGAAGGCTGGACCATCGACGACCTGAAGAGCTATCACGCGATGGGCTACTCGCCTAAAAATGCGACGGTGGTGGTGGTCGGCAACGTCAAGGCCGCTGACGTCTTCAAACTCGCTGAGAAGTACTTCGCGGCGATCCCCGCACCTGCACCGCCACCGCCGGTGCGCACCAAGGAGCTGCCGCAAACGGGCGAGCGCCGCGTCGTGGTGCACAAGCCGGCACAGCTGCCGCTTGAGATGATCGCGTTCCACACCGTGGACACGAAAAGCCCTGACCTCTATCCACTGCTGATTGCGGATGCGCTGCTGACCACCGGGCAAAGCTCGCGGCTCTTCCGGTCCCTGATTGACGGCCAGCAGCTTGCGCTGAGCGTGGGGTCGAACCAGGACGAATCGCTTGACCCGAAGCTCTTCACCATCTCGGCGCAGCCGCGGGCTGGCGTCGCACCGGAGAAGCTGGAGGCAGCTATCTACACCGAGCTCGACAAGCTGCGCGCCACACCGGTGGACTCCAAGGAGCTGAGCAAGGCCAAGAACCTTGTGCTGGCCCAGCACTACCGTGAGCTGCAGACGATTGCGGGCCGGGCCCAGGCCATCGGCCATGCAGAGCTGTTTTACGGCGGCTGGCAGCACGTGAATGACGAAGAGAAGTTGGTGAACGCCGTCACCGCGGCAGACGTGCAGCGCGTTGTGGCAAAGTACTTCATCGCGAACAATCGCACGGTGGCAACGCTCATTCCAGATAGCTCAGCGCCGGGCGCGGCAGCCGATGCTGGGGGTGCCGAATGACCCAGAGCCGCCTCACTGCAAAGGTCTTCCGTATGCGTTGTGTTGCTTCCGCTGCTCTCGCAGCTTCTGCTTTGCTCGCCACTGCCGCTGTAAGCGCGCAGGGGGCTTCCACGCACATCGTGCCGCCGCCGCCCAAGCCCTACGTGCTGCCCGCGTATGAGCGCTTCGTGACGCCCAACGGCATTACGGTGCTGCTGCTTGAAAAGCATGAGGTGCCGCTCATCTCCGTCAGCATGTTGCTGCGCTCCGGGTCGGTGGCCGATCCAGCGGGCAAGTCGGGCACGGCTGCCATCACGGCGGCGCTGCTGCGCAAGGGCACCACGGCACACAGCGCCGATGACTTTTCGACGGCCATCGATTCCATCGGTATGGAGTACGGTGCCGGCGTGACGCTGGACGCCACCAGCATCTCCACCAGCTTCCTGAAGAAGGACGAGGGCACCGCACTCGGGCTGTTCTCTGACGTGGTGCTGCACCCGACCTTTCCCGAAGCCGAGGTGGCCAAGCAGCTTGCACAACGGCAGGACGCGGTGCGCTCCAGCAAGGACGAGCCGCAGGCCGTACTCGGCGCATACTTTCGCGCCTTCCTGTACGGGGACACATCCTACGGCCGGCCCAGTGGTGGCGATGAAAACTCGCTCAAAGCGGTCACCCGCGCAGACGTGCTGAGCTTCTACAAAACCAACTACACGCCCGCGAACGCCATCATCGCGGTCTCCGGCGACTTCAACAGCACCGAGATGAAGGCCGCGCTTGCCAAGGCCTTTGACGGCTGGCAGGGCGCGGCACCCGCGCCCACCAGGCTGAGCCCTCTACCCGCCATAAAGGGCCGCAGGCTCTTATTGGTGGACAAGCCGGACGCGACGCAGACCTACTTTGCCGTGGGCAATGTGGGCATCGCCGCCGGCAACCCCGCACGCGGGCAGATTGACCTGGTGAACTCGCTCTTCGGCGGCCGCTTCACGTCCATGCTCAACACGGAGCTGCGCATCAAGACCGGCTACACCTACGGCGCAAGCTCAAACTTTGTGGAAGGCCGCGTGCCTGGACCGTTCGTAATCGGCACCTTCACCCGCAACGCGACCACCATCCCGGCGATCGACAAAACGCTTGAGACGCTGGACCAAGCACACGCGCAGGGCTTTACCGACGAGCAGTTGACCTCCGCCAAGAACACGGCCGCGGGCACCCTGCCGCCAGAGTTGGAGACCTCCGGCGCGGTTGCCGGTACGCTGGCCAGCAACGAGCTCTACGGCATCACGCGCGACGACTTCAACAGCAACCTGGTCAAGACGCAGCAGACCACCGTCGCCGATGCCAAGCGCCTGCTGCAGGCCGACTTCCCCGCGAGCCAGAACGAGGTCATGGTGGTTATCGGCAAGGCCTCTGAGATCGGTCCGTTGCTGAAGAAGTACACGCCTAACATCACGACGCGAAAGATCAGCGACCCCGGCTTTTAGACCCGCTAGTGCGCAGCTTGAGCCGACCAACCACGCCCGCCTCTACGGCGTCATTTCGACCGGAGCGACGGTTCCATCGTCGCGGAGTGGAGAAACCTGCTGTTTGCCCGGAGTAGCAGCGGCTCTCAAAGCAACAGCAGGTTTCTCCACTCCGCTACGCTCCGATCGAAATGACAATGCAAGGGCCACCCGGCGCAGTCTTTTCGAAGAACAGATCCAGACCAAAAGTTCTAGCCATCCATCGCCTGGGCTGCTACTCTTGCGCCAATTATCCCAGCGCAGGAGAAGCTTCCATGCACGCAGCGCTTCTACGAGTCCTCTTGTTTCTTGCGGCAGTCCTTCCCGCTGCCCTTCCCACGGCGGCACAGCAGGCAGACGGCACGCCGCAGGACAAGGCCGCTATCCAGGCCATCGTGAAAGACGAGCAGGATGCATGGAACCGCGGCGACGCAACTGCCTTCGCCGCGCACTTCGCCGCCGACGGTAGCTTCACCAACATCGTTGGCATGCAGACTTACGGTCGGGCGCCATTTGAGAAGCAGCACGCGCTCATTTTCTCGACGATCTACAAGGGCAGCTACAACGAGTTGAGCATTGGCAAGCTGCACTTTCTGCGGCCGGACGTAGCGATCGTGGATGTGGACGCTTTGCTCTCTAAGATCACGACCCTGGCACCCGGCTCCGCCCTCTTTCCGGACGGTGCGCTCCACACCAAGCTGCAGCTTGTGCTCTCAAAGGAGCAGGGCACCTGGCAGATTGATGCCTTCCACAATGTGCCCGTGAACCCAAAGGCGAGCGGCCCGCCGAAGTAGACGTTAGAGAGAGTCTGACGATTGCAAAGGTAGCGTACAGAGGAGGGAGCGGTGGCCTTCAGGCCACCGAAACTGCGCGGAAGAGAGGGGCTTCAGCCCCGGATGCTCTCCAGTGCAAAAGCCCTTCTATCCCGATGCCTTTTCCGTGGTCTAAAGGCCACTGCTCCCTCCGCTTCGATCGTCATACACACCTGACACTCCGCGATACTTTTCCGAGCACGCGACACTGTGTCAAGTGGCTTGCGCAGCTAACTTGCTCTTTCGGCTAGAGATAGAGTTGGCACTTCATATCTCCGCGCCCGCTATCCTTAAATCAGGTTCGATTTCTAAGACGGTGTAGTCCGAACTCCGGCAATTAACAACTTTTCGGATAATTAGCCTTGCCTCTAATCTCGTTATCGAGACCGGAGTGACGGCTCTATTGTTGCGGAGTGCAGAAACCTGCTTTTTGCCCGGAGCAGCAGGCTTTCTCCGCCCCGTTCGAAATGACGCATCTACAGAAATGTGCGTAAACCAAGCAGGATGAGGATCTTGCCTGCAAACCAAGCGGAATGAGGAACTTAGATCATCTCGAAAACCTAAGGTAATAATATACTTGACTAACCAAACGCAATTCTCTACAGTCAAGCCATGGTCTACCCACGCACCCTGCAAGAAGCCATTCGCTACTTCAGCGACGAAAAGACTTGCATCCTTGCCGTAGCAGAGATGCGCTGGCCCGATGGTAAGGCACGATGTGCATGGTGCGGGAAAGAAGACCATTACTGGCTAGACACTCAGAAGCGTTGGAAGTGCAAGGCCTGCAAGAAGCAGTTCTCTGTGAAGCGCGGCACGATCTTTCAGGACTCTCCACTAGGGCTGGACAAATGGATGGTCGCCGTATGGATGCTGGCCAACTGCCGTAACGGGATCAGTTCACACGAGATTGCACGAACCATCGGCATCACTCAGAAGAGTGCATGGCACATGCTGCACCGCATCCGCGAAGCAATGATAGGCCGGGACGGAACCAAGATCGGCGGGGACGGCACACAAGTAGAAGCGGATGAGACGTACATCGGCGGCAAGGTAGAGAACATGCACAAGAAACGCTCGGCCGGCATTCGCGGCAGCGGTGGAGCGGTGCGCAACAAAACCATTGTGATGGGTGCTGTTGACCGTGTGAAGGGCCAGGTTCGTGCTGAAGTCATCCCGGCTGCCCAGCGCGAGACGATGACGAAACTGATTCAAAAGCATGTGAAGTTTGGAAGCACCGTCTTCACAGACAGCCACGTAGGGTACGACGGTTTACGGCGCAAGTACACCCACGACATGGTGAACCATGCATTGGAGTACGTGCGTGGAAACGTACACACGAACGGGATAGAGAACTTCTGGAGTCTGCTGAAAAGAGCGTTCGCGGGAACGTACATCGCAGTAGAGCCTGAGCACATGCAGCGCTACGTGACCGAACAAGTCTTCCGCTTCAACGATCGGCGCGAGGGGAAGATCACACTCTCCGATGCCGCCCGTTTCAAGGCCGTACTTCGCGACGTGGCCGGTCGCACACTCACCTACGCTGAATTAAGCGGGAGGGTAGGCTGACCGTCCCGCTCCGAACGTTTATCGGAAGCAGCGCGGTCGGAAACCTCTCGCTCTGACTGCGGGTG
>CAXTJS010000087.1:0-11035 GCA_964244605.1 uncultured Terriglobus sp. | reverse complement strand
GATTGCGCAGAAGCTCGCTGCTCATAACGGCATCACGGCCGATCCCTCGACCGAAATCCTGGTCACCAACGGCGCGACCGGCGCGATGTACGCGACGCTGCTCGCCCTGCTGAACCCGGGCGATGAGGTCATCGTCTTTGAGCCGTTCTACGGCTATCACGTGAGCACGTTGCTCTCGCTTCGGCTGAAGCCGGTCGTGGTTCCGCTCGTCGCACCTGAGTGGTCGCTTGATGGTGAGGCACTCCGGAGCGCGCTGACGGAGCGTACACGCGCGATCGTCATCAACACACCTTCGAATCCTTCAGGCAAGATTTTTGCCGTCGCGGAACTCGAAGCGGTGGCGGCAATTGCGATCGAGCGCGACCTGATCGTCATCACCGATGAAATCTATGAGTACTTCGTCTACGAGGGCAGGGAACACGCGTCCATCGCAACGCTGCCCGGCATGCGGCAGCGAACGGTCACGATCTCAGGCCTGTCGAAGACGTTCAGCATTACGGGATGGCGTGTGGGCTACTTGACTGCGCCTGCTGAACTGACCCCGGCCATTGGGTACTTTCACGACCTAGTCTACATCTGCAGCCCGTCTCCGGCGCAGTTCGGGGCGGCTGCGGGCATGGTGCAACTGCAGGGCACCGACTTCTACAGCACGCTCGCAAGCAGCCATCAGACGAAACGTGACCAGCTCTGCGCGGCACTTGCCGACGCCGGCTTTCACGCGCCCAAGCCGGATGGCGCGTACTACATCCTTGCGGATGCTTCGCACCTGCCGGGCGAGACCGCGTCACAGCGGGCACGGTATCTGCTGAAGCAAACGGGCGTGGCTGCCGTGGCTGGTTCCGCTTTCTTCCAGCAGGGCAGGGGTGAAACGATGCTGCGCTTCTGTTTCGGCAAGCGCGATGCTGACTTGCAGCGGGCTTGTAACGCCTTACAGGGACTCAGCTAGAGAGGCGTAGATGTGCCCCATGTCCCGCGCCTGGGACATGGGTTTCCTTGAGGCTTCCCATGTCCGAAAATCCGGACATGGATTGCTGGAAGAGCCGCCGAGCACTTCTGTGACGGCTTCAGACTTGGGCCTGCAGCAACTGCTCGTACTCGGTGATTTGCTGCAGGGTATAGGCGTGCATGTCTTCACCGGCCTGGTGCGCCTTGTACCACTTCACCAGCCACTCCAACGTAGTCCCGATATGCAGCGACGGATGCCAGCCCAGTTCGCTGCGGGCCTTGCTCGCGTCTAGCTTCAGGTAGCCTGCCTCGTGCGCGCCGGGATCGGGATCGAGGATCCATTGCGCGCCGTCGCCCCAGACCTGCACCATCTTCTCGGCAATGCGGCTGACCGGCCAGGCATCGTCGTCGGCTGGGCCGAAGTTCCAGCCGGTAGCGCAGCTGCTCTTGCCCTTGTAGAGCTCTTCCGCAATGCGGAGGTATCCCCACAGCGGCTCAAGCACGTGCTGCCAGGGGCGTATGCTCTTCGGCCTGCGCACGCGCACGGCCTCGCCGCGCAGAAAGCCGCGAACGAGGTCGGGGATGAGACGATCGTCGGACCAGTCGCCGCCGCCGATCACGTTACCCGCACGCGCACTTGCGACGCCACAGCGGTGCTCGCTGAACTTGCCCACGTTGAAGAACGACTGCCGGTACGCGGCCGTTACCAGCTCCGCACAGGCCTTCGAAGACGAGTACGGGTCGTACCCGCCAAGCGGATCGGTCTCGCGGTAGCCCCACACCCATTCTTTGTTCTCGTAGCACTTGTCCGTCGTGATGGAGACAACGGCACGCACGGAATCGGTCTTGCGCACGGCTTCCAGCACATGCCCCGTGCCGAGCACGTTGGTGGCGTAGGTGCCGAGCGGATCCACGTAGGAGAGCCGCACTAGCGGCTGCGCTGCCATGTGGATGACGATCTCCGGCTTGAACGCTTGCATGCTCGCTTCAAGCTTCGCGCGATCCATAATGTCGCCGCGCGTGTCTTCGATGACGCTGCCGACCTTTGCCGCATCCAGCAGGTTGGGCGTGGTGTAAGGGTCGAGTGAGTAGCCGCGCACCTCCGCACCAAGCTTTGCAAGCCACAACGAGAGCCAGCCGCCCTTGAAGCCGGTGTGTCCGGTCATGAAAACGCGTCGACCGTTCCAAACGGCCGCGTCCGGAGCAGTTACCAAAGCTTCCACGGTGCCTTGCCTTTCGCCCACAATTCTTCCAGTTGGTGCTTGTCGCGCAGGGCGTCCATCGCCTGCCAGAAGCCGTGATGGAAGAAGGCCTGCACCTGGCCTTTGCTCACCAACGCTTCCATCGGCTCGCGCTCGAACATCCAGTCGTCGTCAGTCACTTCTTCCAGCACGCGTGGTGACAGCACAAAGAAGCCGCCGTTGATCCACCCGCCTTCGTCCTTCGGCTTTTCTTGAAAAGCGTAGACATGGTTGTCCTTCAGGCCGAGTGCGCCGAAGCGCGCGTTGGGTTGCACGGACGTCAGCGTGACCTCTTTGCCGTGCTGCTTATGAAACGCGACCAACTCGGTAATGTTTACGTCGGAGACGCCGTCGCCGTAGGTCATACAGAAGGCTTCTTCATCCTGCAGGTACTTGCCGACGCGCCGTAGGCGACCGCCGGTGCCGGTGCCGTCGCCGGTGTCGACCAGCGTCACCTTCCAGGGCTCCGCGACCGACTGATGCACGGTCATGCTGTTCTGCGCGACATCGAACGTCACGTCGGAGGTGTGCAGGAAGTAGTTCGCGAAGAACTCTTTAATCACATAGCCCTTGTACCCGCAGCAAACGATGAAGTCGTTGATGCCGTAGTGCGAGTAGATCTTCATGATGTGCCAGAGGATGGGCCGGCCCCCGATCTCCACCATCGGCTTCGGCCGGACGGAGGTCTCCTCGCTCAACCGGGTACCCAGGCCACCGGCCAGAATGACTGCCTTCATGTGTGTTCCTCGTATGCTTCGCCCAGAGCTTCTTGACGGCACGAAAAAGAGTGCAAGGGCTGAGAAAGTTTAACCCACTTGCGTGGAGGCCTTCGTGGCTCGTATCTGTGTATCCTAAAGAGACGCTATGACGGAGAAAGCACAGGCACTACGCGAGCAGATTCTCGCGCTTACGAAGGAATTTCACCAGGAAGCTTTCCCAACCAGGGAGTTCGTTCCGGGCACTACGGGTGTACCCGTTTCAGGCAAGGTCATCGACGGTGCGGATATCAGCGCTGTGGTGGATTCGGCGCTGGATGCCTGGTTCACTACTGGTCGCTGGGCGAAGGACTTTGAGCGAAAGCTGGCCCGTTTTTTCGGCTTGCGATCGGCGTCGCTGGTGAACTCTGGCTCGTCTGCCAACCTCGTCGCGTTCTCCGCGCTGACCTCGCCCAAGCTGGGCGATCGGCAGATCAAGCCGGGCGATGAAGTCATCACGGTCGCGGCAGGCTTTCCGACCACGGTCAATCCGATCCTGCAGAACAGGTGTGTGCCCGTCTTCATCGACGTCACACTGCCGCACTATGAAGTGGACGTGACGAAGCTCGAGGCCGCCCGTTCTGAGAAGACGAAGGCAGTCATGATCGCGCACACTCTCGGTAACGCCTTCGATGCTGAGGCCGTATCCGCGTTCTGCAAGAAGTACAACCTATGGCTCGTGGAAGATTGCTGCGACGCTCTCGGCACTGAGCTGAATGGCAAGAAGGTTGGCACATTTGGCGACATCGCCACGGTGAGCTTCTACCCGGCGCACCACATCACCATGGGTGAGGGAGGCGCGGTGCTGACGGACAAGCCGGCGCTCAAGGTCCTTATCGAGAGCTTCCGGGACTGGGGCCGTGACTGCTGGTGCGAACCGGGCGTGGACAACACCTGCGGCAAGCGTTTCGACTGGCAATTGGGTACGCTGCCCTGCGGCTACGACCACAAGTACACCTACTCGCACGTTGGCTACAACCTGAAGGCGACGGACATGCAGGCGTCGCTGGGCGTGTCACAGCTCGAAAAACTGCCGGAGTTCATCGGGCGTCGCAAACAAAATTTCAAGTACCTGAAAGCCGCTCTGCAGCCTGCAGAGAAGTGGCTCGTGCTGCCGGAAGCAACGCCTGGTTGCGATGCGAGCTGGTTCGGCTTCCCAATTGCCGTAAAGCCGGATGCGCCGTTCACACGTGACCAGCTGACGCGCCATCTGGCTGCAAACAAGATTGGGACCCGGCTTGTGTTTGCCGGCAACCTTCTTCGGCAGCCAGCCTACGAGGGGTGGGAGTATCGTGTCGTTGGTGAATTAACCAACACTGACTACGTTATGAACCATGTGTTCTGGGTCGGTGTCTTCCCAGGGCTGAGCGAGGCGATGCTCGACTTCATCGCGGACACCGTCATCAAGTTCGGCGAACAGAGCGCGACGCTGCCGATCACTCAGTAAGCAGGACAGGTATACCCGTCCGAAAATTTGATGAAGTAGCGAAAGGGACACTCGGATGAACACGCGCGAACGCAAGATGCTGGATCTGCTGAACAAGGGGCGGCAGGAGTATGGGTATCTGGCGGTGAAGGCCGAGTACGAGGCAGAAGGCACGCGCGTCGACGAGATGCTCCGCCTCGTAGAAATCTGCCGCAAGGCCGGTCTCAAGCTCGCCATCAAGATCGGCGGCTGCGAGGCCATGCGCGACCTGATTGAGACCAAGCAGATTGGTGTGGATTACATTATTGCGCCCATGATTGAAAGCCGCTACGCGCTCTCAAAGTTCGCCGAGGCCGTGGACAAGGTCTACACCACGGAAGAGCAGGAAGACACCGAGTTCCTCTTCAACCTTGAGACGATTAATGCCTTCCAGGTGCTCGACGAGATGGTGGAGTATGCCGCGAAGGCACCGGAGATCGCCGGCGTCGTTTTTGGCCGCGTCGACTTCTCGCTCTCGGCCAGCCTGGGTCGTGATGCAATCAACGGTCGCGAGGTAACAGACTACGTACTAAAAACGGCAGCCGCGGCAAAGGCCAAAGGCATCGATCTCGTCGTTGGCGGCGGCGTTTCGAGTGACTCCATCCCTGTTCTGAAGGAGATGGTAGACGTTCACCTGACTCGCTTCGAGACCCGTAAGGTGATCTTCGACGCACAGGCAGCCAAGGCCGAGCACATCGATCAGGGGCTGCTCAACGCGGTGCATTTCGAGCTGCTATGGCTCTTGAACAAGCGCGACTACTACGGGTCCATTCAGCAGGAAGATGCCAAGCGCATTGACATGCTTGAGAAGCGCTGGGCGGTCCTGAACAAGTAAATGCCGCCTCATCGCCTGCTGGTCTTCGGTGCAAGTGGAGCAATCGGCGGAGCCATCGCGCAGTCGGCTCTGCAGAGGCAGTGGCATGTCACCGGTGTCACGCGTACGCTTGCGGCTTCAGCAGAAGGCGGGCTTTCGTCCCTTGTATTTGACCCATTTGCGCCTGATGCAGACCCGGACATCTTTCGTGAACAAGAGCCGTTCGATGCGGTGTGCTGGGCGCAGGGGGCAAACACGAACGACAGCGTGTACGACGTGGACCTCGACAGGCATGCCGAAATCTATCGCGCAAACTGCACCTACATCCTCGCCACATCGCAACTGCTGTTGAGGCTCGATAAGCTGCGCGCGCCTGCAAGGCTTTGCATCATCAGCTCCATCTGGCAGAACCTCGCGCGTCAATCGAAGTTGACCTACTGCATGACAAAGGCTGCGCTGCAGGGGCTGGTTCTTTCCGCGTCGGCAGATCTTGCGGCCGATGGGCACTTGGTCAATGCCGTACTGCCGGGCGCGCTTGAAACGCCCATGACACGCCGCAATCTCTCCCAGGCGCAGATCGACACGCTCACGTCGGCGACCCGCTTCGGCAGGTTGTCCACGCTCGATGACGTAGCCTCGGCTGTGCTCTATCTCTGCTCTCCGGAAAACACCGGCATCACCGGGCAGTTCGTCGCTGCCGATCTTGGGTTCAGCCATGTCCGCATCGTTTGAGGTTCGGGCGTCCTCAGGCGCTTACACCGTGAAAGTCGAGCTGGGCGGGTTCTCTGCGTGGATGCAGCAAGCAGCCGCAGACACCGTCATCGCCGATGCCTTCTTTCAGCCGTCTCTCGCAGGCATAGCAATGCAGCCTCTCTTTGTGGAAGCGCTTGAGACGAACAAGTCGCTTGAGGCTTCTCCCGCGCTGATCGAGCAGATGCGCAAGTCGGGTGCGAACCGGTCTACACGGCTGGTTGCAGTAGGTGGCGGCATCGTGCAGGATGTCTCAGCATTCATTGCATCGGTCTATATGCGCGGCCTTGCGTGGACGTACGTGCCGACAACGGTCCTGGCCATGGTGGATTCCTGCATTGGCGGCAAGAGCTCCATCAACGTGGGCCCATACAAGAACCTCGTAGGCACCTTCCATCCTCCCGAACGCGTGCTGATTGACGCTGCCCTCATCCGAACGCTGCCGGCGGATCAGCAGGCAAGCGGGCTGATCGAAGCCGCAAAGATTTGCTTCTGCCGCGGGCAGTCCGCGTTCGCCGACTACCTCGCGTGCGAGCCCTCCGTCCACATGCCCGAAGACCGGCTGGAACGCCTGATTCTGCATAGCCTTCTGGCGAAGAAGTGGTTCATCGAGATCGACGAGTTCGACAAGAAGGAGCGGCTGCTACTGAACTTCGGCCACACCTTCGGCCATGCGATCGAGGGTGCATCGCACTTCGCGATCGTTCACGGCATCGCAGTCGGCTTTGGCATCGAGTGTGCCATTGCCTTTCAGAAGGCGCGTGGGATCACACCCTCCGGTTCGACAGAGCTCTCGGCGCACTTGCGCACGCTGATCGCGAGCGACGCCGGCGCGGCGACGGAGCTGCGAAAGCTGAACATGCAAGATGTGCTGGAACGCTTCGCCTCGGACAAGAAGCACGGCCGCGATTTCTACGCGCTCATTCTGATTGCGCAGGATGGCTCTGTGCAGTTGGAGAAGCTGCCGAAGACGGACGAGACACTGCACGCGGTGCGCGTGGCGATCATGCAAGTGGTGGAGAGTTACCGATGACCCAGAAGTACTCCGATGTGCTGGCAGACTGGCTTGTGGAACTCGGCTACACGCACTGCTTTTTCGTGGCGGGCGGCAACATCATGCACCTGCTTGAGAGCTGCAGTCACAGGCTCACGTGCGTTCCGGTCGTGCACGAGGTCGCCGCAGGCATCGCTGCCGAGTACTTCAATGAGGTGCACCTGGGCAGCAAGGCATTTGCCATGGTCACCGCCGGCCCCGGCTTGACGAACATCGTGACCGCGCTGGGTGGCGCATGGCTCGAAAGCCGTGAACTGCTCGTCATTGGCGGCCAGGTGAAGACAGCTGACCTGAATCGTGGAGACGTGCGGCAGCGGGGCATCCAGGAGATTGACGGCGTAGCGATTGCCGCGCCCATCTCTGAAAAAGCCCTGCTGGTGGAGAGTGTCGTCGATCGCGGCAGCTTTGCGGAGATGACCTACTGCGGGCGGTCCGGGCGCAAAGGGCCGGTGTTCTTGGAGATCCCCCTGGATGTGCAGGGCACACAGGTCGACCGCGAGACGCTGGACACCGCGATCTCCTCATCGGCTTCCGCTTTCGATCTGATCGCGGACGACGTGCTCGAGGCGATTGCGGCGAAGCTCAAGTCGGCGCGGAGGCCGGCACTACTCTTAGGAGCGGGCATCGAACGGGCGATCGCAACTGAGTTACAGCACCACCTCGCAAGGCGAGGTGTTCCGCTGTTTGTCACCTGGAACGCCATGGACCGGCTGGGCAGCGACCATCCCATGTACTTCGGCAGACCAAACACCTGGGGCCAGCGCTACAGCAACATCCTGCTGCAGCAGGCTGACCTGATCCTTGCCCTGGGCACGCGCCTGAGCATGCAGCAAACCGGTTTCAACTGGCAGAACTTCGCTCCCGTGGCAGAGGTCATTCACGTGGACTGCGATCGGCGAGAGCTGGCGAAGGGGCATCCGCGTGTGGAAATGCCGGTCTGCGGCGACGCCAACGTCGTGCTGCGTCATCTGGTCTCGCAGCCCGCTGGCGATTATGCGGACTGGGTAGAGTTCTGCCGCACCGTGAGCAAAGCAATCCCGCCAGTGGAGCCAGTCAACAACACCGGTGAGGGATACCTGTCGCCGTACGACTTTGCCGACAAGCTGGGTGCGCTCACCACGGCAGACGACATCGTCATCCCGTGCTCCAGCGGCAGCGCGTTTACGGTCATGATGCAGACCTTTGCGCAGAAGCAGGGCCAGCGCATCGTGACGAACAAAGGTTTGGCTTCGATGGGCTACGGTTTGAGCGGCGCCATCGGTGCGGCCTTTGCAGGGCGTGGCCGAAGGACCATCCTTGTCGAGGGCGATGGCGGCTTCATTCAGAACCTTCAGGAGCTCGGCACCGTTGCGGCGAACAAGCTCAACCTGAAGATTTTCGTCTTTGACGACAACGGCTATGCGTCGATCCGCATGACGCAAATCAACTACTTCGGCGGCCGCTACGTGGGTTGCGATACGGAAACAGGGCTCGGCATCCCAAAGTGGGACCACCTGTTCGCCGCGTACGGCATTCCTGTGCTGCGCATCGGCCCTGGTTACGAAAGCGACCCCGAGTTCCTGCGCCGCCTGCAGGAGCCTGGCCCGGCTGCCTTCCTGGTCCACATCGATCCCAAGCAGACCTACTTTCCGAAGATCACGAGCCGCGTCACCGAGTCGGGCAGCATGGAATCGAATCCGCTGCACCGCATGTCGCCCGACCTCCCCGCGGAGACCGCGGCCAAGGTCTTCCGGTACCTGCCCGCGTAGCATGGCCGCCGCGAAGCCGATCGACGAAGCGGACCTGCTCGCCGTGCTGCAGCAGACTGAGCCGTTGTGGGAAGCAATACGGGGTGAGCGCATCTTCCTCACCGGTGCCACCGGCTTCTTCGGGGCGTGGCTGCTGGAGACCTTCGCCTACGCGAACCGCAAGCTGGCGCTGAAGGCCGAAGCGGTTGCGCTTTCACGGAGGCCTGAGGACTTTCAGGCGAAGATGCCGCACCTGTTTACGGATCTGAGCATCCGCCTGCATCGCGGTGATGTGCGCAGCTTTGACGCGCCGGAGGGCACCTTCCGCTACGTCGTGCATGCCGCCACAGAGGCAAGCGCGAAGCAGCTCGCTGAAGCGCCCGCGGAGATGCTTTCCACGATCCTCGCCGGCACGGAACGCACCCTCGATTTCGCGGTGAAGCATGGGGCGGAGCGCCTGCTGCTGACCAGTTCCGGAGCGGTGTATGGCCGCCAGCCGAGTGAGGTGGTTCACCTGCCGGAAAGCTACTTCGGTGCGCCCGACCCGACGCAGGTGAGCAGCGTGTATGCCGAGGGCAAGCGTGCAAGCGAACTGCTGTGCGCGTTGTATGCGAAGCAGTATGGCCTGCAATGCGCAATCGCGCGATGCTGGGCCTTTTGTGGGCCGCACCTTGCGCTCGACATTCACTTTGCCATCGGCAACTTCATCCGCGATGTGATGGCCGGTGGCTCCATCCGCATTGGTGGCGACGGCACGCCAACGCGCTCCTACCTCTATGCGGGCGACCTTGCCACGTGGTTGTGGACGATGCTCTTTCGTGCGCCTTCCATGGTGGGTTATAACGTTGGCTCGGCGCACAGTGTCAGCATCCTTGAATTGGCCGAAGCGGTGCAAAGTGCGATGGGTGTGAACGTCGGCATTGCGGTCGCGAAGCAGCCTATTCCTGGTGCTCCTGTGTCGCGCTACGTACCCGCTGTTGAGCAGATTGAGCGCGAACTGAACGTGCATGAAACCGTATCGCTTGCAGAGACGATTCGCCGCACGGCTGCGTGGTACGGTTGGACGGGAAGTTTTTAGGAGCGGAAACGTTGAAGAAAATCAGCGTCGTCAGCCCGGCATACAACGAGTCCGGCAACGTAGAGCCGCTGGTGGAACGCGTGCGCGCGGTCTTCGCGGCCCTGCCGCAATACGACTATGAGCACATCATCATCGACAATGCCTCCACCGACAGCACGGTAGCGGAACTGCGTCTGCTCGCGGCGAAAGACCCACACGTCAAGGTCATCGTGAACGCCCGCAACTTTGGCCACATCCGGTCACCCCATCACGCGATGCTTGAGGCAGAGGGCGATGCCGTCATCGTTCTGCTCAGCGACCTGCAGGACCCGCCCGAGCTGATCGCCGAGTTTTTGCGCGACTGGGAGCTGGGATGGAAGGTCGTCGTCGGCGTGAAGACGACCTCGGAAGAGAGCGGCCTGATGTACCGCGTCCGCACGGCGTACTATCGCACGGTTGAGAAGCTGACCAGCGTGCAGGTGCTGCGGCACTACACCGGCTTCGGGCTGTATGACCGGCAGGTGATGGAGGTGGTGCGGCGGTATGGCGATCCATACCCCTACTTCCGCGGCATGGTGGCCGAGGTCGGATTCCCCATCAAGCAAATTGCCTACGGGCAAAAGCGACGCGAGCGCGGCATCACCAAGAACAACTTCTACACGCTGTACGACATTGCCATGCTCGGCATCACCAACCTTTCCAAGGTGCCGCTGCGGTTGGTGACCTTCGGCGGCTTTGTGTTCGCGTTCATCAGCCTGCTGATCGGCTCGTTCTACCTGCTGGGCAAGCTTATCTTCTGGAATCACTTTGAATTGGGGCTGGCGCCAACGATGATCGGTCTGTTCTTTCTCGGCTCGGTGCAGCTGATTGCAATCGGCATCATCGGTGAGTACATCGGGTCAATCCACACGATCGTGCAGAACCGTCCGCTTGTTACCGAAAAAGAGCGAATCAACTTCTAGATGGCGTCCCTGCTCAGCCGCGTACCCACAGGCGAAGCCCTACGCTTTCTAATGGCGGGTGCCGGCAACACGCTCTTCGGCATTGCGGATACGTTTCTGTTCACGTGGTTCTGCGTGCATGCCGCACCGGCGCACGCTGCACTTGCGACCAGCTTGGCTACGTTCTGCGCAACGGTGATCAACATCACCGTCTCGTTTCTGACGTACAAGTGGTTTGTCTTCCGCAGTGAAGGGAATTACCTGCACGAGTATTCGCGCAGCTGGC
>CAXTJS010000086.1:0-11074 GCA_964244605.1 uncultured Terriglobus sp. | reverse complement strand
CCGAAGCCGGCGAGGACAACGGCAGCGACGACGATCTTCACGCGTAAGGGCATGAGCAGGTCTACCTTCTAACGACTAACCTCAGGCTTATCGGCGCAGCGGCAGAACACTTCACCGGGCCACTAAGCGCAAGCGCGTCGAAAGGGCATCATCGATTCGCAGTGAGTACGATTCGGCGATTCAGCTGAGACCGTGTGGCGGGACAAGGCGACCTGCCCAAACGCCTGCGACAAACCGTGGAGGTTTGCATTCACAGCTGTTTGCGAACACCAGCTTCTTTCTCGATCGCCGAAATCTGATCTTCGAGCTTGCCTTCCATGGCCGACCTTGCCTCACCTGTTCTGAAGGTGAGTGGCGAGATGCGCTGGCTTACGTCCTCCTCTAGAAATGCGAGTCCGGAGTAGAAAGCGAGTAGAGCCAGCAAGAGGCCGCTCCAGGCCGTGGCTGTGGATACCCAGGGCCTGCTCGTTAAAGCCATAGCGGCTGAGACCGATGTGCGCACCGCTGCTACTACAAGCACGGCTCCAAGCAGCGGCTTGCCTTTGAAAGTTACGAGCGCGAGCATAATCGTGCAGAGCGTCAGGCACATGAGGAACACGGCCGTGACATGGCTTAGGCTGGGCGGTGGCCCGCCAAGAAGTGCAAGACCTTGGACAACCCAGGCGGTCCCAAAGATGGCAAATGCAGTCGCCCCTCCAGCATCCCGCGCGAGGAAGGCCATGATGCTAGGGCCAAGCTCCAGAGGTGCAACAAAGGCCAGCAGCATGATCGCGAGCGGTCGCGCCTCTGCAGCGGGGATCCAGTGCAGGAGGAAGGCGCTGTAGAGCGCATTGCCCGTACCAAAAGCAAACGAAGCCAGCGGTATGGAGCTGGCATACGGCCGCAAGACGATCTGCACGGGCACGTCCGCCATCTTTGCCAAAGTTGCTCCTACATCATTTTCGCAGTAAAACGCATAACAGCCAGAGGTCGTCTCTCTGGCTTTGAACGACATACCCGACGGTCGGTTCAGCGTCTGCGTTCCGGCCCTCCAGGCTGTGCGGCGGACCGCACTCCGCATCATCTCAAGCAGATGCGAACGCATTACAAGATTCAGCGGAAATTAGAACTCGGCCGTAAGCCGCGGCGACTCGACTTCGCGAAAGCCTCTGGCGGTGCGATTAGCCGCCACAACCGGCTTGGCGCACAGGACTTCAAGACATCGGTGAAGCAGGCTCGAGCAGGGCATCGCGGTGCACAGCGCGATAGTGTCGAACGGTCTCAGCCGCTGATGTTGTAGATGTTTCAGCCGCTGAGAAAAGGCCAGATCCGGCCAAAGGCAGTTCCGCTGCAGGCGAAATCATCTCTGCGGCGACAGCCGACAGCACCATACAAAAAGCTCAATATGTGGATAGCATCAAGCTGTTCCTATTTGGGAAAGGCCTATGTCGGGCGTCCAACATTGGACGGACGACTTCTGATATCTCTGCGTAGCATCACCCCGTACACCGACGACCGCAGAACAAAGCGACTCCGTGTGCACGAGGGGGATAACAGCCGTGACCGAGCCGCGCGCCACCAGCTTTGCACTGCGCCTCTGTCCGTCATTGCGTGAAGATGCCCTGCAGCTCGCGCGGGAACAAGGCGTTTCCTTAAACCACTTCATCAGCATGGCCCTTACCGAGAAGCTCGCACGGCTTGAGGCACGCGCCGCAGCAAACAAGCACAGTGAAGAGCAAACACTGCTTCGTAACGGAACGTAGCTTCGAGAAAGCCCGCACGTAGTAGTGATCGCGCTTCGTCGCATGCGCGATTTGTTCCAAAACAGGAATCGTTCAGCAGCAAGCACACTTGCGTGATTGCTCCTTTGTTTCGTTGCGGTATACGAGGATGGGAGGCCTGCGTTTGCGTTATCAGGTCGCCTCTGGAGTGTCACTGTGCCTAGTTTGAACTCGTATCTCGCCAGTCTTACTCCGGAAGCAAACGCTTTCCTTATGGCGGGAGCAAAGGATCACTCTCTGCCACGGGACACCGTTCTGTATGAGGCTGAATCGGTTGCGACCCATGCCTACTTTCTAACGTCAGGGGTGGCTTCGCTCGTCATCACCACGGCTGCCGGCAGCAAGGTTGAGGTCGGCATGATTGGTTGCGAGGGTATGGCTTCGCCGTCCATGCTGCAGGGCTCGATTCCGGAGGTTGTCAGCTGCGTTCTGCAGACCGACAGCCATCTTTACGCCGTGCCGCGACACAGAATGGAACAGGCGACGGAACGCTTCGCAGACGTTCGGCAGCGCACCGCCGAGTTCGCGCAGTTTGTTCTGCTGACAACGCAGCAGGTGGCAGGCTGCAACAGTATGCACGGCGCACAGCAGCGCATGGCGCGCTGGCTGCTCACGGCACAGGATCGCGCCCAGACAGACACCTTTCGCTTCACGCACGACCTTTTGGCGGAGATGCTTTCTATCCGTCGCACGACCGTCTCAGCCGCCCTGCAGGCGTTGCATGCACAGCACCTGGTTGACTCCCGTCTCGGCACCCTGACGATCCGCGACCGCGATGGCCTGAAGCTGGCAGCGTGCCCTTGCTACGCGGTGCAGGAAAGATTGAACGCGCAGCTATACGCCGCCTCGCTTCGCCATCTTCAGACCCAGCCCCGCTAGCCGGTGGCTACTTCCGGCCGAAGCTCGAGCGCAATTGCAGCAGCGTGAGGGAAGGCGAGGTAGCCTCTGGCACAGGCCGGGCAGCCTGGTCACCCAACCATCGCTCATGGTGCGTCCGACTAATCTTTTCGGCAAGTGCGAGGCTGATGAACTGCGTGAGGGAGAGCCCCTCGTCGCGTGCCGTCGCGGCGACACGGCTGTGAACGGAAGGTTCGAGGCGGAGAGGGAAGCTTCGGGCAGCCTTGCGTCGCATGGCGAAAAGTATGAACCATCAGACTAATCTTCGACCATCGTCGGGGTGGCGAGCTGACGCATGCAGACTTCGAAATGCTCCGATTTGGAACTTGTACCCAGTTCCTCTGCATGGTTCACTGCAGAAGAGCAGGTCGCGAGCTTCACGCGACATCCAAGCTATTCATTACGCAGTTCGGGAGGATTCGCTCAGCACATATCCGCATCTGAGATGCACATGAAATCGCCGGGAACAGGAGCCTTGCGTCCGGCCCTCTACGCCTCTTCACAGGATTACATCATCCTTAACCACGCAACTGATACACCGAGGAGGCTCAGAATCATGAGCGTTCTGAAACAAAACGGGCTTCCAGTTTGGACAGCCAGTTGCAAATATTGCAGCGGTTCTTCTGAGGTGATGCGAATGCAGGTATGCTCCAACATTCTGGATAGAACGATGTCGATTTCGCAAGTGACGTCGGCATACACAGAAGTAAACTCTTCCGCTCCAGTCACCGCGAAGCAAAACAAACCAGAAGACTACCTGACCATACAAGACGTCGCTATGATCAAGTATGTCTCTGGCGCGAAGAGCCTCGAGGAAGCAGAGCTAAACCAAAATGCGAAGGCACTGGCCGAATCTCTCGGGATAAAACGACAGTATGGGTATGTACAGGGAGACGCTAGCAGAGGTTACTTCTACTCTCAACTAACCGACTCCGACGCAAAGATGATCGAGGGACTTACGGGAACGACAACGATCATTGACGCCATGGCAAAAGCCACACCAGACATCGTGGGCCTCACAATCGATATAGCTATAGACCGTGAGGACGGTTCGCTGAAAGGCGATGTCTCGAAGGAGTACCTGCAGAATATGATCTGTTTGACGAGGGCCAGATCTCATATATCAAGTTGATGGGAGAGTCTGTGGAGAAGTCAGGTATCTCCGTATCCATTCAGACGCTGAACCGAGCTATTGCGTATTTGGAAGGCGGCGCAGAAAAGCTCGCGAAGGGATCTGTTCAGATTGATCTATAAATGACACTGAGCGAATGCAAGCGCAGTCTTCCGACGCAAAGCTAGAGGTGTGGAAGGTCTTTGGTAATGTCCGATAACACATATTCTGTATAGAATGAGTGTAGCTGCCAAGTAGAAATGTCACCTCTCTGCCAAGTTGAAATGTCCGAAAGGCATGGGCTTGGTAGCGATGAGTGCGAAGGACCTGCAGCGCATTGAGGTGTTGGCGGAAGTTCTGGCCGGGCGGCGAAGCGTGGCTTCGGCTGCTACGGTGCTGGCGATCAGCGATCGCCAGGTAAACCGGTTGCTGGTGCGGTACCGCGATGGTGGCGGAGGCACGTTGATTCACCGGGCACGTGGTCGAGGTTCCAACAACCAGCTGGAGGCCGGTGTTCGCGAGTACGCGGTCGAGCTGCTCCGGCAGACCTACCGGGACTTTGGACCGACGCTCGCAACCGAGATCCTGCACGAGCGGCATGGCATCGCGGTTGGCCGTGAGACCGTTCGCAAGTGGATGGTCGATGCCGGGCTGTGGCTCTCACGCAAGCAGCGTCGTACCTTCCATCAGCCGCGGCTCCGACGTGAGTCGTATGGCGAACTGGTACAGATCGACGGCAGCGATCACCGCTGGTTCGAAGACCGTGCCGATGCCTGCACGCTGCTGGTGTTCATCGATGACGCGACCAGCAAGCTGATGCAGCTTCGCTTCGTTCCAAGCGAGAGCACAGAGGCGTACTTCGGTGCGCTTCGCGGCTACCTGGAGAACCACGGCTGCCCTGTTGCCTTCTACTCCGACAAGCACTCGGTGTTCCGTCCAACGCAGCAGAACACCAAGGGACTGCAGAGCATGACGCAGTTCGGCCGCGCCCTGTGCGAGCTGAACATCGAGATACTCTGTGCCAACTCCAGCCAGGCGAAGGGCCGTGTCGAACGCGCGAACCGCACCTGCAGGACCGGCTAGTGAAAGAGCTACGGCTTGCAGGCATCGACGACATGGACGCCGGCAACGCCTTCCTGCCCACGTTCTTACGCCGCTTCAATGAGCGCTTCTCGGTCCCTCCGGCGCGTCGCGAAGACCTGCACCAGAAGCTCAACGTTGCGCCGGCACGCCTCGATGAGATCCTCTGCCACCGCGAGCAGCGCTACGTGACCGAACAGCTCACGCTGAGCTACGACCGCAAGCAAATCATCCTGGAACGGAACGACATCACCGAAGGACTTGCGGGCAAGTACGTCGAGCTATACGACTTCTTCGACCGGCCAATGGAGGTGCGCTGGAAAGGCCTCGCACTCCCCTTCCGCGTCTTCAACAAGGACCAGCGTGTGACGCACACCGCTGTGGTCGAGAACAAACGGCTCGGCCATGCGCTCGCCCTCGTCAAGGCACAGCAGGACCTGAAGCAAGAGACGAAGGTGCTGACCAACAGCGAAAAGACCGGCTACAAGAAGCGCCCACGCCGTACCTACGGCCCGGACTACGAGCAAAACGAACCCGCGGCCGCCGCGGTGGAGATGTGGAAATCGCCAAAGAACGGCGATTACGCACATCCCCACCGCGCCACGACGGCTACGGCTCTAAACTGACACTTCTACTTGGCAGAAGCCAAGACAAATCTACTTGGTAGCAACAAGGAGCAGATCGAAGTCCCGGCTCTGGTACCATTCGCCGTAGTCTCGCATGCGCATCGTTCAGACGACCTTTGGTGTCTTTCACTCGTTTGATCTGGCGCGTGAGCTTCACCGGCGCGGGCACCTTGCGCGCATCTACTCCACTTGGCCCCGGCGCAGGCTGCAGCGTGAAGGCATCCCGCAGCGGCTCGTCAAGAGCTTCCCATGGATCCACACGCCGGAGTTCGTGCTGGCGCGCGCCAATCTGTTGCCGCGCTGGGCGGAAGACCTGACCGGCTACGCGAACGCGCTCACCTTTGACGCATACACGGCCCGTGCCGTGCCGGAGTGCGATGCGCTGGTGGCGCTCTCCGGTTCGTCGCTCAAGACGGGCCAGTTGGTGCAGCAACGTGGGGGCAAGTTTGTCTGTGACCGCGGCTCGTCGCACCAGCGCTTTCAGCAGGAGCTGCTCAAGGCCGAGTTTCGCCGGTGGGGTGTAGACGCTCCGGTGAGCGACCCTCGCGATACGGCGCGTGAGGAGGCAATCTACGAGGCAGCGGACGCGATCACCGTTCCCTCGACCTTTGCCCTCGAGTCTTTTGTGACCATGGGCGTCCCTCGCGAGAAGCTGCACTGCATTCCGTACGGGGTTCGTCTTGACCGGTTCGGACCGGTAAGCGAACCATCACGCGATCGTTTCGAAGTGGTCTTCGTGGGCTCGATTGGTTTGCGCAAGGGCTTTCCGTATTTGTTGCAGGCCTTCGCGAAGCTGCGGCATCCGCGTAAGCAGCTGCGCGTGGTCGGCGCGATTTCGCGAGAGATAAGGACGGTGCTTGCGGCGCTGCCGACCGCCGAGGTTGAGTTCCTGGGCTTGCTGCCACAAACGGAGTTACCGGCGATTCTTAGCAGCAGCCATGTCTTCGTGCTGCCCTCCATCGAAGAAGGTTTGGCCTTGGTGCAAGGGCAGGCTCTTGCCTGTGGATGTCCGGTACTTGCCTCAGCAAACACTGGAAGTATGAATCTCTACTCGGATGCTGTGGAAGGTTTTATCGTTCCTGCCGGGAGCTCCGAAGCGCTGCTCGAAAAGATGCAGTTGCTCGCCGACGAACCGGAGTTGCAGCAGCAGATGCGCGCCGCTGCCCTGGCCCGGGCACGCAGCCTGGGGGGCTGGCAGACGTACGGCTATCGCTGGGAAGCGCTGCTTAACCAACTGACAGGCGCTTAAGCGGCGGCTAGGCGCCGCCTCCGACAAAGTGCACGACCTCCAGCTTGTCGCCATCGGCCAGCAGCTCTGCAGGCCAGGTAGCGCGCGGCACGATGTCGCCGTTTCGCTCCACCGCTACCCTGTCCGGGCGAAAGCCGAGCGCCGCGACGAGGTCGCCAAGATGGCTGCCCGTGGTTAGTTCGTCGAAGGACCGTTCCCTGCCGTTGATGTGGAGCGTCAATGCCATGCGCAGCCTCAGCTTCGAGAGTAGCGGAAGGCTGGTCGGGAGAAATGCTCTAGCGAACTGCGCTGTAGCTGCGTCCGGGCTTGCCGGCGAACCAGCCGCTTACCTTCTGCTTCAGCGGCACGGCGATGGGGCAATCTTCGAAGACAGCGCGTGAGGCAGACATCATGAGACGGACCGCCTGGTTGTCGCTGTCACTGGTGCCGCCGTCGGGCAGGCGGGCATCCACCAGGTACTCGATCGCGTGGGTCAGGATGGAGAGCGCGCGACCCTGCTCCGAAGTCGGCTGACGGCGCGGCGGCTTGCTGGCCATGCGCGGTGCGCGGGGCATGACGGGTGCAAAGGAGAATGAAGGGGAAAATACAGCGGTGGCCATGGTGAGTGCGTCTCCGGCTAAGTCTTAGGGGAGTTATCGGCGCGCCCGCAGCGGACTTGAAGAGCCGCTTCGCTCAGCCCGGCAGCCTGTCGAGCAGGTTCATGGGACCGTGACCACCACCACGCTCCGTTGCAGTCGCGAGAGCTTTGGCAACATACTCTTTCGCGAGACGGGCGCTTTGCAGCCATGACTCTCCACATAGACGTTGCGCGAGCAAGGCGGTTGAGAATGCGCAGCCGGTGCCGTGCGTTGCTGTCGTAGGAACATGCTCGCCATCAAGCCACGCCACGCCGTCATCGTTTACAAAGAGGTCTCGCGGATGTGCGAGGTGGCCGCCAGTAATCACCACCGCAAGCTTTGGGAAAGGGGCACGAAGCGTGGCAGCAATCTCCACCATCTGCGCTTCGTCGCGGCAGCTTTGGCCAGTGAGCACCTCAGCCTCGGCGAGATTGGGCGTGATGACGTCCACAAGCGGCAGCAGGTCGGCGAGCATCGCACGCTGCCCTGCCTCGTTCAGCAGGTCTGCGCCGGAGCTGGAGCGCAGCACCGGGTCGAGGACAACGGCGACCTGCCGCCGCGAACGGACACTGCGCAGGTACTCGACAACCACGCCGACGTGGTGCTCACTCGCGAGCATGCCGATCTTGATGCCTGCAGGCGGCAGGTCCTCTTCAAGGCAGCGGAGCGTCTCAGCCAGCAGCGCCGGCGCGACCGCTTGGACACGTCGCACGCCGAGCGTCGATTGCGCGGTCAGCGCCGTGATTGCGGAGGTTGCAAAGACGCCGTGCGCGGCGAAGACGAGCAGGTCTGCCGTGATGCCCGCGCCCGAAGTCGGGTCAAAGCCTGCGATGGTGAGCGCGGTCGGCCCCGCTTTCCCCGCTGCCTTGTGTTCCTGTTGCATGCTGACACGAGCATAGCCCGTACACTGGTGAGCGATGCGCGCCCGTGATCGCTTGATCGTTGCTCTGGACTACCCTTCCCGTCTGCCTGCGCTTGCGCTCGTGGAGGAGTTGGCAGACACGGTGCTCTGGTACAAGGTCGGCCTCGAGCTGTACCTTGCCGAGGGTGCGCCGCTTGTAAGCGAACTGGTTGCAAGCGGCAAGAGCGTGTTCCTGGATTTAAAGCTGCACGACATTCCGAACACGGTCGCGGGTGCCGTGCGTTCGGCCGCGCGAACGGGAGCTTCGTTGCTAACGGTGCATGCGGCGGGTGGCCCGGCGATGCTGCGCGCCGCAGTCGAGGCGGCCGGCGGGACACAGCTTAAGGTGCTGGCTGTCACGGTGCTTACCAGCATGGATGACATTGAGCTGGCCACATCCGGCGTTGACCGCGGGCCTGCCGCGCAAGTGGGTTTGCTGGGCGCGATGGCGATACAGCAGCGCATTACGGGTTTGGTGTGCTCGCCGGAAGAAGTTCCCTCCTTGCGTGCCTCACTCGGGAGCGAACCCATGCTGGTGGTACCCGGCATTCGCAGCGCAAACGCACCCGCGGACGATCAGCGGCGAACGGCCTCCGCTGGCGAGGCGATCTCCCGGGGAGCATCGCAGCTTGTGGTGGGAAGGCCGATCACCCGCGCGACCGATCCGATGGCAGCCGCCCGCGCTATCCTGCGGGAGATTGAGGCCGCGCAGGCTCTTTCGAGAACGTAAAAGCCCGGCTTGCGCCGGGCTTTCGACCTAACGTCGTTGAACTTAGAGGCGCTCGAAGAAGTCGCACACCGAGCACGAGATGTACATGCCTCCGGGTGTGCCGCGCTCGCGATCCTTTACGCGCTTGGCGATACGGGTAGGGCTGCCGCACTTTGGGCAAGCCGTGCTGCGCTGAGTATCCATGACCTTTTTACGGTCGCCTGTCTTTGCAATCTTTGCCATTGGGTCTTGTTCTCTCTGCGGCACGTGAGCGCGCCGGCGTGGAATCGTGATTCGCGGGTACCGTCACAGCCATAGCCGTGCATCGCAAGCAGGCCGATGGAGGTTCGGACCCACTCTACCGCGCAACCCCATCAGGATAGCATTCAGGGTCGCTGTGACGAAGCAGCCGACTTCGCCGACGGCAAGCCGGCAAACTGCGCAAGCGGCGCAGGCTTCGCGCTGCCCGTGCTCTTGGGGGTTGCCGGGGGCTTCGCGTCCGGCGCTTTCTCGCTGCGCTCGGCAGGGCTCTTCAGCGACGGTGCCTTCCCGGAGTCGGGCGCGGCGTCGCCCAGCGCAATCGTGTGCATCGACGAAGGATCGCGATACCCGGCGAGCTCGTCCTTGTCCCGCACGTCAAGCGGCTTACCCAGCGCGCCCGTCTTGAGCAGGATGACGCGATCGCCCCGGAAGCGCACAAACCGGATGGTCTGCGGCGTGTGGCCATAGACCCACTCCTCAAAAATCTCGCCGGTCGCCCCGTCGGCAGCGCGCTCGCGCAACTTGCTCTCCGGCTGACCGAGCGCCGCCAGCACCATGCGCTTGTTCATGCCCACGAGCACGTCGTGCTCCTCGATGGCCTTCTTTATGGGCGCGGGCAGCGTGTCGGCGTAGGCTTGCTCGCCGGATTTCACGTTGAAGTCGAGCAGCGGCTCCAGCAGCGATTTGAGCTCGGCGCCGGTAACGCGCGGCGTCGGCCCTTCAAAGAGCAGCGTGATACGCGTGCCCGTGGCGTGCTCGCCGACCTGGCCGTCACCCGCAAGTGGTATGTCGTTGATGGAGATGTGCCGCAGGAAGCGATGCTTTAGGTACGGCCCGCCATTCACGTCGACGAGGATGCGGTCGCGCAGTACCTGGATGTCGCTGACCATGACACGGTCGCCGCGGTCCGCGGCCATGCCTTTCTCGTAGAGACGCTTCTGCAGCTCCTGACCGTCGACGGTGAGCTTGCCGTTTGCGTGCATCACCAACCCGGGCGGACCCAGCGGCAGCGGCTGATGCGCGAAGCCGAGCTCCGCCAGCAGCATGCGCTCCAGTTCCCTGCGGCCGCCCGCGTCCATGGGCGCTGTGGGCAGCTCAACGCGGGTGGGCCGGAAGCCCTCAAGCGGATTGCCGATTGCCGTCTCGCGGCCAACAACAAAGACGTCGCGCTGCGGCACGGGCCCGGGTGTCTGAGCAACAGCGCAGGCCGAGCCAAATGCAAGGAGAAGCAAGCCGAAACCGACGCGCGGGGAACACATTGGAACAAGCCTCGTTGGCTGAACTGTAGACCTGCGGCAAGGCGCTTTGCAAGGATGGGGTGCACCCCGCTTCTACCGCCTGAAACTGTGCTCTAGTCCCTTGGTGGTGCGGGCGCGGTTGGCAGAATTTGTACCAGCGCCTCAGACTTGCGCGCGCCTTCGGCTTCCATGCGGGCGTGCTCCTGCGGCGGCGCGACCTCCATTGGGTAGCCGGCACCGACGAGAGGCTCATAGGTGTAATGCCAGGCGAAGTCGCGGGTGGCACGCCATAGCACCACCATCGCGGCGGCGATCACAAGCACGGCCCAGAGCGACGCCTCCGGTCCGAGGTACGCACCAGTGAGCCAGCGTGGTCCCGTCACGTAGCTGCGAACAGGGCCGGCGACCGAAGGCCAGTAGAACGAAGGCACACCGAAGAACAGCGACAGGCTCACACCCCAGCCGAACTGCAAGCCGAGCGGGAGCCAGATGGCACGCGTGCGCAGCGCTGCCATCGAGAAGAGGAACTGGGCGGTCGCAACGAAGAGCGATTGCCAGATCTCTCCCGTACGTGAGAACAGCCAGAGCGATGCAGTCAGCGCTGCAAAGCAAAGCGCCGCCACGG
>CAXTJS010000085.1:0-11407 GCA_964244605.1 uncultured Terriglobus sp. | reverse complement strand
GCGACCTCACCCACCCCAAGGGTGCGCTCTACCAGGCTGAGCCACGTCCCGACGCGATGCAGGGCAGGGTTGCCCGCATGGGTGCGTACGAATGCTAGTGTACACGGCTTGATGGCCGGCAAAGCGCCTCAGTCCGGGCCGAAGCGGTTGTGCAGGTGGAGCTGATAACGCACGCCGAGGTTTACGCCAGCCGGATGAAACGGAACATCCTTAGGCGTGAGTTGCCAGCGTTGTCCCTCGACCTCGGCCCGCAGCGAGAACGACCGGCTCACCCGGTAGTCCACTCCGCCCAGCAGGGCATAGACGGTCGAATTGTCATGCGTGTAGTTAGGATCACCGCTGTTGGTGAACACGAGCTTGCCGTAGCCGAGATGAAACGCGGCATATGGCTGAAAGTTGCCGAGATCATACTGCAGCCGCGGGCCGGCGCTGAAGACGTACTGGTTCGTTGTGTTGCCGTCGAACCCAGTGCCGGGGCTGCCATGGGAACCAAGTACCCGGAAGTCCAGGCCCGGTTCAAAACCGCCAAAGTTGAAGGCATTCACCGTTACCCCGGCCGTGCCGCCAAAGTTCGACACGCGTCCCAGATAGTCAGGCCGGACGTAAGAAAACATGCGTAGGCCTGCAGGCGGATGGCCTGATCGGCTGTTGCTGAGGCCTGGCCGTAGCCGCCTGTCGGCAGGGCAAGCAGGCTGAGTAGAAGAAGACACAACGAGAAGGCTTTTCGCATCATTGTTTGCCGAGACTCGGAAACGGGGCACAGGTCGCGGGAAGGTTTTTCCAGTGTACTGCCACAACACGCCACAAACCGACACGCAGCGTCGTTCGTTCGTCATGGTTCCCCAAACGAAAACGCTTGAAACGTGTAAGGTACTAAGCTAAGCATCTACTTAGCATTGCGTCCCCTAGCGTAACGCGTTCGCAGCGCGTCCTGAAGTGCGGGGAACAAGAGGTCTGGAACCGAAGAATGGTAGAAGCGGTTGTAGTTTGGAACGAGCCGAACAATCTGTCGCACTGGAACTTTCACCTGGATCCAGGCTGGCGGCAGTTCGGCGAGATGGTGAAGGCGGGCGCTGCCGCCATGCGGGCGGTGAACCCGTCGCTGCCAATTGTGCTGGGCGGCGTCTCAAGCGGCGACCCCGACTGGCTGCGTCTGCAGGCGGCTTACGGAGTGATGGGGCATGTGGACGCGGTCGCGATTCATGGCTTCCCGCTTGACTGGAACCATTGGCAGCTGACGGAGTGGCCCGACAAGATCGCCGAGGCGGCCGCGGTCACGGGACGTCCGGTATGGGTGACTGAGGTCGGCTGCTCCTCGTTCGGGCTGGAAGAAGTGGCCCAGATGGGCTTCAACAAAACTGTTGCCCTGTTACGGGGCAAAACGCCGCGCATCCATTGGTATTCGCTCTATGATCTGCCGCCAAGCTGGCCGGCGGAGACGCGGCACAAGGAAGCCGAAGGCTCGTCGTACTACCGCCACTACTACCTTGGCCTGCTGAAGCATGACGGTACGCCAAAGCTGGCTGCGGCAAGCTTCCCGGCGGACGGCTCGGTGGGGCTTTGTCAGTGGTTCCACTTTGAGGACCACCGGCTGGACGACGCCGTGGCCTGGATGAAGCAGCACGGGGTGCGATATCTGCGCACAGGCTTGAGCTGGGCCGATGCTTACCGGCCGAATGCGGCAGCGTGGTTTGACCGGCTGTTTACCGCGCTGGCGGACTTCGAGGTGGCGATGACGCTCTGCTTCACGCCGGGACACCTTGGCCTGGAAGACCACCACACCAGCCCGCCAAAGGACAACGCCGACTTCGTGGAGTTTGCGGAGTGGGCCGTGCGGCGGTATGCCTCAGCCGGGCAGATCGGGCCCGTTAACAACGCGGCCGGTCCGCTGGAGAATCTGCCGCAGATGAGGCGTCGCCATGCGGAGTTGGAAGCCATCGAGAACGAGAAGAGAGAGGTACTAGCAGTTTGAGCATCCAGAGCGCACAAACACTTCCCGCGTCGCGCAAGCGGCAGGTCCTGATCACCGGCGGCGCCGGCTTCGTTGGCTCGCACCTGGCTGACGGCTTGCTTCGTCAAGGCCATGCAGTGCGGGTGCTGGACGACCTGACGCCACAGGTACATCCGGGCGGTGTGCGTCCGGAGTACCTGTCGCCCGACGTGGACCTGGTGCATGGCGACGTGCGCGACCCCAACCTGCTGAAGGCGGTGCTCGAAGGTGTCGACGTGGTCTACCACTTTGCCGCGACCGTTGGCGTGGGGCAGAGCATGTATGAGATTGCCCGCTACATGAGCGTCAACACGCAGGGCACGGCGGAGCTGTTGCAGGCGGTGCTCGATACGAAGTCGCCGATTGAGAAGATCGTGGTGGCTTCGTCGATGTCGATCTACGGCGAGGGGCGGTACGTGTCGCCGCGGGACGGGCAGACTTACGCGCCGCCGGTACGCACGGTGGAGCAACTGAAGCGCGGCGAGTGGGAGGTCTCCGTCGGCAACAGCGGCCCGCTCAAGCCGGTGCCGACCGACGAAGACAAGCCGTCGGAGATCAACAGCATGTATGCCCTGAGCAAGCGCGATCAGGAGGAGCTGTGCATGATCTATGGCCGCACCTATGGTCTGCCTGTGACGGCGCTCCGCTTCTTCAACATCTATGGCACGCGCCAGGCTCTCTCGAATCCCTACACCGGCGTTGCTGCCGTCTTCGCGTCGCGCATGATCAACGGCAAAGAGCCGCTGATCTTTGAGGATGGTGAGCAGCAGCGGGACTTCGTCTCGATCCACGACATCGTGCGCGCCAACATCCTTGCGATGGATGCGCCTGCCTCAAACGGTCAGGTGATCAACGTCGGCTCTGGCAATCCGGTGTCCATCCGCAAGATCGCGTCGCTGCTGGCTGACGCGCTCGGCTCCAAGGGCATTGAGCCCGTCATCACGGGCAAGTATCGCGCCGGCGACATCCGGCACTGCTACGCGGACATCTCGCGGGCGCGGGCGCTGCTCGGGTATGAGCCTCAGGTCTCGCACGAAGAAGGATTCGCGGAGCTTGCGGAGTGGCTGCAGTCGCAGGAGGCCGAGGACAAGGCAGACACGATGCTGCAGCAGTTGGCGGCGCATGGGTTAACGGCGTAGTTGGCTAGGCATGCCTGGTCAGGCGGTGCGTTCGTCCATGAGCAGGAGAACGGCACGCTTCAGACCGGGCAGGTTCTCTTTGATAGCTTCCCAAACCTGCTCGTGATCGACACCTTCGTAGTGGTGTCGCAAGACGTTGCCGATGCCGCGTATAGCGCGCCAGTCCTGCCCGGGGCAGTCACTCTCGATCTGCTTGCCAAGCCGTACGGCAGCTTCTGAGATGATGAGCAGCTTGCGTTCGACAGCGGAGGAAACAAGTTCTGATTCCAGGTAGTCTACGAAATCCAAGCTACCGACGAACTCCTGAACGTGATCCACGCTCTCAACGATGTCGTTCAGGAGCTCTCGCCGGCTGCGTTTAAAACGCAAGGACTGCCTCGCTGATGGCATGCTCACGCACGCGCTCCAACATCCGCGATTCGCGGACTAGATCGACATCTCGTGCAAGCAGCTCTGCCAGTTGCTGCTGCAGGCCACCGAGCTTCCAGAGTGTGACTTTCTGATCTGGCGCGAAATCGGCGAGGATATCGATGTCGGAAGTTTCAGTGGCCTCATCGCGGGCGACGGATCCAAAAATGCGTAGGTGCTCTACGCCGTTAGCACGGAACTGTGATTGGTGTGCTCTCAGGATGGCCAACGCTTGCTCTCGCCGCATGCTGATTCCTCCCGTTTTGAGTTTACGGCACTGCTGACACACTTAAGTGCTCTTACAGCCCCTTTCGCTCTACAAGAATCGTTCCGAGGATGTCACCTCGTACAAGTCTCCTGCTATCTACTTTCCCAAAGGTACTTAGAACAGGTACATTCTTTTCATGCGTTTAGCCGAGGACGGCTGGGCGTGAGGGGTGAAGGCGACCGGATGGCAAGTGCACGTGAGGTTCTGATCACCGGTGGCGCGGGTTTTGTGGGTGCAAACCTGGCGGCACGGCTGATGGCGGAGAGCGGCAATCACATCACTGTCTTCGACAACCTGTCCCGCCGCGGCACGGAGCACAACCTGAGCTGGCTGCGCACGCTGCCCGCCGCGAAAAACCTCCGCTACATCCACGGCGATGTGCGCAATGCGCAGCAGGTGAGTGATGCGGCGCGGCACTCCGACGAGATCTACCATCTAGCCGCGCAGGTCGCGGTGACCACCTCCATCCACGATCCCAAGTCGGACTTCGACACCAATGCCGCCGGTACCTTCAACGTGCTGGAAGCTGCCCGCAAGCATGGCCGGCAGCCGATGGTTTTCTTCACCTCGACAAACAAGGTCTACGGCTCGCTGCACGGTGTGCCCGTGAAGAAGCAGGGCACGCGCTACATCGCGGAGTCGCCCAGCTTCACCGGTGCAACCGAAGACACGCCGCTCGATTTCCACTCGCCCTATGGCTGCAGCAAGGGCGCGGCCGACCAGTATGTGCGGGACTACGCCCGCATTTACGACCTGCCGACGGTAGTGCTGCGCATGAGCTGCATTGCAGGGCAGCGGCAGTTCGGCAACGAGGACCAGGGCTGGGTCGCCCACTTCCTCTACAGTGTGCTCGCCGGTCGTAAGGTTACGGTCTACGGTGATGGCCTGCAGGTGCGTGACATCCTGCACGTGGACGATCTCATGGATGCGTTCTTCGCGCTGCGTTCATCGATTGAGACCACGTCGGGCGAGGTTTACAACGTGGGCGGCGGCATGGATCGCGCTGTTTCCATCACGGAGTTGTTGGAGTTGATCGAGAAGCGAGCCGGCAAGGCGGCAAAGCTGTCGTCAAGCGCGGTGCGGCCTGGTGACCAGCCGCTTTATGTGTCGTCCTTGACGAAGATTACGCGGGACACGGGATGGGCACCGAAGCGCACGATTGCCGACATTCTGGAGAGCATCGAGAGCTTCTACGCGGCGAACCGCGCCCTTATCGCGCAACGTGCGGGCACGTCGGTTGAGGAAGACAATCTGCCCGCCGTGACGGTGACCGTGCATGCACCGGCAGAGCTGGCCGGAGGCGCGCGATGAAGTTTGCGCTGGTGAACCCGCACTGGAGCTGGGAAGGCTCCACCTACTTCGGCTCGCAGCAGCCGGTGGTACCGCTGGAACTGCTGGGAGCGCGCGAGTTCCTGCGCCGTGCGGGGCACGATGTCCTGCTGGTCGATGCGTTTCTGCTCAAGCTCACACCGGATGAGGTGAAGGCGCAGCTTGAGCACTTTGGCGAGGACTACCTCGTAATGCCGACGGCAAACTCCTACCTGTTCTGGCGCTGCCCGCAGCCGGAACTGCGCGTGCCGCAGGCCTGGCTGCGAGCGCTGACCGAGGGCCGCAAGCACAAGCTGGTGACGGTGATTATCGGGCCGCATGGATCGTCCACGCCGGTGGCGACGCTGCACAAGACGGGTGCCGACGTGGTGCTGCGCGGTGAGCCCGACCAGGCGCTGCCGCTGCTGGCGAACACGCCTCGCTTCGCCATACCCGGCTGCGTATGGCGTGAGAACGGCAAGGTGATGCAGGCCAGCGAGCCGCTCGGCACGGTGGAGATGAAGTTCGTCACGCGGCTCGACTTTTCCGACTACCCCATCGAACTGCACACGCACAAGCACCACATCTTTACGCCGGTCGAGGGTCTGGGTGCCGAGCTTGAGTTCGCACGCGGCTGCCCGTATGCCTGCACCTTCTGCAACAAGACGCAGTTCCGCAACAAGTATCGCGAGCGCGATGTTGTTGAGGTTGTTGCCGAGATCGATGCACTCATCGCACGCGGCGTGACCTACATCTACTTCATCGATGAGATTTTTGGCGTCGGCAAGAATGTGCGCCTCTTGCTTGAGGAGATTGCGAAGCGGCCGCTGAGTATCGGCTTCCAGTCGCGCATTGACCTGTGGAATGAGGAGTCGCTCGACCTGCTCGGCCGCGCCCACTGCATCAGCATGGAATGCGGTATCGAGAGCATCACCGAGCAGGGCCGCGATGAGATGAACAAAAACTGCAAGTACACGACGGAGCGCATCGGCGAACTGCTGATCTATGCGAAGACGCGCATTCCGTGGGTGCAGGCAAATCTCATAAAGACCGAGCACGACGACCCGGTTGCGGTAAAGGCCTTTCAGGACCATCTGAAGGCGCACGGTGTGTGGGTGAGTGAGCCGGTGCCGATGTTCCCCTTCCCGGGTTCGCCCGAGTACGTGACGACCTTTGGCGCACAGCCCGACGACCAGGCCTGGGAGCGCGCACATGCGTTCTACCTGAACCTGTTTGCCGACAAGGGCTTTTCCGACATTCAGGACCAGCAGCCGGTGCCGCTGAAAGAACTGGAACTGGCGTACCAGTAAGGTCAGACGATGCGCATCCTGATGACCACCGACACGGTGGGCGGTGTTTGGACGTATACCCGCGAGCTTGCCGCAGGTCTGCTGGACGAGGATGCCTCGACCAGCCTCCTGCTGGTCACCTTCGGCGGTACTCACTCGAACGAGCAGGCGGAGTGGCTGCAGCGCATGCGCGCGGCTTACGGCAAGCGCTTCGCGTTTGAAGCGACGACGCTGCCGCTGGAGTGGCAACCCGAAAACCAGAAGGCCTATGTCTACGCCGAGCCGCTCCTGCGACGGCTTGCGAAGTCGTTCGGCGCGGAGGTCTTCCACACCAACCAGTTCTGCTTTGGAGCGCTGCCGGTTGCGTGCCCGAAGGTTGTGGTTGCGCACTCGGACGTACTCTCGTGGGCTCGCGCGGTGCGTGGCGATGCGGGTCTGCCTGAGTCGGAGTGGCTAAAGACCTACGTTGAGCTTGTGTCCGCAGGCCTGCAGGGTGCCAGTGTGGTGGTTGCGCCGTCCGCGGCGATGCTGAGCGATCTGCGGAACGGCTTCGACGTACAGACCGCTTTGCGTGTGATTGCAAACGGCCGTGACGTGAGGCCGTTGCGGATTGCCAAGAAGCTGCAGGCCGTGACCGCGGGCCGCGTCTGGGATGAGGCGAAGGGCATGGCAGTGCTGGAAGACTTGTTCAGTCCCGTGCCGATCTTGATCGCGGGCGAGACCACCTCTGCAAGTGCAACCTATGACGCCGAGCGCCTCCGACGCCGGGTATTGTTAGGCCGGCTTAGCGAAGCAGCAACGCTGGAGCTATTCGCCGAGTCGGCGATTTACCTGGTCACGTCGCTTTACGAGCCCTTCGGCCTCTCTGCGATTGAAGCCGCGCAGTGCGGCTGCGCGATCGTGGCACGTGACATACCGTCACAGCGTGAAGTCTGGAGTGATGCGGCGACTTACTTCAAGAGTGCCGACGATCTTAAGGCCGCGCTGGAACATCTCGCCGCAAACGACGAAATTTTGCACCAGGCGCAAGGGAAAGCGTTGGTTCGGGCAAGAGGCATGTACTCGCGCGAGATGATGACGCGATCCTACCTTACCCTGTACCGTGAGCTGTTAAGTACGCATGTGTAAGTGGAGTAAGTGGATTGCCTAAGCTCGCGTTCTTTCTTCATACCATCCGTTCCGATTGGAACAACGGCAACGCGCATTTTGTGCGTGGGCTTGTGCGTGAATTGGGAACGTTGGGTCACGAAGTTACCATCTTTGAGCCGGTAAGTGGCTGGAGTTACGAGAGCCTGCTCACGGAGCCTCGCGGGCAGGCAGCGCTGGCGCAGTTTGAAGAGGTGTATCCGGAGATCCAAGTCCGCTTGTACGATCCCACCGCATCGGACCTTGAGGACGAGTTGCGGCGTGCGCTGCACGGCACTGATGCCGTAATCGTGCACGAGTGGAACGAGCCTGCGCTGATCTCCCTGGTGCTTGGGCTGCGCGCCGAGCTTGGCTTTAAGGCGATCTTTCACGATACCCACCATCGCGCATCCTCCTCGCCAGAGTCGATTCGGGCGTTGCGCGTGGACGAGTTCGATGGCGTGCTCGCCTTTGGCGACGCGCTTACCCGCATCTACAAAGAGCGATTCGGGCTCACCAATTGCTGGACGCTGCATGAAGCCGCCGACACCACGGTCTTCTACCCGCGTGAGGCGCAGGCAAACGAGAACGACTTTGTGTGGGTCGGCAACTGGGGCGAAGGCGAGCGTTCCGCGGAGTTGCGCGAGTTCCTCATTAGTCCGCTGAAGTCCGTGCGCGACAAGTTCCTGCCGGAACTGCGGTCGACCATCTACGGTGTGCGCTATCCCGAAGATGGCCTCGACGCATTGCGCGACGCAGGTATCCGCTATGGTGGTTATCTGCCGAATCTTGCCGCGCCTGATGTCTACGCCCGATCACGGCTGACCATGCATGTGCCCCGCCAGCAGTACACCGGCGCGATGAAGGGTATTCCAACCATTCGCGTCTTTGAGGCGCTGGCAAGCGGCATCCCGCTGATCAGCGCTCCCTGGGAGGACACGGAAGAACTGTTCCGCGAGGATGACTTCACCTTTGTTGCAAACGGACAGGAGGCCGAAGAGGAGATGTGGCTGCTGCTGGATGAGCCGGACTACGCGCAGGCGCAGGTGGAGAGCGGCTTAACCACGGTGCTGGCGCGGCATACCTGCGCACACCGCGCGGCGCAGTTGACGCGCATTCTGGAACAGGAAGTGCTCGGTTGAAGATATTCGCATTCGGTTCGTCGCTGGTTTCAAGTTACTGGAACGGTGCGGCGACTTACTACCGTGGATGTTACAAGTACCTGGCGCGGCTAGGTTACGACATTACCTTCGCCGAGCCGGATGCTTATGGCCGGCAGACGCACAAGGACGATGTCGACTTGTCCTTCGCGAAGCTGGTGACTTACAAGCCGGTAGGCGAACAGGGTGACTTTGGGCATGGCCCAAACTACGAGTCGCTGCCGACCCTTGCCGAAGTTTTTGAGGAAGCCCGCAGGGCGGACGTGGTCGTGAAGCACTCGGGCATTGGCGTTGACGACGCGCTGACCGAGTCGCTGATCCTGGAGGCGCAGCCGCACGCGCTGGCCGTCTATTGGGACGTGGATTCACCCGCAACGCTGGCACGCATGGATGCGGACCCAAACGACAGCTTTCGCGCCGTGGTGCCGCGGCTTGACGCGATCTTCAGCTACGGTGGCGGACCTAGCGTCCGCGCCGGCTTTGAACGGTATGGCGCGCGGCACTACC
Organism: uncultured Terriglobus sp.; assembly: GCA_964244605.1. Taxonomy (GTDB): domain Bacteria; phylum Acidobacteriota; class Terriglobia; order Terriglobales; family Acidobacteriaceae; genus Terriglobus. The sequence continues at coordinate 2,213 of CAXTJS010000085.1, read as the reverse complement.
TGCAGGCCTATAACGGCCTCGACCCGGAGACGCACCATCCCGTCGCGCCCGACCCGGCGTATGCCTGCGACCTGGCCTTTCTCGGCAATCGCCTGCCGGACCGTGAGGCGCGTGTCGAGGAACTCTTCCTGCGCGCCGCGGCACTCGCGCCGGAGCAGCAGTTCCTCTTGGGCGGCGAGGGTTGGGGCGACAAGCCGATGCCGCCCAACGTGCGCTACATCGGCCACGTGCCCACGGCGGCGCACAACGTGCTGAACTCGAGCGCGCGCACGGTGCTCAACATCAATCGTGCCAGCATGGCGAATAGTGGCTTCTCCCCGCCGACGCGTGTCTTTGAAGCTGCCGGCGCGGCCGCGTGCATGCTGTGCGACGACTGGGAAGGCATCGACGACTGCTTCGCCATCGACTCCGAAATCCTCGTCGTGCGCAATGCCGAGGATGTGGTGCGGCAGTTGCGCACCCATGACGCCGATGCCACCAGGCGCATCGGGCAGGCGTTCTATCAGCGTGCGCTGCGCGATCACACCTACGCGCAACGCGCGGCACAGGCCGATGCGAGCCTGCGGCAACTGGAAGAAGAGCGGATCGCTCAACGCTCAGAGATGGGTGGCCGGAAGCTGTAGCCGAGTTCACGGCTATGCCGCAGAGCCAGTATCACGATCTTGCCGTCGGCATAGCGATAGAAGATCAGGTATGCGCCTCGGCCAAACTTCACAACCCACTCGCGAAACTCGCTCGGCATGTCCAGTGCGGGCCTGCCTGCCTCAGGGTGGATGGTGAGTAAGTGAGCCGCTTCGTCTATCAGCTTGGCTGCACGCTGGGCAGCTTTCTCGCTATGCTCAGCGACGAAGTCTATGACCCTGGCGAGATCGCGCAGCGCTGTTCGCGACCAAACTACCTGTGGCATTCGGGAAGCGGCAAGCGTTCACCTATGGCACGCTCTTCGAGCCATGCGCTCACCTCTGACCCGGTCAGATGCAGGCCTGTACCTTCGAAATCTTCAAGCGAAGCGACAAGTTCATCTCGTATTGCTTGTCTGGCTTTGTCTTGCTGGACGTACTCTTCAACGGCCAGCGTCAGCACAGCATTGCAGTCGGTACCGCGCTCGGCGGCGATGCGCTCGATGCAAGACCGAGTCGCGTCCGTCATCTCGACAAAAGCCGTGGAAGAAGCCATGAACACCTCTACGTCTCAGCGAAAGTATAGCTTTCTTGACTGTGAGTGGTACAAGGTGCTGCCGCAGCTTCTACAATGAAGCTCGATGAAGATCGTCATCCTCGGGCTGTCCATCACCTCATCGTGGGGCAATGGGCACGCCACCACCTTTCGCGCGCTCTGCCGGGAACTGCGGCGGCGGGGGCACCGCATCGTCTTTCTCGAGAAAGATGTGGAGTGGTACCGGTCGAACCGTGATCTGCCCGAGCCGGCGTATGTCGACCTGCGTCTCTATACGGATTGGATAGCGGAGGGTGCCGCAATTGCTGCACGCGAAGCGCGCGATGCCGATGCGGTCGTAATCGGCTCCTACTTCCCGGATGCAATCGCAGCCACGGCGTTGCTGGCCGGCTGCGCCGCACCGCTGCTGTTCTATGACATCGACACGCCTATCACCCTTGCCGCGCTGCGCCGCGATGGTGAGTGCGCCTACCTGCGCGCTCAGGATGTGCCGCTGTATGCGGCTTACCTGTCGTTCACAGGCGGCCCTGTGTTGCGCGAGGTGGAGCAGCGCTTCGGGTCGCCGATGGCGGTGCCGTTTTACTGCTCGGTCGACCCGGAGCTGTACCATCGCACCCCTGTCCACAAGGAGTTTGCGTGTGCCCTCAGCTACCTGGGCACCTATGCTTCCGACCGCCAGCCCAAGCTGATGGAACTGCTGAATGCTCCGGCGGCAAGGCTGCAGGAGCAGCGGTTTCTGGTCGCCGGGCCGATGTATCCGGCAGACACTGCCTGGTCTGCGAATGTGGTGACGCACCCGCACCTGCCGCCGTCCGACCACCCGGCGCTGTACTCCTCCTCGCGCTTTGTGCTGAACCTGACGCGTGCGGACATGGTGGCCGCGGGTTACTCGCCGTCGGTGCGGCTGTTTGAGGCGTCGGCATGTGCGTCGCCGATGGTGAGCGACGCGTGGCCCGGGCTGGAGGAGTTCTTCACGCCCGGTGAGGAGATCGTGCTCACGTCGTCTGCCGACGAGGTCGTCGAGGTGCTCGAGGATC
>CAXTJS010000084.1:0-11503 GCA_964244605.1 uncultured Terriglobus sp. | reverse complement strand
GTCGCCGTACAGCTTTCAGGGCATGGGCGTTGAAGGCCTCAAGCTGCTGCGCGAGGTGAGCGACATGACCGGCCTGCTGGTGATTACAGAGGTCATGGAAATTTCGCAGATCGAACCCATGCTGCCGTATATCGACTGCTTCCAGGTGGGCGCGCGGAACATGCAGAACTTCAACCTGTTGCGGGAGCTGGGGCATGTGCGGATGCCGGTGCTGATGAAGCGGGGGATTGCGGCGACGATTGAAGAGGTGCTGCTGAGCGCGGAGTACATCCTGAGCGGCGGCAACTACGACCTGATGCTGTGCGAGCGTGGCATCCGCACCTTTGAGACGTACACACGCAATACGATGGACGTGAGCGCCATCCCCGTGCTCAAGAAGCTGACGCACCTGCCCGTCTTCGGCGACCCCTCGCACGGTGTGGGCAAGCGCGAGTTCGTACCGCCCATGGCGCTTGCTTCTGTTGCCGCGGGTGCCGACGGTCTCTTAATGGAAATGCACCCCAACCCGGACAAGGCGATGAGCGACGGCGCGCAGTCACTCTTCCCGGATCAGCTGACGAAGCTTGTCGCCCAACTGCGACAGTTGGCGCCGGTTGTGGGCAGAAGCGTAGCCTAAGCAGTGGAGACAAGCATGAGTGAGTGGGTCGAACTGATTTCGTCAGACAACAATGAGCTGGCCGGGTATGTGGTGCGTCCCAAGGGTGAACCAAAGGGCGGCCTTGTTGTCGTGCAGGAGATCTTCGGCGTCAACAAGAACGTGCAGACGACCGCAGAGGACTGGGCCAACGAGGGCTTTCTCGTCGTCGCTCCTGCGATGTTTGATCGCTACGAGAAGAAGGTTGATCTGCCCTACGATGAGGCGGGCTTTGCCAAGGGCATGTCGTTGATGCAGCAGTTTGCGGCCGATCTGCAGCCGCAAACCAAGGACGTTGAGGCGGCTGTCGATTGGTTGCGCAGTGAGATCAACGGCAACGTCGGTGTGGTCGGCTACTGCTTTGGCGGCACGATGGCATGGCTTGCGGCAGCGCGGCTCAAGGTGGAAGCGGCGGTTGGCTACTACGGCGGCAGCATTGCCAGCTTCGTTAACGAGGAGCCGCAGTGCCCGATCATGCTGCACTTCGGTGCCGACGATGCCTACATTCCGGCAGAAGCGCGCGACAAAGTGCTGAAGGCGCACCCTGAGGTGCCGGTGTTTGTGTATGAGGATGCGGGCCACGCGTTCAACCGCAAGGTCGATCCAACGCACTACGTTGCGGACGCAGCCATCCTTGCCAAGAAGCGCAGCCTGCTCTTCTTTCAACAGCACCTCATCTTTTAGTAGAGACATTTCGATGCCGCTCGAACGGATCACCATCGTCGGCACGGGGCTCATTGGCGCGTCTATCGGGCTCGCGCTCTATGAGGCGGGTTACGAGGGCTCAATCACCGGCATCGACGCGAGTGGCGTCGAGATGCAGACCGCGTTGCAAATAGGCGCGGTCTCCGATGTTGCGCGCTCCTCCGGTGATCATCGCGCAGCAGTTCAGCAAGCCGACCTCGTCATCCTGGCTGTGCCGGTGCTGGCAATCCTGCAGTGGATGCAGACGATTGCGCCCATCCTGCGTGAAGGGCAGCTGGTGACGGACGTCGGCTCCACCAAGTTGCAGATTGTGCAGATGGCTGAGCGGCTGATGCCGGGCCGGTTTCTGCCCGGACATCCCATGGCGGGCAAGGAGAGTGGCGGCGCTGCCCTGGCCGAAGCGGGCCTGTTTCGCGGAACAACGTGGCTCTTCACGCCCTCCCCGCATCTACTCTTCGATAGTTGTCAAAGCATCGAAACAGAGTGGCGTGACTGGGTCGCCCGCTTCGGCGCACACGCGCTGGATATGCAGCCGGATCGCCACGACGAGCTGTGCGCCTGGGTGAGCCACCTGCCGCAGTTCGTCTCGACGGCGATGAGTGCGCTGCTGGAGGACACCTTCGGCGACGATCCGGAGCTTCGCGCCATCGGCGGGCGTGCCTTGCGGGAGATGACGCGGCTCGGATCGTCGCCCTTCAGCATATGGCGTGACGTTGCGCATACCAACGAAGCGAACGTGGCACAGACTCTGCTCGCACTGGAGCAGCGGCTGCAGCACCTGCGCGAGAACCTGCGCACACCCGAGCTGCGCGACGAGTTTGCGCGTGCCAACAACTTCCGCAGCAAAGGGTGAGCGGGTACGGCTCCGTGCTACGTTGAAGCTGAGGTGATCCTTGAAGCGGCTTCGAATGTCATCTGTCCTGTTCCTGATGCTCACCTTCCTTTGCGCTGCACAAGCCCATAAGCCCTTCGACCCCACGCGCGATCCTGCGCAGGACCTTGCCGCTGCGGAGAAGCAGGCTGCAGCCGAGCACAAGAACGTGCTGATCGATGCGGGCGGCAACTGGTGCGGCTGGTGCATGGTGCTTGACAAGCTGATGCACAGCGATGCCGGGCTGCACGACGCATTGGAAAAGCACTTTGTCGTCGTGCATGCGAACTGGAGCAAGGACGCCCCGAACGACCGCTTCTTCGCGGCCTACCCGAAGGTAAACGGCTACCCGTACTTCTTCGTGGTCAGCCCTAAGGGCAAGCTGCTGACGAGCCAGCCCACCGACTCCTTTGAAGCGGACCACACGCTGGCTCACGGCTACAGTGTCGACCGGCTCAAGGCGTTCCTGCAGCAATGGTCGCCCAAGGGTGAGGCTTGAGTTCTGCGGCATCACTGGCAGCCGCGCAACTTGCAGTGAGCCTGCGCGACATCCAACAGGCGCGCGAGCGTGTTCGCGATGCGGTGTACTACACGCCGTGTGAGCGCTCCGCCGTGCTGAGCGGGCTCACCGGCCAGCAGATTTACCTCAAGCTAGAGAACCGGCAGATGACCGGCGCGTTCAAGGAGCGCGGCGCGCTGAACCGCATCCTGAGGCTGACGCCGGAGCAGACGGCGCGCGGCGTCATCGCAGCCAGCGCCGGTAATCACGCGCAGGGCGTGGCCTACCACGCGACACGGCGCGGCATCCGCGCGACGATCGTGATGCCACAGACCACGCCGCTGGTGAAAGTGACGGCAACGCGCGGCTTCGGCGCAGACGTGGTGCTGCACGGTGCCAACTACGACGAGGCCTTTGCCGAGGCGATGCGCCGCCACGACGCCGAGGGCCTCACCTTCATTCACCCGTTCGATGACGCGGACGTCATCGCAGGCCAGGGCACCATCGGTTTGGAACTGCTGGAGCAGGTTCCGGAACTGGAAGCCGTCGTGGTGCCGATCGGCGGCGGTGGCCTGATCGGCGGCATCGCCTGCGCGGTCAAGTCCATCAAGCCTGCTGTTCGCATCATCGGGGTGCAGACGGCGCGGCTTGCCAGCATGCAGGCTGCGGTAGCGCAACAGGCGCCCGTGACGCTGGATGCGAGCACGACCATCGCGGACGGCATTGCCGTACGCCGTGCCGGTGCGCTGACGTTGCCGCTGGTGGAGCGCTACGTCGATGAGATCGTCACCGTAGAAGAGGACGAGATTGCCAGTGCGATCCTCACGCTCCTGGAACGTGAAAAGATGCTGGCCGAAGGCGCTGGCGCTGCGGCACTAGCGGCCCTGCTGCAGCGAAAGACCTCGCTTAAGGGCGAGCACACAGCCGTGCTGGTTTGCGGCGGCAACATCGACGTCACGCTGCTCAGCCGCATCATCGAGCGCGGCCTGGTGCAGGACGGCCGCCTGATCCGGCTGCGCATCCACCTGCTCGACCGGCCCGGCGCACTGGTGGAGCTGTCGCAACTGATCGCGGCACACGGCATCAACATCGTAGATACGCTCTACAACCGCGCTTACCACGGCGTGAACCTGGGCGACACGACCATCGACATCACGATGGAAACACGCGGCCGTGAGCAGGTGACGGAACTGCTTGCCGCGCTCGACGAGGGTGGCTACCGGCACAGCCGTGTGATGTGAGATTGCCGCTTACTCGAAGCGTGGCAGGTGGTGCATCTCGTTGGCCGGTACGGGCTCAGTTGGCGCGCCGGCTTTGAGCCAGTTGCGCAGACCGCCTTCCACCACGCGAACCTTGTGCCCGCGTTGTGTGAGTGTATGGGCGATGCGCACGCTAGTGGCATCTCGCACGCAGGAGCAGTAAACGTATACGTCGCACTCCGTGGCGAGCGTCTCGCGCAAGGCGTCAAGCTCGGTCAGCAGGCGGTTTGGCTCCACGCGAATGCTGTTCTTGATGCGCTGCATGCCTGGGTCGTAGTAGCCATGGGAGCGCACGTCGGCGATGACGATGGGCCTGGTTGGGTCAGGATTCTCGAGCCGCTCGATGAGGTCGCTGGTCGAGATTTTTTCCACGTCGCGGTATTTGCGGTCGCGCACGCGGATGGCGACCCAGCTCGCAAAGTATCCAAGGGCAATGATGAGCGCGATACCCAGCACCACATGGCCCACAAGCGCGAGGGCGTCAGTGATCTTGTGAATGAACGGGCTAAACAGGTAGCCGACGGTCAGAAATACGGCCACATGCAGCAGGGCACCGAGGATGTCATAGCGCCAGAAGCGTGACGGCCGCATGTTCAGGCTGCCGGCAAGCGGCGGTGCCATGCTGGCCAGGCCTGGGATGAACCGGGCAAAGAGCAGCGTGCGCGCACCACGCTTGTAGAAGAAGTCGGCAGAGCGGAAGATGCACGTCTCCGGGTCCATGGAGACGCGGCACAGCTTACCCAGCAGCCACCAGCCCGAAGCCCGGCCGGCGAAATACATCACACTGGCTCCGATGTTTTCACCCAGTACCGCTACCAGAAACAGGTGAACCGGGCTCAACGTGCCATGTTGTGCGGCGGCACCGCCCAGCAACAGCGCAAGAACCGTCGGCATGGGCAGACCTAGTGCGGAAAGAAACAGAACTCCCGCCACGGCCAGGTAGCCGTGCACCGCGAACCAACTCGCCCAACCCATCCTGCACCTGCTGACAAAGTTTCAGATGCGAGGACGGGGCGAACCGGTGCGTTTGAGGGCGAACATAGCACCTGCGACGTCTCCGTCCGCCGCGTCAGGCGTTCGCGACGGTGATCGTCTGCGGATCGCTCACACGCTGCATCAGCAGGGCGGCCAGCAGCATGCAGGCGCCACCGGCGGCGATGGCGTAGATGCGGTTGTTGTGCAAGAGATGGCTCATGATGAGCCCGAAGAAGAGCGACGCCAGGATCTCCGGCATGACCACGAAGAAGTTAAAGATGCCCATGTACACGCCGGTCTGGCGTGGCGGCAGCACCGCGGCCAGCATGGCGTAGGGCATCGAGAGCGTGCTGGCCCAGGCGATGCCCACGCCGGTCATGCTCAAGAGCAGCAAGTACTTGTTGTGCATCAGCAGCACGCCCAGCAGCCCCACGCCACCACACAGCAGGCAGAGGCTATGCGTGTGTTTGCGGCCCAGCTTGCGCGCCAGCGTGGGCAGCGCGAACGAAAACGCGAAGCACACCGCAGAGTACGCGGCGAAGCAGATGCCGCCCCACTCCACACCGGCGCGGTACAGGGCAGAGTGCACGTCGTCCGCACCGAAGACGTTGTGCGCCACGGCCACGGGGAAGTAGAGCCACATGCAGAACAGGCCCAGCCACGTGAGCAGCTGCACGCCGCCAAGACGCCGCATCGTGACCGGCATCGCGCGCACAGCGGTCGTGATCTCCCGAATGGCCGCACCCGGACCGGCGCTTGCCTGTTTGTGCACACGGAAGCTCTCCAGGTCTTCGGGCGGGTATTCCTTTGTGGTCAGAATCGTCCACAGCACAGCGCTGATAAAGGCAAACGCGCCGATGTAGAACGAGATGCGCACGGTGAACGGCACCGCGTGCGAGCCGCCGCCGGTATCCGCGACGTCGAAGACGTTCGTCATCAGCCATGGCAGCGCCGACGCGATGACCGCACCCAGGCCGATGAACAGGCTCTGCATGGCGAAGCCGCGCGTCCGCTGGCCCTCTGGCAGCAGGTCAGCGACGAAGGCGCGAAAAGGCTCCATGCTGATGTTGATGGAGGCGTCCAGGATCCAGAGCATGCCCGCCGCAAACAGCAGCGACCTGGCATTCGGCATCAGCAGCAGCATGAGTGTGCTGAGGATTGCGCCGGTCAGGAAGTAAGGCCGGCGTCGGCCGAGCGGTCCCCAGGTGCGGTCACTCATGTGGCCGATCAGTGGCTGCACCAGCAGTCCGGTCAGCGGCGCGGCGAGCCACAGGATCGGGATCTGGTCCGCGTTGGCGCCCAGGTACTCATAGATGGCGCTCATGTTGGCCATCTGCAAGCCCCAGCCGAACTGGATGCCGAGAAAGCCAAAGCTCATGTTAAAGATCTGGGCCGAGTTCTTTTGCGGCTTGTACGTCGTCATCGGCAAATGCTCCCGGCGCGCCTTCTGGCGAGCTTTGTGGCGCTTACTTCTTGAAGATGCGAACGCCAAACGCGGGCAGTTCGGGTGCGGCCAGCGCAGCGGTCGAAGGTGCCTTCTCCGCATCGGTGGCGTTGGCCGTGAGCGAGCCTGTGCCGCTGCTGAAGCCGGGCAGCTTTACCTCCGTCCAACCCGCCGTACCGCCCTGCACCGTGCCGCGAAAGGGCGTGTTCGACAGGTTGATCTCGATCAGGAAGGTCTCCTTGCCGTCCGTGCGGGTATAACTCACCACGTGCTGCTCGTCGGAGTTGCCGATCCACTGCGCATCGCCCGTCTGGAAGGCCGTGTGCTCGCGCCGCAGGTGGTTGATCGCGGTGAAGTAGGCGGGGTACTCCTTGTGCCAATCGACGGCCTGCCAGAAGATCTTTTGCGGCTCAAAGAGCGCGGGTGCGGCGGAGCTTGTGGTGTCACCAACTTCCATGCCGTTCCAGATTAGCGGCACGCCCTCAAGCGTCGCGCTCACGGTCCACGCGGCGATAGCGCCGGGGTAGCCATAGCGGGCAACGGCGCGCAGCTCGTCGTGGTCATCGCTCATGCGCATATGCAGCGTGCCGCGTGGAAAGACCTTGCGTTGCGCCTCAAGCGTGTCGCGCGTGGAGGCCTGCGCCGGCGCGCCATTCATGATCACGTCGTTTATCGTGTGCATTGACGGCCAGGCGTAGTCGATGTCGAAGGCCTTCACCATCAGGTCAGGCTTCTGTGCCTCGGCCAGCATCACGATGTCCGGCTTCACGGCGCGGATGGCGTCAGACGCGCTGTTCCAGAAGCTGGTCGGCACTTCAGCAGCGGCGTCGCAGCGATAGCCGTCCACGTCAAAATTCTTGATCCAAGACACCATCATGTCCTGCATGTACTTGCGCAGGGCCGGGTTGCTGTAGTCCAGGGCCGCCACGTCCGTCCAGTCGTATGGATAAGTGACCTGGCCGTTCTTGTCCTTCTTGTAGAAGTCGGGGTGCGCCATCATGACGCTGTCCCACGCGGTGTGGTTCGCCACCACGTCGAGGATCACCTTCATATTGCGGCGGTGTGCTTCGGTGACAAGCCGCTTCAGGTCGTCCTTAGTGCCGAGCTTGGGGTCGACAGCGTAGTAGTCCTGAATGGAGTAGGGGCTGCCGACCGTGCCCTTGCTCTTGAGCTTGCCGACCGGGTGCACCGGCATCAGCCACAGGATGTTCACGTCCAGCTTCTGCAGATCGTCGAGTTTCGCGGTCACGCCGTTCAGCGTGCCTTCCGCGGAAAAGGCGCGCGGCCAGATCTGGTAGACCACGCCGGAGCGGACCCAGGCCGGTACTGGCCGCGCCGACATGGCCGCAACATCGGCAGAAGGCTCCTGCTGCGCACGGATGGTTAGTGCAAGAGGCAGCAAACCGAAAGCGAGAACACCGCGTAAACACAGCTTTTTCATTGCGCGAAAGCATAGCACTCCGGTCGAATGGCATTCCATAGGTCAGGTCAGCCGGGCTCATCGATCTGCGTGGCGTAGGCACAGCCAGGTATTCAGCAACGCGCCCGTGAGCCGCCGCATCTGAGAGTCACACAACCAAAGTGGCCGCGCAGCAATGGAGCGAACCAACGCCTGCTCGCATTGCATCTGTATACGCAGCACTGCTTACCAGCGAAGCGGCACCTCAGGCTTCCGGCAACAGACCTTCCCAGTCCGCTCTCCCCGGAGCGAGAAAGTACGGAGCATTTGCGCTCTTCCATGGAGTTTCACATCTCGCGCGCCGTTCGTGAGCTGGTGCAGATGGACGATCTGCTCTTCAGCTACACGGGAAATGTGGTCTTTGCCAACGTGGCGGCGAGCCGCAAGCTCGCGCAACAACTCAACGTGGTGCGCGGCACAGAGGCTGATCCGAAGCGCGCCGTGAACGCCGGTGCGCTGTTTGCCATGGGCCTGATTGACGAGCTGCAGCACGCGCTCGTAGAGGCGTACCGCGAAAAGATCGACCCTGCGGTGCTGACCGCGGCACTGACCTGGTTCGCCTCCCAGATTTCATCGGAGAAGCTGCAGGGGCTGCTGCTGCACTTCACGGAGGAGTTCCCAAATGTCGCGGTCTTTCGCAAGGACTTAACGGCAGCGGAATGGCTCGAAGGCACCACAAACGATCTGCCGAACCGCGAGGCTGCGCTAGAAGAGCTGCTGCTGCTCTGGCTTGCCAACAGCAATCCCGCGTTCGCGCCTTTCCGCGAGCTGTTTGAAGACAGCGTGCTTGAGCAGAAGGTGCCGGTTTACAAGGCCGTGATTACCACCTTCCCGGCATACTTTGAGACGCGCCCAAAGCTCTCGCCTGAGATCGGTTCGCTGCTGGATGCGCTGCGCGCGCCCATGACGGCATCGCCCGACTCGCTCACCGGGCAGCTCGACTACATCCGCACGCACTGGGCCGACCAACTTGGTGCGGCCCTCAAGCGTACGCTGCTGGCCATCGACGTGCTGCGTGAAGAAGACCTCGCCATCTGGATGCGCTTCAACCCGCCGGGACCGGACAACCATCGCCACGGTGCCTTCGGTACCGCAAAGGAAGGCTTCGTCGGCGACGAGTACGTCGGCTTCGGCGACTACACCGAGGAGTGGGTCACCGGCCCGGATGGTGTGCGCTACCTGCGCCGCCGTTACGCCACGGACTACCAGGCACCGCTCAATGAGTACGAGGCCTTCTCCGCCGACCAAGCGTGGATGCCGAACGTCGTGCTCATGGCGAAGAGCACCTATGTGTGGCTTGAGCAGCTGTCGCAGAAGTATCTGCGCCACATTCACCGGCTCGACCAGGTGCCTGACGAAGAGCTGCAGATCATGGCCGGCCGCGGCATCACGGGCCTGTGGCTGATCGGGCTCTGGGAGCGGTCGGTCTCGTCGCGCACCATCAAGCATCTGCGCGGTAACCACGATGCAGTGGCCTCCGCGTACTCGCTGAAGGACTATCAGATTGCCGAGGACCTTGGCGGCAACGCCGCGTATGAGAACCTGCGCGATCGCGCCGCGCGCGTGGGTTTGCGCCTGGCTTCGGACATGGTGCCGAACCACATGGGCATCGACTCGCCCTGGGTCGTCGAGAACCCGGACTGGTTTCTGTACCGTTGGGAATCGCCATTTCCGAGCTACAGCTTCAATGGCCCCGACCTGTCAAACGACTCGCGCGTCGAGATCAAGATTGAGGATCACTACTACGATCAGACCGACGCGGCCGTGGTCTTCCGGCTGCGGCACTCGAACGGCGACACGCGCTTCATGTACCACGGCAACGACGGCACCACCTTTGCCTGGAACGACACCGCGCAACTCGACTACTCCAAGGCGGCCGTTCGCGAGCACGTAATGCAGGTGATCCTGCACGTGGCGCGGCTGTTTCCGATCATCCGCTTTGACGCGGCCATGGTGTTGGCCAAGCGGCACGTGCAGCGGCTTTGGTTTCCGCTGCCCGGTGCAGGCGGTTCGATTCCGTCACGCGCAGAAGACGCGATCTCGGACGAAGAGTTCAACAATTTGATGCCCGTCGAATTTTGGCGTGAAGTGGTCGACCGCGTCGCGCAGGAGGTGCCCGGTACGCTGCTGCTGGCCGAGGCCTTCTGGATGCTGGAGGGTTACTTCGTCCGCACGCTGGGCATGCACCGCGTCTACAACTCGGCCTTTATGGTCATGCTGCGCGACGAGGAGAACGCCAAGTACCGCTCGTACCTGAAGAAGACGCTTGAGTTCGATCCGGACATCCTGAAGCGCTACGTCAACTTCATGTCGAACCCCGACGAGAAGACGGCGATCGCGCAGTTCGGCTCGGGTGACAAGTTCTTTGGCGTGTCGACGCTGATGGCCACACTACCCGGCTTGCCCATGTTCGGTCACGGCCAGATTGAGGGCTTCACCGAGCAGTACGGCATGGAGTACAAGCAGGCTAAGATGCGGGAGTTCCCGAACGAAGGCCTTGTCGCGCGCTTCGAGCATGAAATCGCGCCACTGCTGCGCAACCGCCGCATCTTTGCGGAGAGCGCGAACTTTGTGCTCTACGACTTCTGGAAGGGTGATGGCTCGGTCGACGAGAACGTCTTCGCCTACTCCAACAACTTCTACGGCCAGCGCTCCATCGTGCTCTACAACAACACGTACCCGTCGACGCACGGCACCATCCACAATTCTGCTGGCTACATGGACAAGGGCTCGGGCGAGATGCGGCAGCGCGCCCTCGCCGACGGCCTCGGGCTGTCCTACGATGGCGACCTGTTCGTGGCTTACCGCGACGTGACCAGCAACCTGGAATACCTGCGTCGCGCCACCGACATTCACCACAACGGCCTCACGCTTGATCTGCGCGGCTTCCAGTACATTGTGCTGCTTCAATGGCGTGAGCTTCGCTCCACCGCGGAAAAGCCGTGGGATCAACTGCACGACATGCTGCACGGCGCGGGGGTGTACTCGCTGGAAGAGGCGGTCACGCGTCTGCGATTACGGCCCGTACACGACGCGCTGCGGCATGCGCTGCAACAGGCGGCGCTGCCGCTCTCGCCGGAAGAGGCCCACAACACCGGCAAGCAGCCGACCGTGTCGCCATCATTTCTCCAGGATGCGGACCGATTCCTCGAGACGGCCAAGGAATTTCTCGCGGAGGGCGGCATCGAGCTTGCCATCGCTCCGGAAAAGCCGCATGTACCGTCATCGAAGGCTCCGGCCGCCAGGGCTTCCATTCCAGTGCCGCCTGCGGTGCATACGCTGCAGGCCCTTGTTCATGCGGTGGCTGTAGGTGTGAACCACCTGGTGCACGGGGAAGCAACGACGGCGAAGCCCGCGGGGCAACCTGCTTCCACGACCTCCGAAGCTGATCCCGCAAGCGTCAACGCGGCGGCGAACGGCAGTGCCGCGGCACCCACGCTCACCGATGCCTTCCACAAGCACCTGCGCAGCAATGTGTCGCTCGTGCTGCAGCACCATGCCAACGCGGGCGAGCCCACGTTCGTACCCGGTTCGGCGCACCTGTTGCCGCCGCGTCGCGATGCTGTCGCCTTGGCCTCAGCGCTGGTGCGGTCACTGCCGCTGGACACCTCGCACACGTCGCACGCGCACGCTGAAGCATTCGACCGGCTGCAACTC
>CAXTJS010000083.1:6329-11566 GCA_964244605.1 uncultured Terriglobus sp. | reverse complement strand
GTGGCGCAGAACGGGGGGAGCGGTGGCCTTTAGGCCACCGGAACTGCTGCGGAAGAAGAGGGGCTTCAGCCCCGGATGACTTTCTCCAGGGCTAAAGCCCTTCTTTCCCGAAGCTTGTTCCGTGGCCTAAAGGCCACTGCTCCCTCCACTTCGATTTGTCAGACACTACCTAGTCGGTCTTGATTACCACATCGGGCATGGCCGCGTACTCCGCCCACGAACCGTCGTACAGGCTAACCTGGCTGGCACCGCATACTTCCAGCCCAAGTGCCAGCACGGCAGCCGTTACGCCAGAGCCACACGTGGTGGTGATGGGCTGATCCAAGGCAATGCCATGAGCAGCAAACACGCCCCTCAGTTCATCTGCGGTTTTTAGCCTGCCGTCGAGAACAAGCTCTGTGTACGGCAGGTTGATCGCATGCGGCATGTGCCCGGAGGAGATGCCGGGACGTGGCTCCGGCGCGGCGCCTCGGAAGCGGCCTGCGGAGCGTGCATCCAGCACTTGGCTGCCTTGTTTCAGCAGAGTCTCTAGCTGCGCGAATGAGGTCACCGCGTCCGGTTGCAGTGTCGCGCGGAACGCTGCAGGCTGGCGGTGCGTTGGGCCGCTCTCGACGGGCAAACCTGCTTCCATCCACGCGCGCAGACCTCCTTGCAACACGTGTACGTCACGCACGCCAAAGGCCCGCAGCATCCACCACGCACGCGGCGCGGAGAAGACGCCCTCCTGCTCGTAGACGACAATCGTGTCCGTGTCGCTGATGCCGAGCGCGCTCATGTCGCGGTCGAACTGTTCCGCCGAAGGGAGCATGTGCGGCAGCGGCGTGTCTTTGTCAGAGAGCGCGTCGATATCGAAGAAGACCGCGCCCGGCAGATGCCGCTGCAGGTAGCGGGCGTGTGTGTCCACGCGCGGCGTTACGCCGACTGGCGGCAGTGTTGCGTCAAGCAGCACCAAGCCCGGCTTACCGGTGCGCGCTTTTATCCAGTCGACATCGACCAGGGAGCCCTGTTCCGAAACGTCCATACCGATCGCCTCACTTCCTTAACGCGCTTATGCGCTGCTTACCGGCGGCGTGCTGGTCCCGTGCACGCATCACCTGCGCCACGTTCGCCTCGACCCAGCTTGTCAGCACCTCGATGCGCTTACCAGCTTCGAGCCCAAAGCGCGTCAGGCTGTACTCCACCTTGGGCGGAATTGTTGGGTACACCGTGCGCAGCACAAAGCCATCGCGCTCAAGCGCCTGCAGGTTCTGCGCCAGCATCTTCTCGCTCACGCCGCCAATCTCACGGGCAAGTTCACTGAAGCGGTATGTCCGCTTCATAAGCAGCACCATCACCAGCGTTCCCCAGCGTGAGGTCAGGTCGTCCAGCACGACGCGCGTTGGGCAATCCGCCGTATAGAGATTGCCCTTGAGCCGCTTCGGCCTGCTACGCTCCGCATCGATTGCGACCACCTTCTTCGCCATGGCAATAGCTTACTTTAAAGTACGTACTTACGGAAAGTAAGCTGGTTGCGTATCTTTGAACAGTAGGCGTTAAAAGCGCGCTGCACGCTAAAGGAGAACATCATGATCGTCGTAACAGGAGCCACAGGAAAACTCGGCCGTCACGTAATCGACGGCCTGCTTGAGAAGGTCGCCGCAACAGAAGTCGTCGCCGCAGTTCGTAACCCGGATAAGGCAGACGATCTGAAGGCGCTCGGCATCGAGGTCCGCAAAGCCGACTACTCCGATCCATCCACGTTGCCGGCTGCCTTTGCAGGAGCAGAAAAGCTGCTGCTTATCTCGTCCAACGAAATTGAGAAGCGCATCCCTCAACAGAAGGCAGTCGTCGATGCTGCCAAGGCCGCAGGGGTGAAGCTGATCGCTTACACCGGCATTCTGCATGGCGACGCGTCAAAGCTTGAGATCGCCTCTGACCATAAGATTACCGAGGCATATATTCGCGCATCGGGAGTGCCGTTTGTGTTCCTGCGCAATGGCTGGTACTTCGAAAACCAGACGGAGGCGCTGGCGCCCGCGGTGCAGCATGGCGCCATCATCGGTGCCGCCGGCGAGGGCCGCTTTGCCGCCGCATCGCGCTTGGACTACGCCGGGGCTGCCGTTGCCGTGCTCACCACACCCGGCCATGAGAATGCTGCCTACGAACTGGTCGGCGACAAGCCGTACACCTACGCCGAGTTGGCGGCGGAAGTCTCCGCGGTGACCGGCAAGACGGTTGTGTACCGGAACCTGTCTGAGGATGAGTACGCCAAGGCTCTTGCCGGCTTCGGCCTGCCCGAGGCGTTTGCGAAGGTTCTGGCAGACGCCGACGCACGCGCTGGCGAGGGTGAGCTGGATGATGCCTCGCACACGTTGAGCAGGCTGATTGGCCGGCCGACGCAGTCGTTACATGATGCGGTTGCGAGTGCGCTGAAGGCGAGCTAAAGCCGTACTTTCTTCAGGTCGAAGACCCACACCAACGCATCGTCATTTCTCCGCTCCGCGACATACAGCCGTCGCTCCGGTCGAAATGACAAGTTCTTGGCTGCAGGCTTGGTCGCGAAAGTGCGATCTGCTCAAAGCTATAGCGTTTACTTGCGCTTCTTGCCCTTGCCCGGCTTCGCCTTGCGTTTGGGCTTGCCTCCGCGATCCGGTGAGAGGCCGGTGGCAGCGGCAAGTTTGTTCTTCGCAGCCGCCTTGTTCTTGTGCGGCGTCCACACGCGCGTGCCGGCTGGTGCTGCGGTCTTCTGCTTCTTCGCGGCCGGACGCACCGCAGCTACGCCTGCATCCTCGATCACGGCGAACTGCAGCCGACGGTTCTCGCGGTCGATGCGGTCCAGCAGCACGCGCACGGGCATGCCCGGCCGGTAGCACCGGCCCGTGGCACCGCCGCAGATCTCCCGCGCGTTCTCGCGATAGGTGAAGTGGTCGCCCTGGAGCGTGAAGATCGGTACGAGCCCCTCGACGAACAAGTTGTGCAGTTCCACAAAGAAGCCGTACTTGGTGACGGACAGGATGATCGCATCGAAGTCTTCGCCGACGCGGTCTGCCATGAACTCGAGCTTCTTCAGTTCGATGAGCTCACGCTCGGCGTCGGCGGCGCGGCGCTCTGTTTCACTTGTCTCCTGCGCGATTCCGGCGAGCTCTCCGTGATCGTAAGGCGCATCCACATGCTCTCGCTTGCTGCGGGCTGGCTCGACACTTTCAGCCACGCCTGCCGGGTCCGCACCCTTGCGTAAGAGCGTCTTCACGATGCGGTGCACGACCAGGTCGGGATAGCGCCGGATGGGCGACGTGAAGTGCGTGTAGCTGGGCGCGGCAAGGGCGAAGTGGCCCTCATTGTCGGCGGAGTATTTCGCCTGCTTGAGCGAGCGCAGCAGCAGGTAGCTGATGATGCGCTCTTCCGGCTTGCCCGCGATCTGGCGTGTGAGCTTCTGATAGAGCTTCGGTGACAGATCGATCGAGCCCACCACCTCATGCCCGCGTGCCGTGCGTGAGCCTGTCTTGCCTCGGTCGCGATCGCGCTCGTTGCGGCGGGCGGTATCGCGGCGGTCGCCCTTGGTCACAAAGGTCTGCACGGGCAGCGCGCCGACGCCCAGCGTGTAGCCAAAGGCAGCAGCCTGGTCTTCAAAGTCGACGATGCGCTTCGGATCGGGCTGCTCGTGGATGCGGTAGATGCCGGGCACACCCGCGGCCTCAATCCAGCGCGCGACGCACTCGTTTGCGCACAGCATGAACTCCTCGATGAGCCGGTTCGACCATGCTCGCTCCGACCGCCCAACGCCGCGCATGGCGCCGCGCTCGTCGAACTCGATGACCGGCTCCGGCAGGTCGAAGTCGATGGAGCCGCGCCGCACACGCTTCGCGTTCAAGCGCTTTGCGAGGTCCAGCATGCGCTCGAAATCTTCCACGAAGGGCGCGTACTCTTCGCGTAGGGCCGCATCGCCGTCGAGTATCTTCTGCACCTTCGTGTAGGTCATGCGGCGCGCGGAGCGGATCAGCCCTTCGCACAGCTCGTAGCCGAGCACGTTGCCCTCGCCGTCAATCTGCGCGATACAGCTGAGCACCAGGCGGTCCTCGTCGGGCCGCAGCGAGCACTCACCGTTTGAGAGCTCCTGCGGCAGCATCGGAATGGCGCGGTCCGGGAAGTAGACGCTGTTGCCGCGCAGACGCGCCTCCAGATCAA
Organism: uncultured Terriglobus sp.; assembly: GCA_964244605.1. GTDB lineage: Bacteria > Acidobacteriota > Terriglobia > Terriglobales > Acidobacteriaceae > Terriglobus. Next base: position 7,402 of record CAXTJS010000083.1, on the reverse strand, counting down.
GCGCCGTGGCGTCGCCCACGTACTCGGCGACGTCGGCGATGTGCACCTGCAGCTCAAAGGTGCCGTCGCCGTTGCTGCGCACCAGCACGGCATCGTCGAAGTCCTTCGCAGTCTCGCCGTCGATGGTGACGATGGGCTCCTCGCGAAAATCGCGCCGCGTGGCAAGCTCTTCCTCGTTCAGCGACGCGACATTCCAGCGTGCTGCATCCTGCGCTTCAGCCAGCACCTCTGCCGGGAAAACATGTGGCAGATGGTGCTTGCGGATGATGATCTCCACGTCGACGCCGAAGGCCTTCGGGTCACCCAGCACCTCAACCACGCGGCCCTGCGCGGGCGAGTGGTCGGTGGGGAAGTGCGTAATCTCGACGTCGACGGCGAGGCCGTTCAGGTCTTCCAGCGAGCCATCCCAGCGGTGCTCGGCGTGCAGCGCGTCTTCGCCAAGGGTGCGATGCGGCGTCATTGCTGCCGCGGGCAGGTCTGCGTCATTGGGGATGAACACGACCTTGGCGACACGCGCATCCAGCGGCGTCACAAACGAACCACGCAGACGTGGGTCGTCCGAGGATGCATCGAAGCGATGGCCGCGTGCACCCGCTGCATGAAAGAGGCCGACGACGGTGGGGTTGCGCCGCGTGAGTACACGTACGATGCGTCCGGCGCGGCGGCCCTCGCGCGTGGGGCGTCCCGCGTCTACCAGCACCTGGTCGCCCTGCATGGCACCGTTCAGCTCATGCGGCGGGATGAAGACATCATCGTCCTTCGACGCTTCGCTGCCGTTCGGCCGCACAAAGCCGAAGCCGTCACGATGCAGCGAAAGCTTGCCGGCGATCAGGTCGTCGCGACCGCGCAAGGCAGCGTTCTGCCGCTCGCGCATCTGGGACGCAAAGCCACGCCGGCCTGTCTGCCGTTCCGCTTCGCTCTTCTGCCGTTCGGTGTGCACGGCTGGCAGCGCCCAGTGCTCGGCGTCGAGCTTCACCAGCGCACCACGTGCAGTGATCTTGGCGAGTTGCTCAAGCAGCATGCGCCGCTCGCGGCCGCCGCCCATGCCCAACTCGCGCACAAGCTGCTTGTAG
>CAXTJS010000083.1:274-6319 GCA_964244605.1 uncultured Terriglobus sp. | reverse complement strand
GCTTGTAGCCCGCACGCCCGCCGGCGCGCTCCACACGGCGCAGCAGCTCACGGTCCGTATGCGGATAGGGGTGCCCTGACATCTGCTTTGAGGATACGCGGGTAGCCGTCAGCGTCGATGCGCCAGGCATCGGTATCCGCCGTCTATTTGCCCTGGAGTTTCCTCTCAAGAAAGTCTGCGGCCAGCGTGTACGCTTCGATCCAGTTGCGGTGCAGCAGGAAGTCGTGCACCTCGTCGGGGAAGACCTTCTCCTCCACCGGCACCCCCTGCGCGCGTAGCGCTGCGGCCAGCCGCACCGTCTGCGAGAACAAGACGTTGCGGTCGTCGTCACCCTGCATCAGCAGCACCGGGCTCTTCCATCGCCTCAGGTCGGCCATGGGCGACGACGCGTAAGCGCGTTTTGCGATGGCAGTCTGATCTGCGTCGGGATCGTCCGTTGGCTTCCAGAGGTCCAGCTCCAGCGACCAGTCGTGCACGCCGTGCAGGTCAACGCCCGCGGCGTACAGATCGCTGTGGCGGGCCAGCGCCAGCGCGGTCAGGTAGCCGCCGTAGCTGCCACCCCACGCGCCGACGCGCAGCGGGTCGACCTCCTCGCGCGTCTGCAGATAGTGCGCCGCGCCGACCACGTCATTGTCTTCGGACGCGCCATTTGCGCCATAGTTCGATGCCTGTCGAAAGTTCAGGCCATAGCCGGTGCCACTGCGATAGTTCACACTGAGCACGACGAAGCCGCGCGAGGCGAGGTACTGGTTGAACTCGTAGGCCTGCGCGTAGTACTGCATGGGGTGGAAGCCGAGCAGCATTTGCCGGCGCGATCCGCCGTGAAAGAAGACGACAGCAGGCAGGTGTGCGCAGCGAGTGGCGTCGCGCTTCGGCAGTTCCTGGCAGAAGCGCGGCAAGAAGAGTTGGGCGTGGATCGGCAAGCCGTCCGCTGCCGGAAAGACAACGGCCTTCGGCGTCAGAAAGGCCTGCTTGGGGAAGCTCGCTGGCATAAGACCCGGTGCGAGCCGGTCGTCTCTGCCGGGGTGAACGCCCGGTGTGGTGTCCTCTGCCTTCAGCACCGGTTGCAAGTGTGGCACCAGGGGACCACGCGCCCTATCCGGCTGCATATATGCCAACTGTCCATCGCTGAGAATCGCGGGCGAGGTCGCGATCGTCGGGCCACCGATCGTGACTCCGGGAGTCCACTTGTCCGGCGCAGGCAGCGCATTCCACATGCTGACTCGGCGTGTTTCCAACGCGCTGCCTTCGCCGGAAGGGCCATTGCTGCTCCACGCGATGCGCTGCCCGTCACTCGTCATCGCATCCACCTCAAACTGCCCGGCTTCAAGTGCTTCCGGGATGCCAACGGTCTGCGCGTCGATGGTGTAGAGACCGGTCCAGCCGCCCTTCTCCCAAGGGAAGACGAGGCGGCCGTTGCGCATCCAGATGAGTTGGTCTCTGGCCGCGACGCCATGAAAAAGCGAGCCCGCGCCTGTGTCGGCGTGCCACAGCTCGTGCCCTTCGCCGCTCGCAACGTCTGCAGTGCGGATGGACCATGGCGCGCCCTCGCGCAACCACCTGTCCGCAATCACTGAAACGATCGGCACCTCACGCACGAAAACAAGGCGCTTGCCATCCGGGGACCAGACCGGGTCGTGGTCCAGCCCGACGCCAGGGTCTATCCACCGAAGCTGCTTCTTCACGAAGTCGTACACACCGATGAAGCTGTGGTCGCCGCGATTCGACACAAAGGCGAGCAGCTTGCCGTCCGGTGAAAGCCTGAGGCCGCTCGCTGCGCCACGCACGTACACCAGCTGCCGCACACCGGCGCTTTCGAGAGGGCGCAATGCGTGCTCCGGCGCTTGCGCACTTTTGTCTTGTACGATCGGGTTTTGCTTGGCATGCGCGTCCTGCGCAGGCAAGGGCTTCGCTGCGGCGCTGAGCGGTGCAATCCAGATGTTGCCCCGGCGCAGAAACAGCAGGGCAGAGCCGTCCCGCAGAAACAGTGGCGCATGACCTTCTGCTACTACGCGGACCGCACCCGTGCGCAGGTCGGCAAACTCCACGGTCTGCTGCACAGGCCCGGGCAGTTCTGCCGGGTTTGCCGCCATGGTGTGCTCTGAGCCCTGCGCGCCGGTGCCGCGCGTCCACGCAAGGCGCTCCGCATCGTCTGACCACGCGATGTTGTCGATGTCTTGGCCGTCATCTTCGGTGTAGTGCGTCACGGGCCGCGCGGCCTCATGCGAGCCAGCGACCCACACGTTGCGCTGGCCTTCCGCGTCGGTAAACCAGGCAACACGTGCCTTTGCCGGTGCCGCGGTGAGTTGGTTGCTAAAGGGGGCGGAGAGTGCCTCACGCACCGTGAAGCTTTGCGCCCCGGCACTCATCGTCGCCAGCAAAGCCACTGTCCAGGCCGGTCCGTATCGCATACGCGCAGCATACGACGCCGGGCCGCCAAGCTTGCCCGCAAAGTACCGACGCCGTACAATAATAAAACGGTTCGCTGCCGAACCGGCTCCACGTCGGAACGCAGCTTGGCCATCGTCTGCAGGGTCTTGTCAGGGCGAAGCCACACACCACGCAGGCGCGTAGCTCAGTTGGTTAGAGCGCTACCTTGACACGGTAGAGGTCTCCGGTTCGAATCCGGACGTGCCTACCATCCTTTTCAACAATTGAGCGAGCCAGTACTCCGCTGCATTCGGCTTTCGGAGTCTGAAGAGGGTCTTCGCAGATCTTGTGCAAGGAGCTTTGTCGTTCTGCTTCTGCGGCGTCATTTCGACCGGAGTGCCGGCTCTGTCGTCGCGCGGAGTGGAGAAAACTGCTGTTTGCCCGAAGCTTCAACGGCTCTCAAAGGGAAAAAGGAGGTTTCTCCACTACGCTGCGCTCCGGTCGAAATACGCTTATAAAGAGAGGTTGAGCTATACGCGACTAGAGTTCTTTAAGCCGATGCGAACGCGAGACCAAGGCAGCCCGGCACCGCGGCTAGCTCGCATTCGCCGTGGAATGCTCCGGTCCTGCTGGAGAGGCGCATGAGTGCGATCCTTCCGCTGGCTGGGTCAAAGCCGACGATGCCGTCGCTGCCAGGGAGCTTCTTGAGTCCGAGAAGAGAGGGTGATCTGGTTTCTCTTGGAAGATGCAGCCGTCCGGTCAGAGGATTGATCGGCAGCGCAGCGAGTGACTTTTGGTCGGCTCTTAGGAGATATTGTCCGTCCTGCGACAGAAGGATGGAAGCTTCGCCAGCAGCACCGGCGATGGTCTGATGTGCTGGTAGCAAACCATCATCCGTTACATGGTGCACGAAGACGGACGAGTCTTCGGCATGAAGACAATAAGCCCAGCGGCCGCAGGTGGAGAGGACTAACTGGCGGCCTCCTTTTGCGGGTTGATTCGTAAGGCGATGCTTCGCTCCAAGACCATCGTCTGTGAGATGGAAAAGCGTTATCGCCTCTTTGCCGCAGTCCGTTGCGAGCAGCGAGCCGTCCGGGCGTTCCACGACATGCCCTGGCGCAGCAAGCCGCGTAAATTCATCGCGAACGAGCCCGTATTCCTTCCGAATGGCAGTAACTGCGCCAAGGCCACCCTCTGCATCCAGCGAGAGCACGTTGTAGATGCCACTGCTCCCACTTAGCACGACTAAGGAACGGCCGTTCGCGAGCACTGTGCCGTAACTCGGTCCTGTCGCACCGAGCGATAACATCTGTGTTCCGCGATGTACTAAGACCGCACCGGTAGTGTCGTAAGCACTTACCGCGCCGCGCGGGCCATGTTGCTGTGACGGCAGATCGTGAGCAACGTACACAACCGGAAGCGTGGGGTGCGCGAAGACGGAGCCGGGTGAGGCCAGCGCGACGGTATGCGTCTGACGCCACTCCCCTGCGGTGTTTCGGAAGGCGGTGAGAGCGCCTGACAAGCCGTGGGACGAAGCAGCAATTAGCACGTGTGGGCTGTCGCCCGTCGAAAGGGCCCGCAGGCCCGGTGTTATTGCCGACAGCCCCACTGCAGCGCCGGCATATAAGACCTGCCTTCGACTCCACCGGCTTTTCGGACCGGAACTGACTTCTCTCATGCCGGTGTTCCTAACTGCGCACTGCCATCGCGTGATGGAAGATGTTATTTGGGTCGTATTTCTTCTTTACCTGTTGCAAAAAGGGGTACAGCCCTGAGTTCCCGTAGTACAACTCCGGCCAGAAGTTATACCGTGCCATGTCCTGATCGGGGTAGTTGATGTAACAACCCTCGTATTGCTCCCCGTGAAATGGCGTCCCGGCATACTTCCCCTGCACGTCTGCGGAATAAATGGCGGTGTATCCCTGGTCGAAGTACTTCAGGCGGGCTGCATCTTCCGCGGGGTCTTGCCAGTACATCTGGTACTGCAGCTTCATGATGGAGCTGCGCTGCGGGATCGAGGTCTCCGCGGCAAGCTGCGGCTTGTTGGCCGCGCCGCCATAGGAGTCCACCGCGATGATGCCGCCGGTGTTCATGCCGGGGATGTCGCGGGTCAGCCACGCGTACATCTGTTTCAGCTCAGTCGTGGTGAAGTTCTTCTTCATGTAGCAAGACTTGTACTTGCTGCGCGTGGTGCCGTTGGCGCCGGGGCCGCCTCCGCTGGCGATGGTGGCGTCAATCCAGGGCGAGGTGGTGAAGTGGTGCTTGCCCGCGACGCAGGGCGCGTCCTCCGGCGGACGTGGCGTGGTCACCGCCTCATGTGGGTTCAACGGCGGGGCTACTACCGGTGCAGGCTCGTCGCACTTCAGGAAAAGATCGAGGAACTCTGTCGGCACGGAGAGGTCGTTCTTGCCGTCGATGTCGTGCCACGCGGCGGAGATACCGATGCGGCCCGTGGGCGAGCTGTGCGTCAGGCCCATCATCGTGAACAAGGGCCAGGTGTCCGGCTCTCTGCCGCGCGTCTCGAAGTAGTGGCCGTAGATCTGCGCGATGCCGATGAACTTGTCTTCCGTCATCGTGTTCCACGGGAACGACAGACCGGCGGTACTCAGCAGCCGCGGCGCAGGTGGCAGGCGGTCGAAATAGAAGTTCGTGATGATGCCATAGCTTGCACCACCGCCGCCACGCAGGGCGCGGAAGAGATCGGGGGATTGGTCACGGTCAACATGCCGGGGGATGACCGTGCCCCCGGCGTCGACGGTAAGAATGTCGATCCCGGTAACCAGGTCGACCGACAGACCATAGAGCCGAGTGAGCAGCCCGTAGCCGCCGCCGCTCAGGTGGCCGCCCGCCGCTACGGAGTAGCAGCTGCCGCCGGGGATGGTCACGTTGTACTTGCGGAAGAGCTCGGTGTAGATGACGCCGAGCGCCGCACCCGGACCGGCCTGGTAGTCGTGCTTGCCGTCGGGTGCCGCACCCGTCCGGTTCAGCAGGCTCACATCCAGCAGAACGCCGCCGGGGTTGTTGACGACGAAGTCCTCATAGCAATGGCCGCCGGAGCGCACGGTGGGGCGCAGGCCGGCGTGCACGGCACGCTGCAGCGCATTGGCAACGTCGTCCGCTGTCTCACAGACTTCGATCCGCGCAACACCGTCCGCGGCAGTCGCGGGAAAGCGCGCGTTCTTGCCGCGGGCGAGTACGGAGTAGCGTGCATCCTGCCGGTTTACAGTCGAAGTCATGCCGTCCAGTCGTGAAGCATCTAGTTAGACGAAGATCACACACATGGGCTTGGTTACCGCCACCGGCTCTCCGGGTGCGGAGAGTTTGCCGGTTGTTGCGTCGCGTTGCAGCACGGTGAGGTCATTACTGTTTTGATGCGATGCCACCAACCACTTTTCGGAGGGGTCGAGCGCAAGGTGGCGGCAGGTTTTGCCGCCGCTCGGCGCATACTGCACGGGCGCAAGCAGGCCGGTCTTCCGGTCGACGTTGAAGACGGCGATCGTGTCGTCTGCAACGCGGTTGCCGGCGTACACATTGCGGCCGTCCGCAGAAGTGAGCACCTCGCCCACGAAGGCCTTGTTGGGCGCGAACTCTGGCGGCAGCGTGGAGATGTGGCCGACGGCACGCAGGCTGAGCGGGTTCTCGCTCCAGGTGAGCGTTTCCACTGTCGAATCCAGC
>CAXTJS010000083.1:0-264 GCA_964244605.1 uncultured Terriglobus sp. | reverse complement strand
GCCGCGTGCGTCGCCGTCCAGAGATAGTGGTCGACCGTAGAATCCAGCTCATTGGAGCAGTACACAAACTTGCCGTTCGGGCTCCATGCAAGGTGGCGCGGCCCGCTGCCCGGCCTTGCCTGCCAGAAGGCCGGTTCCGCCTGCACGAGTGTCGACGTGGCTGCGTCAAGGCGGAAGAGGAAGACGCGGTCAAGGCCGAGATCGTTGACCAGAACAAAGCGGCCATCCGGCGAGGTCACGGCAGAGTGTGCGTGCGGCTCGTCC
>CAXTJS010000082.1:10401-11573 GCA_964244605.1 uncultured Terriglobus sp. | reverse complement strand
GACGGCGGCGAAGTCTTCTGAAGGCGACTCCACCGCGACAAGCTGGTGCAGGCGCTCGAACAGCCGAGACTCATTCGCAGCGACAGATTGGAGCAGGTGGGTAGGGGAGGGTGGCACTTCCCGGTTATAGCAGCGTCGAGTACTTGCCGATAGCAGGCGATGACAACCTTCGCAGGTATTGATACGCTTAGGTAGTCCCTCCGCCAACCTGACGGGCGAAGGGGAGTTAGAGTACCTGTTACATCACGGCATCAAAAATGCCAGTGAAGCAACACACGTACCAACAGGTAGAGAAGCAGTTCACTGGGAACTTCTACCTGATGGTCCTTCCACTTGACCGTAATTGGTCGCATGGATGTACCCCCTTCCAACGGAAACGCCCCGAGCTCGCGACTCGGGGCGCTCTCTTTTCTGCGCTGGGCGCAGAATCTGAGTCCCCGGGCGATTGCCCAACGCGGCCAGGCCGCTGAAAGTGCCTTCAGTGTATCGGGTGTGTCCAAATCGACACACAAGTGGAATAGTCTCCCGGCGTATTCTTGCGCCTGTCACACTCTCCGGCAGCGCAAAAGCCGGCACCTGGAGCCGTTCTCAGACGCTTTGGCAGCACAGCCCCATACCGAGTTCACGCTGCGCGAGCCGCTGGAGTTCGCAGGCGTCGGTCTCCATTCCGGTGCACCGGTGCAGATGCGGCTCATCCCCGCGCCGGCAGGCTCGGGGATCGTCTTCCGCCGCACCGACCTCGACAACTTTGAGATTCCCGCGAACGGCCGCAACGTGGCGCGCGTCAGCTATGCCACCAGCCTCATGCGGCAGGGCGTGCTCATCAGCACCACGGAGCACCTGCTCAGCGCGCTGATCGGCCATGGCGTCGACAACGTCATCGTGGAGCTGGACAATCTCGAGGTGCCGATTCTCGACGGCTCAGCACTGCCCTACGTCGAAGCCTTTCTGCGGACAGGTCTGAAGCAGCAGCGCCGCAAGCGCGAGTACATCCGCATCCTAAAGCCGGTCGAGGTCATGGAGAACTCGAAGGACGGCGTGAAGTTCATCGGCGTCTACCCCGGCACGGGTTACCAGATCGACTACCGCATCGACTTTCCGCAGCCGATCGGCTCCGAGCGCTTTCTGGGAGACCTGCAGACCGGTGCCTACGCCGACCTGATCGCGCCGGC
>CAXTJS010000082.1:0-10375 GCA_964244605.1 uncultured Terriglobus sp. | reverse complement strand
GAGCCGATGCTGCGCAACATGGGCCTCATCCGCGGCGCCACCGACGCCTGCGCCATCATCATCGGGTCGGGTTCGGTGCAGAACGGGCCGCTGCGCTTCGATGACGAGTTCGTCCGGCACAAGGTGCTTGACCTCATCGGCGACCTCGCGCTAGCCGGTCGCCGAATCCAGGGCCGCGTCGTCGCCGAGCGGGCCGGTCATGCCATGCACACGGCGCTGGTCAGCCGGCTGATGAAAGACCGCTCCGCCTGGGAGCTGGCTACCGTCACGGACGAGGAGCCCGCAGCAGTGCGCCGCGCTGTGCCGTCGATGCTCGGCATGCCCGCAACGGCATAGGCGTGCTCGCCGCCATCGGGCTCGGGTCGAACCTCGCGGGTACACTCGCATCCCCTGCTGATAACCTCTACGCCGCTGTGGCACGCCTGCGCTCTCTTGGCGATGTGCTTGCCGTTTCGACAGTCATCGAAACGACGCCTGTCGGTTACCTCGACCAGCCGCCATTTCAAAATGGAGCCGTTCTGCTGGAGACGGTGCTGCCGCCGGAAGACCTGCTGGATGGCCTTTTGCGCATCGAGCAGGAGCTTGGCCGTGACCGCTCGCACGGCATCGCCAAGGGGCCGCGTATGCTCGATCTCGATCTGCTTCTCTATGGTGATGCTGTAATCGCAACGGCGCGCCTCACCGTGCCGCACCCGGAGATGCATCGCCGCCGCTTTGTGCTGCAGCCGCTCGCGGAGATCGCGCCGTCGATGCTGCATCCCGTGCTGCACAGCACGATTGCCGAACTGCTCGCTGGCGTATGCTGAGCGCATTGCGGCAGGGCAGCCGCGTCAACCGAGGGAGGCGCACATGAGCAAGAAGGACAAAGCAGCAAAAGCTGAGAAGCGCGCCGGCACGGTCGAGAAGCAAGCCTCCGTCAAGCACAAAGAGAAAAGCGGCAAGAGCAAAGCAAAGGCTCAAGCAAAGCCGGTGGCCGTGCTCTCCGAAAAGACTACTGTGACCGCACCGGCTGTTCCTGAAGAGATGGGCAGCGGCAAGGCCCGCATGGACGAGCGCGAGGTGATGCTGATCAGCAAGGCGCTGGCCGACCCCACGCGCATGTCCGTTCTGCGCTCGGTTGCGGGCGGCAAAGGCAAGTGCAGTGCCATGCTGGAAGGCCTCGGCATCAGCCCGGCGACACTCTCACACCACATGCGTGAGCTTGAGACAGCGGGTCTGATTGCAACCGCGCGCGATGGACGGTTCCTCTCCGCGTCGCTGCAGCGCAAGGTTTGGAAAAGCTACCTGGGCGAGCTTAAGTCGCTGTTGGACTAGGTTGAGCTTGATCCTCGTGACCGGAGCGTAATGACGACCCGCCTCACAAGGCGTCATTTCGACCGGAGCGTAGCGAAGTGGAGAAACCTGCTTCTCCTTTGAGAGCCGTTATCGCTTCGAGCAAACAGCAGGTTTCTCCAATCCGCAACGGTAGAGCCATTGCTTCGGTCGAAATGACGATTCAGGGCGGCAGCACACGGGTAGCACCCCTTTTTCGATGCACATCAAAATGTTTCTGCATCCCCGTGAGAGGACCCTCATCCATTCAAATGGCTGTCGAACTGTCAATGTTCGCGCAATGAAAGAGGTCTGTATGGGCAAGCTGGATGGGAAAGTGGCGATCGTAACAGGTGCGTCCAAGGGCATCGGCGCGGGCATCGCGCAGAGCCTTGCCGCTGAGGGCGCAAGCGTCGTGGTGAACTACGCGTCTTCCAAAGAGGGTGCGGACGTGGTGGTCGACCGCATCACAGAGGCCGGCGGTAAGGCCGTTGCGGTGGGCGCGGACGTGTCAAAGCCGGAAGAGATCACGAAGCTGATCGACGAGGCCGTCAAGGCCTTCGGCGGCACGATCGATGTCCTGGTGAACAACGCCGCGATCTATGGCATGGTGCCGCTTGAGGCGATCACGCCGGAGCACTTTCACAGCGTGTTCAACCTGAACGTTCTGGGCGTTCTGCTGACGACCCAGGCAGCCGTACCGTACTTTCCTGAGACGGGTGGTTCCGTGATCAACATCGGCTCGGTTGCAGGAACAAACGGCTTCCCCGCAACCTCGGTCTACTCCGCGACGAAGGGTGCCATCAACGCGCTTACCGTCGTACTCAGCAAGGAGCTCGGCCCGAAGAACATCCGTGTCAACGCAATCAATCCAGGCCTGGTCGAGACGGAAGGCACCGCAGGCTTCAAGGGGATGTTCGAAGCCATCGCGTCGCAAACGCCGCTCGGGCGCGTCGGCCAGCCCGTCGATATTGCCAGGGTGGTCACCTTCTTCGCATCGGACGATGCATACTGGATCACCGGCGAGGCCGTGACCGTATCCGGCGGCATCCGCTAATCTTGTTTCAAGATTAACCGGGCAGGGAGCCCACCTTCGCTTCGCAAAGGTGGGCTCCCTGCCGGACGCACCTCGGCGTACGTGGTCCGCGTCTAATCCGCTGTGAACCTTGAGAACCGAACTGTAGACACCGCGACCATGCGGGAGACGAGCGCCGTTGCGCTTGAGTGGGAGCGGCTGCGCGAACGGCTGGCTGGGCGCACGCAATCCTCGCTGGGCCGAGCGCGCGTGCTGGCGCTGCAGCCGAGCCGTGACCTGCGCTGGATCGAGCAGCAGCAGCAGCTTACTGCCGAGATGATGCGCTATCTGCTCGTCGGCGGGGACTTCGGCTTCGGCGGCCTGTTCGATGCAGACACATTGCTGGACAAGGCGCGCATCCCCGGCGCATCGCTCGAGCCGCTGGAGATCCGCCGCATTGGTGAGCTCGCCGAGCACATCTCCGATTGGAAGCAACTGATTGCGGAACCGCCGGAAAGCCTCGCGGAGCACTGGCCCGCCGTCACGGCGCTCTCGCAACCCGTACTGCAGACCAACTTCTTCAAACTGCTGCAACTGGTCAGCGGCAGAATTGAAGCCGATGGCTCCCTGAGCGATGAGGCTTCGCCCGAGCTTGCGCGCATTCGCCGCGCTGCCGAGCGGCAGCACAAGGCCATCGAAGAGGGTCTGCGCCGGCAGCTGCGCATCGTCTCTGACGCGGGTGGCGCGCAGGACGACCTCATCACCGTGCGCGGTGAGCGCTTCGTCATCCCCGTCAAGGCCGAGTTCCGCCGCAAGGTGCCGGGCGTTGTGCATGGCTCGTCGTCGTCGGGGCAGACGGTCTTCGTGGAGCCGATGGAGACGATCGAGCAGAACAACGAACTCGTCCGGCTGCTCGATGAAGAGCAGGCTGAGGTGCACCGCATCCTCGTCGCGATGACCGCCGCGATCGGTGAGCAGGCGGGGGCGATCTCGCGCGGCACCGAGGTGCTGGCCGAGGTGGAGGTGCACTGGGCCTTCGCCAAGTTCGCTCGCGACATGCGCTGTGTGCGCCCGGTCTTTACCGACGGCAAGCCGCACGGTGACGAGCTCGCGCTCAGCCTTGAGGGCGCGCGGCATCCGCTGCTGGAGATGCGTCTGCGTGAGGAGAAACTCGCCGCCGCGCAAACGAAGCGCGAGCGTGAAGCGGCGAATGAATCCGGCATTGTGCCGCTGACCGTCGCGCTGCCCGGCACGGCCAAGCAGCTCATCATCAGCGGGCCAAACACGGGCGGCAAGACGGTGGCGCTGAAGACCGTCGGCCTGCTTGCGCTTATGGCGCAGGCGGGGCTGCCCGTGCCTGCCGAGACGGCGCGGCTGCCCATCTTCTCCGGCGTGTATGCCGACATCGGCGATGCGCAGTCCATCGAGCGCAACCTCTCCACCTTCTCCGCGCACATCACCAACGTGAACCGCATCGCGCGCGAGGCGGACGCGCGTTCGCTCGTGCTGCTGGACGAGCTCGGCGCGGCCACTGACCCGGAGGAGGGCGCGGCACTTGCCGTGGCGATCAGTGAACGCTTCCTGCAGATGAATGCGTGGAGCATGATCACGACGCACCTCACGTCGCTGAAGATCTATGCGGCCAAGCACACGGGCGTGGTGAACGCTGCGGTCGGCTTCAACGAGCAGACGCTTGCGCCCACCTACGAGCTGCGGCTCGGCGTCCCCGGCGCTTCCAGCGGCATCAACATTGCGGAGCGGCTGGGTCTCGACCCGGCGATGATCCGCTCCGCACGCGGCAGCGTTACGACGCAGTCCGCCGACATCGCCCGCTTTCTCGACGAGCTGCACACGCAGCTCACCGCTGTTGCCACGGAGCGCACCAACATCCGCGAGCGCGAGCAGGAGGTGGAGCGCGAGAAGCGCCGGCTCGAAATCGAGGGCAGGCAGGAGCAGCGCAATCGCGCCAAGGAGCTCGAGGGCAAGCTCGCGTCGCTGATGAAGGATTTCGAATACCAGATGCGCGAGTCGCTCAAGGCCGTCGAAGACAAGGGTGTCGCGACCAAGCTAAAGGGTGAGGCCGACCGGCGCATCGCGCGGCTGAAGCGCGAGTTCCAGGAGAGCTTCAATCAAGTAGTGGTCGCACACGTGAGCGGTGCCGACCGCAACGACAAGGCCGCGCAGCCGCACGTCGTCCGCGAGGTGCAGGCCGGCGACACCGTGCGGCTTAAGAGCATGGGCCGCGAGGTCAAGGTGGTGCGGCAGATCGATGCCAAGACCTATGAGGTCGCCATCGGCCCCATGAAGATGCGCGTGCCCAAGGACGACATTGCGCAGGTCACCGTTGCTGCCCCGACTGCAACACCGATCCAGGCCGCACGCAGCCGCGGCGTGAACGTGATCGCGCGCGAGCCGGACATGGTGCCGGGCGAGATCAACGTCATCGGTCGCACGGCAGACGAGGCGCGCGACGAGGTGGAGCGATTCGTCGACCAGGCCTTTCTCGCCGGCCGGCCAACGATCCGCGTGGTGCACGGCACCGGCATGGGCGTGCTGCGCCGCACCCTGCGCGACTACCTCAAGAAGCATCCCCACGTGGTCAGCGTGACCGAACCGCCGTACAACGAGGGCGGCCAGGGCGCCACGCTAGTGGAACTAAAGGCATAGCGAAGCGGCAAGCGCGGGAGCATACTACAGCCATGGCAACCACGGTCTTCATCCCGGTTGAGGAGTACCTGCAGACCAGCTACCAGCCTGACTGCGACTACGTCGATGGCGAGGTAGAGGAGCGCAATTTGGGCGAGCGTCCACACAGTTCCGTGCAATCGATGATCACGATCATCTTCGGCCAGAACCGCCGGGAATGGCGTCTGGTACCACTCACTGAGCAGCGAGTTCAGGTATCGACAACTCGCTTCCGCGTCCCGGATATTTGTGTGATTCGAGCGGATGACCCAGACGAGACGATCCTGCACACGCCACCTTTGTTGTGCGTCGAGGTGCTCTCACCGGAAGACCGCTTCAGCCGCGTGATGGCACGGGTCGATGAGTTCCTTGCCATGGGTGTGCCGCACGCGTGGATCATCGACCCGCGCAGCCGCGAGATATGGACCGTAGCCTCCGATGGGCGTCCCGTCGTCGTGACCGGAACGGAGCTTACGCTGCCGGGTACGCCGGTTCGCATCGACGTGCCGGAGATCTTCGCACTGATCGACGAAGCGGCTCCCGCGAAAGAGCAGTAGTTATCAGCAGGATTGCGGGCGTGAGAGCAAGCCGGGCTGCAGCCCTCAAGTGCATGACCGACCCGGACTGGATAGCGTCTGACGGTTCGCAGAGGGAAGAAGCGGCCTTTGCCACGGAAGCTTCTAGACAGAGAGCTTTAGCCCTGGAAAAGTCACCCGGGCCTGAAGTCCCTTCCTCAGCAGCAATTTCGGTGGCCTGAAGGCCACCAATCCCCTTCTCGTTCACGCTCTCTTTGCATTCGTCCAACAACTTCTAAAGCGAAGTGTTCGCCACCGTCACGGCCTTGCCGCGGTGGCTGTCATCCGTAAGCTGGTCCAGCAGAAAGCTGGCCAGGTCGGCACGGGTGATGCCTTTTGCTGTTTCTCCTTCAGGAACGACCGCGTAGTTGCCGGTGGCCGCATCGTCGCTTAGTACGGGCGGCCGCACCAGCACAAATGGGATGCCGCTGCCCTGCACCACCTGCTCCATCTCGGCCTTGTCTTTGACTGTGCCGCGGAGAAAGGTGGGCATCAACAGGTGCTCATACACAAATGTTGCCTGTTCTTTGCTTTCGCCCACGCCCACCACGCTGATGACCACCAGAGGCTCGGCATGCTTCTGCTGCATGGCTTTCAGGATGTTTGCGGCGGCCGCTTGCTCCAGCCCGGTCTGCTTGTAGGGCGTGCTGCCGCCGATGCAGTCGATGACGGCACCGCCCTCCGCAATCGCAGAAGCCACTGCCGCGAAGTCGTTCACATCGCCCTCAACCACTTTCAGGCTGCTCAGGTGCTGCCCGTCTTCAAAGTCCTTTGCGGAGCGGACAAAGGCAGTGATGCTGTGCCCCCGTGCCGTGCCCTGCTCTACCACCTGCCGGCCCGTCTTGCCTGCCGCTCCAAATACCGTAACCTTCATAGCGTCGCTCCCTTTGCTCATTCTTGGGATGAGCGCACGCCGTCACGCGGCTCTGAAAGTCGGCTGAGGACAGCAGCGTTACCGGTCGAAGCGGAACGAGTAGCCGACGCCGAAGAAGTGGTCCAGCGCTGCCGCCGAGGCACCGAAGCCGGCGCGCACGTCAATCTGCTGATGCGTGGTGGGCTTGTAGTTCGCGCCGAAGTCGACCGTGTGTTGCGGCGAGCCACGCTGCGGAAAGTAGCCGTTGTATTCGACAAAGGTGTCCATCGGCTTTGTGAGTTGCCGGTCGAGCAGGGCGGCTGCTTCGCCCGTTGCGTTGTGACGGCTGTTCTGCGTGGGCCATGCCACGGCAAGCTGCCCGGCCGCGGTCCAGTTCTTCGAGAGCTTGGTGGAGGCGGGTACCAGCAGCGCCGCGTCATAGCCGTGGCTGCTGGTCGCCTGTGCACCTGTGGGCAGGCTGAGCGCGGCAACCACGGCGACGCTCGTGCCATTCGGCCGGGCGATCAACTGCTGCTTCGCTCCGAGTGACAGATCACCCACACCCGTAGCCGGGCTGCTGCCCGCGGTGTAGTTCTGGAAGTAATTCGGCAAGCTCGCGCGCAGCTCCGTCCTGTCGCTCAGGCCAAAGCGCAGGGCCGCCTCGGGTACATCGTAGCCGCGCTGCTTGTTTTCTGACGAGACGAGCAGGCCCGACTCCACCTGCAAGCTGCGGCACGGCACCACCGTGCTGCTGTTCATGAAGGTGGGCCGGTCGGTGGTGATGGTGCAGTCCGGGCCGGGTGGCTTGCACGAGACGGCGTGGGCAGCAGGCACGGCAAGCAGCAGGACCAGGGTTCCCGTTGCCGTTCTACTTGCGCTCATTGCAGGAAGAACGGTGTGGCGGACTCTGAAGCACTCGTAACGAGCAAACATGATGCAAGCCTTAGACAGCAGGAACTCCGGCAGCTTTGCATCGCCATCGCTTCGTTGCGCTGCTCGGCTGCGATGTCGACAAGACAGGCCCGGCCTTGTCATACCACGCGAACTTTTCAGGCGGGTAGCAGTATGCCTGCGGAGAGGCTGCATCTCACCTCTGCGATGCCGCTCATGGATTGGTTACTGGGCAAGCCCCTCGCGTCAGAGGAAGATAGCGAGCAGCGCGTCGGCGTCTTTACGGGCGTGCCGTCGTTCGGGCTTGACGCGCTCGGCTCCGCCGCATACGGTCCCGAGGCTGCGCTGACCATCCTGATTCCGGTTGCCGCTGCGGGCGTCGCCTATGTGCTACCCATCAGCCTTACCATCATCGCGCTGCTGCTGGTGGTCTTCTTCTCGTACCGGCAGACGATCGACGCCTACCCGCAGGGCGGCGGCTCCTACACGGTCGCGAGCAAGAACCTGGGTCAAAACGTGGGCCTGCTTGCCGGCGCGGCGCTCATGCTGGACTACCTGCTGGATGTGGGTGTCGGCATCAGCACCGGCGTGGGCGCGCTCGTGTCCGCAGTGCCATGGCTGCAGCCGCACACGCTGGCTATCTGCCTGGCGATCCTGGCGGTGCTCACGTTCATCAGCCTGCGCGGCGTGCGTGAGAACGGCTTGATCTATACCGTGCCGACCTACTACTTCATCGTCTGCATGCTGGTGCTGCTGGGCTGGGGCCTCTTCAAGACGCTGGGGCATCCGCATCCCGTGCCGGTGGTCGCGCCGCCCTCGCCGCAGGCACAGCACGCGCTTGCCGCCGTGAGCACGTGGCTCTTGCTGCGTGCGTTCGCCAGCGGCTGCACCGCGCTCACAGGCGTTGAGGCGGTGAGCAACGGCGTGATGGCCTTCAAGGAGCCGACGGCGAAGCGGGCGCGGCACACGCTGGCCGTGATCGTCGCGCTGCTGGCCGTGTTTTTGCTGGGCATCGCGCACCTGACGCGGGCGTACGGCATCGTGGCGACAGATCCGGGCAAGCCGAACTACCAGAGCCTCCTGTCGATGATCGCCGCGGCTGTTGCCGGCAAGGGCGTCTTCTACTACGCGACCATCGCATCAATCCTGGTGCTGCTGTCGCTCTCGGCGAACACGGCCTTTGCGGACTTTCCACGCCTGTGCCGGGCCATCGCTGAAGACGGCTATCTGCCACGCTTCTTTGCCATTCGCGGGCGCAGGCTGGTCTACGCCGAGGGCATCGTGGTGCTGGCTGTCCTGTCCGCGATCATCCTGATTGCTTTCGGCGGCGTTACGGACCGCCTGATCCCGTTGTTCGCAATCGGCGCGTTCCTGTCGTTCACGCTTTCGCAGGCCGGGATGGTGATGCACTGGCGGCGCGAGGGCGGCCCGCGGTCGAAGCTTTACCTCGCCATCAATCTCATCGGTGCCATCGCCACCGGCATCACCGTGGTGATTGTGCTCGTCGCCAAGTTCACCGAGGGCGCCTGGATCACGGTGCTCATGGTGCCGCTCGTCATCCTGCTGATGAAGGCCGTGCACCGTCATTACCGCAGCGTTGCGGATGCGACGGCGATCAGGCGGCTTGAGATTCTGCCTGCCGAGCCGCCCGTCGCCGTCATCCCCGTGTCGTCGTGGAACAAGGCCTCGCAGGCGGCGCTGCAGTTTGCCTGCGCGCTCACCACCGACGTCACCGTGCTGCACGTGGAGTGCCCGGACGAGGTCAACGAGCACACCGCCGAAGGCTGGCAGCGCGACCTGAACGCCGCCGCCGAGCGGCAGGGCAAGCAGCCGCCGCGCGTCCTCAGCGTGCCGTCGCCCTTCCGGTTCATCACGTCTCCCATCGTGAACGCGGTAGTGCACATGCAGGGCGAGTTTCCCGACCGCAAGATCGCGCTGGTGCTGCCGGACCTGATCGCCACGCACTGGTACCACTGGCTTCTGCACAACCACCGTGCGACGGCAATCCGCGGCATCCTGTTGATGCGTGGCGTTAGTAACGTGGCAATCATCAACGTGCCGTGGTACCTGCCGGAGTAGCTGGCTGGCAATTGTCGCTTAGGTGTGTGTAAACCTACTACCGACACTAAGAGCGACGATACGTCGATAGATCTCGGTGTAGCCACCTGACAAACATATAGAACCTTCATTGTCGCCCACCCACGAGATTGATTCGAGATCAACATAGGTGCCCGAAAGCACGAGCTTTTCGCTGTGCCCCTGGGCTGTTCGCAATACCGCGAACACTGCGGTCGAGTTTGGTGCGATCGCTCCTCGTCCTTGATACTCCTCGACTCGGTACGACAGCTCCTTCACGCTTGAAGCATAGGTCCGGGTTTCTGAGGGCTTTGCACAGCCTGCAGGCAAAATCGCGAGGGAGAGGATTGCAACGGGAAGGAACTCTCCAATCTGAACGCGACGGATCATACGACGGACTATAGGGAATTCAAGTGAGGTTTACCATTGGATTTGTGAGCCCCGCAGCCGAGCTGATCCAAATTGATCTCGCCCCGAAGAAGGCCGCACCCAAGCCGGAGTGGCTGAAGGCGCGCGCGCCCATGGGGGAGACTTTCCACTCGCTCAAGCGGCTCACCCGCGAGCTCGGCCTGCACACCGTGTGCGAGAGCGCGCACTGCCCCAATATCGGCGAGTGCTGGAACCACAAGACCGCCACCTTCATGATGCTGGGCAACAGCTGCACGCGCCGCTGCGGCTTTTGCGCGGTACCCAGCGGCAAGCCCGAGCCTATCGACCACGATGAGCCGCGCCGCGTGGCCTACGCTGTCGCGCAGCTTGGCCTGCAGCACGCCGTTGTGACCAGCGTGAATCGCGATGACGACAACACCGGTGCTGCTCGTGCCTTTGTCGAAGTGATCCACGAGATCCGCAGGCAGGCTCCCGGGTGCCAGGTGGAAGTGCTGACGCCGGACTTCCAGGGCACGGAAGAGGCGATCCGCCTCGTCGTTGCAGCGAAGCCCGAAATCCTGAATCACAACATTGAGACGG
>CAXTJS010000081.1:5960-11630 GCA_964244605.1 uncultured Terriglobus sp. | reverse complement strand
GCTGTGCGACCAACCTCGCGCAGACGGGCGGCCTTGCCGCGCAGGCCGCGAAGGTAGAAGAGCTTGGCGCGGCGCACTTCGTACGAGCGAACCTTCTCAACCTTGTCGACGACCTTTGAGTTGAAGGGGAAGATGCGCTCGACGCCCTGGCCGAAGCTCATCTTGCGCACGGTGAAGCTGCCCTGCGGACCGTTCTTGCGGGCAATAACCATGCCCTCAAACGCCTGCAGACGCTCCTTGTCGCCTTCTTTAATCTTTACCTGTACCCGCACCGTGTCGCCGGGGGCGAACTCGGGCAGGTCTGTCCGCTCGAGCTTTGCCGCGAGCTTCTGCATGATGGGGTGGATAGACATGAACGCACGTTTCCTTACTTGATTTCGTTGTTCAGTGTATCGCACTTCCGGTGCAATCGTTTCTTTTACTTCGCGGTTGCGGAGGCTCGTAGCGCATCCACAAAGCGCTGGTCTGCCCGGCTCAGATCGGCACCTTCCAGCAGGTCTGGCCGATTACGAAAAGTCTTCTCCAGTGCCCGCTCGCGCCGCCAGCGACGGATGGCGGCGTGGTCCCCGCCTGCGAGTACGTCAGGGATGCCGATGCCGCGGAACTCTGCGGGTCGCGTGTAGTGCGGGTAGTCCAGCAGCCCGCCCGCGGCGGATACTGCCGATGGAGGCCCGTCTGCCTGCGACGCTGCATCCGTGTGAACGCCGAAGCTCTCGTAGTGGGCAGAGTCCGCGTTGCCAAGAACACCTGGCAGTAGTCGGACGACGCTGTCCACGATGACCGCCGCGCCTAATTCTCCGCCGGACAGCACGTAGTCGCCGATGGAGAACTCGCGGTCGCACAGGTGCTCCGTTACGCGCTCGTCTACACCCTCATACCGGCCACAGATCAGCACGACGCGCTGCATGCCCGCAAGCTGGTGCGCGACGCCCTGCGTGTAACGCTCACCCTGAGCGGAGAGCACGATGACGGTCGTCCCCGTATCGGCACGCTCACGTTTGGGCGGCAATGCAAGCGACTCCACGGCTGCGAAGAGCGGTTCCGGCTTCAGCACCATGCCTTCACCGCCGCCGAAGGGTCGGTCGTCTACGGTGCGGTGCCGGTCGTGGGTGAAGTCTCGCAGATCGTGCGCGTGAACGGATGCGAGGCCCGTCTTCACCGCACGCGCGACGACGCCGAACTCCAACAGGCCTGCGAAAAACGCAGGAAAGATGGTGAGCAGATCGAAGCGGATCGGCTGCTTCGTGCTTGCCGCAATTTCAGCCATTGGCTTCCACAAGCCCATGAGGCAGGTGCATCTCGATGCGGCGGTTCTTCAGGTCGGGACTGCGCAGAAACTCCTTCGCGAGGGGGACCATGACCTCGTCGCCGTTGCCGCGCGTCACGATGAGCAGGGGAGCGGCGTCTTCCAGCTTGCGGCCGGAGGTGTCCGCCGGGAAGTGCACGTCGGTGACGGTGCCCAGCTCCTCGGGGCCGCCGTCGCCCGCCACGTTCACGAGCACACAGCCCTGCAGGTCGCTCACGTAGAAGCTGTCCGCTTCCAGCGGAACGCGCTCACTCTCCGGGATGATAACGTCGCACCCGGCAAGGTTCTCCGCCGCGGAGATGCTGTCGACCTCTGCAAATTTCAGCACCACGCGGCCCGCCGAGTTGCCGGTGGGCAGCCAAAAGCTTTCAAGCCGATGCTGTTGCACCTGGCCATTGAGACGCCGGACGCGCAACTCTGTGCGCTCTGAGAACTTTTCAGGGAAGTCGGTCAGCAGATCGCACAGCACCTCGCCTTTGCGCCCTTGAGGACGCACGATGTGTGCAAGCACCACCCAGTCTGCTTCCGGAACACTCACAGCAACAGCATGGCAGACTTCCGCCTGCCCATCCACTGCTGCGGCAGGCGAGTCTAGTTCAGCGAGGCTGCGCCGTCTTCCAGCACATCAAGCTGGATGCGGTGCTGCGCCTTGCTGCCGATCGCATTCAGAATCGTGCGCAGCGACCGCGCCGTGCGACCCTGTTTGCCGATGACCTTGCCCAAATCTTCTGAGGCAACGTAGAGGCGCAAGGTCGTGCTGCCGGCAGCTTCGTCTTTTTCGACTCGTACGGTGTCGGGCTCGTCGACCAGGCTGCGCACCATGCCGGTCAGCAGGTTGGCCATGCGGTCGCCAAGCATTACTTCTGAAACGTTTTCCTGGGGGGAAGCAGACATGCAGGATATTCCTTGCAAGAAAATGCCGCGCAGCTCAGATGGCGCGCGATCCATCCCTCAACGATAGGGAAGAAACCGGAGAATGGCTATCGTTTCTCCGAACAAAAGCGAAACCGGCACCAAATTGGCACCGGCCGCTGGTTCTTCGAAGGAAGAGGGCTATGCCGCGACAGGCTCCGCAGCCGTCGTAGCGACCGGCGTCTTCTCGAGCAGCTTGGCGACGATGTCGGAGGGCTGCGCGCCTACCGACTTCCAGTAATCGATGCGATCTCGCTTCAGCACAACGGAAGCCGGCTCCGTACGCGGGTTGTAGGTGCCGACGACTTCGATGGATCGGCCATTGCGAGCACGGTCCTTCTCAATGACGACGATGCGGTAATAGGGCTGCTTCCGCGCTCCAACGCGCGACAAACGAATCATGACCACAGGAATATCCTCTCAAAGCGCAAACTGTTTGGAACGGACAGAAGTCCGACAGAGATCAGGGTGCTGCCTCAGCGATGGTACGGCGGGCGCACACACTGCTTCCAACCCTCCAAGTATCGCTGAAAACTCTGAAAAGGGCAACGAACTCGCCATCTTGTACCCCTGCGACTGAGCAGATCCGTTGCAGCAGCCCTACACGGAAACTGAGAGGACGACCCACGAGTCGTCCTCTCAACGCGCAAGGTCGCAATTAGATCGCCATGATGCCGCCGTCGACGTAGAGCTCCACCCCATTGATGAAGCTTGAATCGCTGGAGGCGAGAAAAAGCGCCGTCGTGGCGATCTCTTCTGACTTGCCGATCTCCCCTCGGGGCACCATTGCGGCGAACTGCTTATTCGCCTCTTCACCGAGCGGTTCCAAAATGGGTGTGTCGATTGGTCCCGGGCTGATGACGTTTACGCGGATGCGCCGATCTTTCAGCTCATTGAGCCATGTGCGCGCGAAGGATCGAACGGCTGCTTTGCTTGCGGCATACACACCGAAGGCGGGGAAGCCCTTTGAGCCCGCGATGGAACCGTTGAGGATGATCGAGCCGTTGTCGTTGAACATCTTGATTGCCTTCTGCGCGGTGAACAGGGTACCGCGCACATTCAGGTCGAAGATATCGTCGAAGTGCTGCTCGGTTACCTGGTCCAGAGTGCCAAACTCACCGCGGCCGGCGCTGGCAAAGAGTACATCGATGGAGCCTTTCTCGCGCTTCACAATCTCGAACAGCCGGTCTAGGTCTTCCAGTTTTGAAGCGTCACCCTGCACACCTGTGACATTGCGGCCAATCTCCTTGACCGCCTTGTCCAGAACGTCTTGACGCCGGCCGGTGATGAAGACGTACGCACCTTCCTGCACAAAGAGCTTTGCCGTCGCCAGTGCCATTCCGCTTGTTCCTGCGGTGATGACCGCAACCTTACCGTCGAGCTTTCCCATCGCTTCTCCTAACGCGATACATGCGTGAGCGCACGTATCGATTTAATCAAGAGATGTGCAGCAGGTCGGCAAGATGCAAAAGTTCAGAACTTAGGAACTATGGTGCCCGCGCTGCGTCTTTGTTAAAGCTTGACCATCTACGATGGAGGGACAGGGAATCGCCATGAAGCCGCTTGTTCACCCCAGGATCGAAGATGTGCCGGTTGAAGCGATTCTGCATGCCCTGGCAGACCCGGTGCGTGTGGCACTATACGCCGAAATTGCGGCGCAGACCTGCGCCCAAAACTGTAAGACAGTCGTCAGTGTGCTGCAGAAGCCCATCCCGAAGTCGACGCTTTCGCAGCACATGCGCATGCTTCGCGAGGCAGGCTTGATCCGGGGCGAGCGACACGGCGTGGAGATGCGCAATACCTCACGATGCGGAGAGGTAGAGACGCGCTATCCGGGGCTGATCCAGTCCATTGTGAATGCGCATGCGATTCAGATTGAAGCGGAGAAGAAGGCCGTCCGCTGCCGCTCCCGCAGCTAACCCACAGCCTTTGGGTGTAGGTGTGCCCCATGTCCCGCATTTGGGACATGGGTTCTGAGAGGTCCCATATCCGAGAATCCTGACATGGGGCACACCCCTGTTCGACTTTGCGGAAATAGGGCTGAGCGAATCGTGTCGGGAAGTGAGCTGGTCTTCACTTGCGCAAGTTGATCAGGCTGGGAAAAGAAAACGCAGCACGTCGCCGAACCTTGCCGCCCACGCGGTTTCATTGTGCAAGCCCCAGGGCACGCGTTCGTAATGGAGGTTTGCCGGACCGAGCTTTGGCGAGACCGGGCGCTCAAAGGGACTCGCCAGCCGCCGCACGCCGACCGGCTTCGGCGGTGTGGAGACGGCATCCATCCTCCAACCTTTGCGCTCGAGCAGGTGTGCCAGCAGGTCTGCATCGCGTAGGTGAATTTGGCCCTCTGCCGTACCCATATCCAACCAGATCTTCAACGGAAGGCGCTCGGCCAGGGACCGCACCTCGTCCAGGATGGAGCGCTTGTCCCACCAGATCGATGGTGAGAGTACACCCACCTTGCCGAAGACCTGCGGGTATTGCAGGCCGATCGCGAGCGAGATGAGGCCGCCGAGGGAGGAGCCGGCGATGCCGGTGTTCTCCGCTCCGGGCTGTAGCCGCAGATCGCGGAGCAACACAGGCAGCAGCTCTTCCACCAGCAGCTTTGCGTAGAGCGGTCCCTTGCCGCCGCCGAGGCGCGTGTCGGACGTCGGCGTGTACTCGGCCATGCGCTCCACGCCGGTGTTGCCGATGCCCACCAGCACGAGCGGCATTACTGCACTGCGGGCGATCTGCTCGTCCGCCGTGCTGCCGCAGCGCCAGGTGCTGCCCTTCACATACGACAGGTCACCGTCAAAGAGGTTCTGCCCGTCGTGCAGCAGCAGCACGGGAAAGCTCCGGTCCGGCTCTTGCAGGTACTCCTCCGGCAGGTGTACGAAGAGGTCGCGCGGCGTGGGCAGCGCGTTTGAGCGCCAGTTCTGAATGCGCCAGTAGCGGGAGCCGTCCACCGGTGGCCTGAGCGAGAGGGAAGACGTTTCAATGCTTCCGTTAAGGCCGCTGTCCAAGCTGTCCGGCAGTTCTGCCAAGGCCACCGGGTCGCGCTCGTGCTGGGAGAAAGGGGCCATGCAGTACGATTTCTGAAGGGTAGCAAAGCCGGGGCGCAGCGGCAGCGTTGTTGCCGGAAGGCCACGGTGGCAGACCAGAGAGGCGATGGCGATGCAGCGCGAGTACCACGTTGACGACTCCGCTGCGCTCGGCCGCCGCATGGAGCGGCTCACCTTTGGCCACGCCGGGCTGCCCGTGATCGTGTTTCCCAGTTCCTGCGGCCGCTTCTACGAATTCGAGCACTTCGGCATGGTCGAGGCCGTCCGCGACAAGATCGAGCGCGGAGAGATCCAGCTCTGGTGTGTCGACTCGGTCGACAGCGAAAGCTGGTACGCGGCCGACGTGCCGGGCCGCTGGCGCATCGCGCGCCACCTGCAGTATGAGCGCTACATCCTGGACGAACTCATCCC
>CAXTJS010000081.1:0-5950 GCA_964244605.1 uncultured Terriglobus sp. | reverse complement strand
CGCACATTCGCTATCAGACCTCCCGCGAAACGGTCGCAATGCTTGGCTGCTCGTTCGGCGGCTTTCACGCGGTGAGCATGGCCTTGCGGCACCCGGACCGCATCTCTGCCGTGCTCAGCATGAGTGGAGCCTTCGACGTGGTCAGTCGTATGCTGCGCGGCTACTACGACGAGGACTGCTACCTCACGCTTCCCACGCACTTCCTGCCGAACCTCGGCGAGTCGTGGCAGCTGGACCGCATGCGCGGCAACACCTACGTCCTGGCCACCGGCGTGCATGACCAGTGCTGGGACGACAACGAACGCCTCGGCCGCATTCTGCGTGAGAAGGGCATCCCCGTGCGGCTCGACGTGTGGGGCGACAACACCGGCCATGACTGGCCGTGGTGGCAGCGCATGGCTCAGACCTACTTGTGAGGTGCAGGCGAACCGCCACGGGGCACGTCGCATCGAAAGCGAACAGCAAGGAGACCAGCACGTGAAAAAGATCGGCATCCTCTTCGGCCAGGAAAACACCTTTCCCGGTGCCTTCGTCGACCGCATCAATTCCATGAACCTGCCTGACATTCAGGCCGAGTTCGTTGAAGTCGGCGTCGTGAAGGAGGCAGTACCTTGCGGCTATTCCGTGATCGTCGACCGCATCTCGCATGACGTGCCGTTCTACCGCTCGTACCTGAAAAACGCCGTGCTCACCGGTACCGACGTCATCAACAACCCGTTCTGGTGGAGTGCCGACGACAAGTTCTTCAACTATGCCCTTGCCGCGAAGCTTGGCGTTGCCGTGCCGAAGACGGTCATCCTGCCGCACAAGGAGATGCCTCCAGATACCAACGACGTCTCCTTCCGCAACCAGCAGTTTCCGTACGACTGGCAGAGCGTCTTCGACTACGTCGGTTTCCCAGCGTTCCTCAAACCGCACGACGGTGGTGGCTGGCGCGACGTGTACCACGTGCACTCGCCCGAAGAGTTCTTTCACGGCTACGACCAGTCGCACCGGCTTTGCATGACGCTGCAGGCAGCGGTAAAGTTCCGCGAGTACTTTCGCTGCTATGTTGTTGACCAGAAGCATGTTCGCATAATGCCGTATGATCCTTCCCGGCCCCACCACGAGCGCTATGTCAAGAACCCCCCGACGTACGATCCGGCACTGCTCGAGCGCGTGGAGCGGGATGCGATCACGCTCTGCCAGGCGCTCGGTTACGACCTGAACACGGTTGAGTTTGCCGTGGAAGACGGCGTGCCGTACGCCATCGACTTCATGAACCCGGCACCCGACGCGGACTACCACTCTGTCGGCGAACAGAACTTTGAGTGGATCGTGGATGCCGTCGCGAAGATGGCGGTGGCGCGTGCACAAGCCAACGACGGCTCTGGGCCAAACCTGCGCTGGGCCAGCCTGCTGGGTGCAGACCATGCCGAGTTGGTCGGTGGAGGCAGCATCGCCTCGAAGTCCGCTCCAAAGAAGACGCCCGCCAAGAAGCATCCGGCGAAGAAGCATGCTGAAAAGCACGCAGAGAAGCATGCGGCCAAGAAGGCCGCCGCAAAGAAGTCGCCGGCGAAGAAGCACGCCGTCAAAAAGCAGGCGGCAAACGCATTGCGCGATGAGCCGGAAGAGTAGGCTGCGGTGTCCCTCTGTTTCAGCAAGCATCGACGAAGCTCTGATCTTTTGCGTTCTGCGTTGCTCTCGTGCCTGGCATGCGCGTGCGTCCCGATGCATGCGCAACTCAGTGGTCCGCCCGCGGGCGTTCCCGTGCCGCCCGTCACCAGCCCACCTCCAAACGCTGCGGCGCAGTCCGCCGAACTAGCACCGGACTCGCGCGTTTTCCAGATTCGGCTCATTGACGGCCGCAATGGGGCGCCGTTGGACAACAGCCACGTGCACCTTTGGTATGACGATGCAGGCACACCGGGCTACACACTCACGACGACACCTGCCGGCACGGCGATTATGCCGGAGCCGCTCGGCACGCCGGTACGCGTGCTCCTTACGCCAGACGACCGGGTCGATTGCCGCAAACACCCGCAGGGTGAGCCCGCTCCGGGCTATAACCTGCAGCAGATCGCAGAGCGGGGCGTAGCGGCGGAGAACAGTTGCGGCACCGTCAAGGTGAAGCCGAAGCCGGGAGAACTGATCCTCTTTGCGCGGCCGCTGCGCTGGTACGAGAATATCAACCGCCCATAGCCTTCGGAATCGGTGTCCCTGCCGCATGCAGTAGCATCTCTCCACACACTTGCGACGGCTACCGTCGACAGGTGAGGGAGGTGTCATGGCGCGACCCACATTCACCCTCGGCATCGAGGAGGAGTACCAGACCATCGACCCGGAGACGCGCGACCTGCGCTCCCACGTCTCCACCGAGATGCTTGCGCACGGCAAGCTGCGGCTGGAGGAGCGCGTCAAAGCTGAGCTTCACCAATCCGTCATCGAGGTAGGCACGCGCGTCTGCCAGAACATCCAGGAGGCGCAGGAAGACCTCTACGATTTGCGCCGCAACATGATCCACCTGGCCGAGGAGAACGGCCTTGTGCTCGTTGCCGGTGCCACGCATCCCTTTGCGGACTGGCGATCGCAGGAGATCTATCCCGACCCGCGTTACGCCCAGGTGGTTGAGGACTTGCAGCTCGTTGCGCGCTCCAATCTCATCTTCGGCCTGCACGTACACGTCGGTGTCGAGGATCGTGAAGCGGCAATCCGCATCATGAACTCACTGCGGTACTTTCTGCCGCACATTCTCGCGCTCAGCACGAACTCGCCCTTCTGGCTCGGCATGGAGACCGGCTACAAAAGCTATCGCGCCAAGGTCTTCGAGCACTTTCCGCGTACCAACCTGCCCGATAGCTTCGCCAGTTGGAGCGAGTTTGAGGCGTACGTCAACCTGCTCATCAAGACCAACAGCATCGACAATGCGAAAAAGATCTGGTGGGACGTGCGCCCGCACCCCTTCTTCAACACCGTCGAAGTGCGCATCTGCGATATTCCGATGCGGGCAGCGGAGTCCGTCGCCATCGCGGCACTCATCCAGGCGACGGCTATGAAGCTGCACTGCCTGCACGCGAACAACGTCGACTTTCGCCACTATTCACGCGCATTGCTCATGGAGAACAAGTTCCGTGCCGTGCGCTACGGCCTTGACGGCAAGCTGATCGACTTCGGGAAGGAAACCGAGGTCCCCGAGCGCGAACTCATTGAGGAGTACCTCCACTTCATCGACGATGTGGTTGACGAACTCGGCAGCCGCGAGCAAATCAACTACGTGCGCACCATGCTCGAGCAGGGCAGCGGAGCGGATCGTCAACTCGCCGTTTACCGCAGGACTGGCAATCTGAAGGATGTGGTCGACTACATGGCAAGCGAGACGCGGGCCGACCTGTAGCGATGCGCAATGGGGTGCCCCGTGTCTGGGACATGGGGCAAACCCGTCCGGTGCGGGACGAGATCTGCTCTTCTACCACCGTGCGCACAATTGTGAAAATCACACGCGCACAAAGCGGCGATTCACTGTATTTTGAAACAAATCAGCATGTGCAGCCGTCAGCATGTGTGATCCACATCACAGCTTCATCGAAATCTGCAAACGCATACTCGCGTCGTTTCGCCGACGTGTATCCGATTCTGTCCCACCGCAGTCCACCCTGAGGAGAGGCACCATGGATTTCCAGAAGTTCTGTAGCACCCTACCTACGTCCCGCCGTTCTTTCCTGCGTACCGCCGGCATTGCTTCGGCCGCGATCGCAACCGTGCCCAGCATGGCAAGTGCCCTGCAGGCAACAGCCGCACAGTCGGCCGCTTCGGGTGGCAGCCCGCGTCCTCGCCGGAATGCAGACGACTGGGAAATCCCGCGTGAAGCGCCGGGCACCGTCATTATCAGCTCCAACGAGAACCCGCTCGGGCCGAGTGCAAACGCCCTCGCCGCCATTACCAAATACGCGCCCACCGGTGGCCGCTATGACCGTATGCACTCCGGCGCGACGCTCAAGGCCATCAGCGATGAGTTTGGCTTGAAGAAGGGCTACGTTCGCCTTTATCCCGGTTCCGGCGGCCCGCTTGATCTCGCGCTGATGAGCAACATCGGCCCGGACAAGCCGCTCGTGCATGGCGACCCGACCTATGAGCAGGGCCCACGCGCCGCGGTGACCATGAAGGCCAAGGCTTTCGCCGTTCCGCTCGACGCGAAGACCTACAAGTACGACGTGAAAGCGATGCTCGCCGCGCACCCCAACCCGGGCGCCTACTACATCGTGAACCCGAACAATCCCACCGGCACCATGACGCCGAAGGAAGACATCGTTTGGCTCGTGAACAACAAGCCGGCGGGTTCGATTGTGATCGTGGATGAGGCGTACCACCACTTCTCCACGCATGAGTCGGTGATCGATCTCGTCGCGCAGGATAAGGACATCATCGTCCTTCGCACCTTCTCGAAGATCTATGGTATGGCGGGCATCCGCGCCGGCTTCGCCTTCGGACGGCCTGACCTCCTGGCCAAGTTTGAGAATGTCACCACCAGCGACCGGCAGATCGGCAGCATCTCCCTCGTCAGTGCGGCAGCGGCACACGCCAGCCTCATCGACAAAGATCTGGTGCCGCTGCGCCGCAAGATTAACCGCGACAACCTCGACAACACCCTCGCCTTTCTGGAGAAGAACAACTTCAAGTACGTTCCTGGATCGCAGTCGAACATGTTCATGGTGAACGTGAACCGCCCCGGTAAAGAAGTGCAGGCGGCCATGCTCGGTGAGAAGGTGGCCATCGGCCGCGTCTGGCCCATCATGCCGACCTACGTCCGCGTCACCGTGGGCACGCATGATGAGATGCAGGCCTTCCAGACGGCCTTCCTCAAGGTCATGAACGAGCCCACCAAACCCACCGCGGCACACCTCGAGATGCTGGAGCACATTCCGCACGAGCTCTACCGCGCGTAACCCATCACTTGCATCAGAAACCCCGGCGATGTGAATCGCCGGGGTTTTCCGCGTCAGCCGTGCGAAAAGCGCGCATTCTCTGCTCCACCGGAGCATCGAAACAGAAGACAATACATGCAGGGAGAGTGCATGCCGACCGCATTTGCGACCACACGTCTGTCTACCGTTCCGTTTCCACCGTCGTTCCAGGCCGGCGCGCGCAATGCCGTCACCACCTGCCTTCGCATCCAGACAGACGAGAAGGTCACGCTGATCACCGATGAAAAGACGATGGAGGTCGCCGCCGCCATCGCGGTGGAGCTGGATCGCATCGGCTGCCTTTGGAATGGCTATGTGCTCGAGGAACTCGCGCCGAGGCCGCTCACTGGCATGCCGCAGGCCGTGCTTGAAGACATGGAGTCCTCGCAGGTAAGCATCTTCGCCGTGGAAGTGCAGGCGAATGAGCTGCGCAGCCGCATGCAGATGACTGACGTGGTGAACCGCCGCCGCATGCGCCACGCGCACATGGTCAACATCACGCCCGAGATCATGGTGCAGGGCATGCGCGCCGACTTCGCTCTGGTCGATCGTCTCAGCCAGGCCGTGCTTGATCGCGTGCGCGAGGCCACCTACGTGCGCGCCACCACGGCTGCTGGCACTGATATCCATGCAACGCTGAACTCGGCCTACAAGTGGTTCAAGACCAGCGGCATCATCTCCACGGAGAAGTGGGGCAATCTGCCCGGCGGCGAGTGCTTCACCGCACCGGACGAGGTCAACGGCGTGTTCGTCGTGGACGGAGTGGTTGGTGATTTTCTCTGCGCGCGCTACGGCATCCTGCGCAGAACGCCCCTCACGATCGCGATCGAGGGCAATCGCATCAAGCGCATCTCGTGCGACGACAAAAAGCTCGAGAAGGACTTTTGGGCGTACACCCACACCGATGCCAACAGCGACCGGGTGGGCGAGTTCGCCATCGGCACCAACATCGGCGTCGAACGCGTGATCGGTAACATCCTGCAGGATGAGAAGTTCCCCGGCATTGACAT
>CAXTJS010000080.1:5841-11775 GCA_964244605.1 uncultured Terriglobus sp. | reverse complement strand
CGCTCGGCGCAGGCCAGCAGAGGGGCTTTAGCGGCAACACCTTCGGCGGCGGCCAGCAGCGCAGCTTTGGCGGCACCCAAGCAGGCGGGAGCTTCGGTGGAGGTCAGCAGCGAAGCTTTGGCGGGTCGAACGGCGGCGGCTCCAACGGCGGTAACTTCGGTGGCGGTCATTCTGGTGGCTTCAGCGGCGGTGGCGGCGGTACCGGCGGGACCGGCGGCGGCTCGCACGGCGGTGGTGGCGGACACCGCTAAACAGGATCCCTCCCCCGGGCCTTTCCTTTGCTTCGCCGTTAGCGCGCGATGGAGAGCGCGAGCGTCACGATGCTCTGCAGCGCCTCAAGACGCGCAAGCCGGCGCGCCGAGTAGCTCATCTGTTTTAGCCTTGCCGGATCGCTCAGCATGTCTATCAGCAAAGGCTGGAGCGTCGCAGGCGAGAGGTCGTGTTGCGGCAGAAGCTCCGCCGCACCGGCGTGAACGATGACCTGCGCATTGCGCGTCTGGTGATCGTCCGCTGCCTGCGGGAAGGGTACAAAGATCGCAGGACGGCCGGCAGCGCAGAGCTCTGCGACGGTGCTGGCTCCGGACCGGCAGAGTAAGAGGTCTGCCTCGGCGATCTCCTCAATGGCGTTGACGAAAGCCTGGACGCGAAGACGTTCCGCGCTAGTCGTGCCCGCCTGGCGGTAGCGCTCCAGTGTGGTCTGCAGGTGCCGCTCGCCCGTCTGGTGCACGATGCTGAGGTCCGGGAAGGCCGCAAGCAGGTCTTCGGCCACGACGGGCATCGTTTCGTTCAGCGCCTGTGCGCCCTGTGAGCCGCCCAGGATCAACAATCGCCGCGGCGAGCCCTGCGGCATTTCAGGGATGCTGAAGAACTCCGGCCGCACGGGAATGCCCGTAACCTGCGCATTGCGGAAGTGGCTTGCCGTTTCGGGGAAATTGACCGCTGCGGCAGAGACGAACCGGCCCACAAGGCGGTTCGCCAGACCCGGTGCGGCGTTCGGCTCGAAGGCAAGCGTCGGGATGCGCAGCAGCACCGCCGCCAGCATCGCGGGGCCGCTGGCGTAGCCGCCAACGCCGATGACGACCTGCGGCTTGACAGTGCGTAGCAGGCTCATGCACCGGACGATGCCACGCGGCAGGTCGCCAAGTGTCTTCACGCGAGTCAGTACGCTGACGTTCTTCAGCTGACCGACATGGATGAGGTCGAGTGCAAAGCCCGCTTCCGGCACCAGCCGGCTCTCCAGCCCGCGCGCCGTGCCCACATAACGAACTTCGGCACCGTGCTTGTCGCGAAGCTCGCGGCCGATGGCGAGCGCCGGAATGATATGGCCGCCAGTCCCACCGCCGGCGATGAGGACCCGCAGACCTGGTGCGTTTGCCGCCAAGCTAATCGATCTCGCGGCTGATGTTCAGCAGCACACCCATGCTCGCAAGCGTAATGAACACGCTGGTGCCGCCGGACGAGATGAACGGCAGCGGGATACCCTTCGTCGGCAGCAGCGCCAACACCACGGAGATGTTGAAGAATGCCTGAATCAGGATGGCTGTCGTAAGCCCAAACGCCAGGAAGCGCGCGAACGGATCGGTGGAGAGGATCGCGGTACGCAGTCCGCGATAGCCGAGCACGCAGAAGAGCCAAAGCAGGAAGATCGCGCCGAGAATGCCCAGCTCCTCACAGATGGTGGCGTAGATAAAGTCGGTATGCGGCTCCGGCAGGTAGAAGAGCTTCTGCCGGCCTTCCATCAGGCCAAGTCCGCGGAAGCCGCCGGTGCCGACGGCGATGAGCGACTGCAGAATGTGAAAGCCGGTACCGCGCGGGTCCGCCTCGGGGTTGACGAACGCCAGCATGCGCGCGCGCCGCCAGGCCACATGGAAGAGCATCCAGTAGAGGATCGCGCCGCCCGGCACGGCGGCATACGCAAAGTATTTGAACTGCGCACCCGCAAGGTAGAGCATGCACGCCGTGACGCCAACGCACACGAGCGCGGTGCCGAGGTCCGGCTCCTTCAGGATGAGACCGACAAGCAGCAGCGGCACGGCGACCGCGCGCAGGATGGTGCCCTTCCAGTCGTCCATCTGGTGCATGCGGGTCTGCAGGAAATAGGCGAGAAAGAGGATGATGACCGGCTTCGCAAGCTCAGATGGTTGCAGCGTCTGGCCGCCAATGCGGATCCAGCGGTGCGCGCCATTCATGCCGGACATAAAGAAAACGCCCAGCAACAGCAGCGTGGTCACGCATACGGCAGGGAAGACGATCTTGGGATTGTTGTAGCGGCGGTAGTCCACTCGCATGAGCACGAACAGCGCGGTCATGCCCAGAAACGCCCAGGCGGCCTGCTTCCACACAAACGTGTAGGGCGACCCGAACTGCGCCTTGGCCAGCACGGCCGACGTAGAAAACACCATGACCAGGCCGAACAGAACGAGCATCAGCACCGTCCCGAATAACCATTTGTCAATGCCGACGCGTTTCGCCATATGCCCTTGCAAAAGGGTAGCCGCGGATCGGCTCCGCCGTACTCAGGAGGTATCTCAGGCGGTACTGTATTTCCGGAAGGTGCCTGCGTTGTGTCTGCAGAAGCAGAACGCGGAGTGCGCAGAGTACATGCTGAGTACGCAGCGGGATCCGTGACGTACTCCGCGCAAACTCCGCGTACGTTGCGTTCTGCTCTTGTTCTTTTTCTCGGAGCGGAACGATTTCGGAGGGATGCTAAACGGCTTTGTTCTCTAAGCCGCGGACCAGTTCCGCAAAGACGCGCCCGCGATGCTCATAGCTGTCGAACTGGTCGAAAGACGCGCATGCGGGTGCCAGCAGAACGGTCTCCCCCGGAGCCGCTTCTCGGAACGCCAGGTTGACCGCGTTCGCAAGCGTCTCTGTATGGCGGATGGGTACCACGCCCTGTAACTGCCGCTCAATCTTTTCCGCTGCGGCTCCTATCGTGTAGACAGCGACAGCGCGTTCGCGAAGAAGAGGCGCAAGCGTCGTGTAGTCGCTTCCCTTATCCTTGCCGCCGAGGATGAGCCGCACGCCTTTGTCGAAGGAGAGCAGCGCCTTCTCCGTCGCGTCCACATTAGTCGCTTTGGAGTCGTTGTAGAACGCAACGCCGTTCACGGTTGCGACGAACTGTAGCCGGTGGTCCACCGCGACGAAGCTGCCCACAGCCGCCCGCAACTCTTTGGCGGCGATGCCCGCAAGCCTGGCTGCGGCCACGGCGGCAAGCACGTTCTCAACGTTGTGCGCGCCACGCAGCGTCACCTCCGCCAGCGGCATCACGGGCTCCGGCGCGCCTCCCTCGCTTGCGAGGAAGTAGATGCCGTCCGCATGCGTGAACGCGCCCTGCTTGATGCGGCGTGCGTTGCTGAACCAGAAGACCTGCGCGGCTGTCTTCGCCGCCAGCATCTGCGCGGGCTTGTTCTCCGCGTTGAGGACCAGGAAGTCTTCCGGGGTCTGGTTCTCGGTGATGCGGGCCTTTGCCGCGGCATAATTTTCAAAAGAGCCGTGGCGGTCCAGGTGGTCCGGCGTGATGTTCAGCACCAGCGCGATGTGCGGACGGAACGTCTGGATCGTCTCCAGTTGAAAGCTCGAGACCTCAAGGATGCTCCAGGTCGCGGGCGTGCTTTTTTCGACGAGTTCCACGACAGGCAGCCCGATGTTGCCACCCACCAGCGTCTCGCGCTTCGCATGCGCAAAGATGTGGCCGAGCAGCGCGGTTGTCGTCGTCTTGCCGTTCGACCCCGTTACGGCAACGATGCGGCCCTGCAGGGACTGCGCGGCCAGTTCAAGTTCGCCGATCAGCGGTGTGCCGTAACGCAAAACCTGCTGGACCTCCGGAGTCTGCAATGGCACGCCGGGCGAGACGACGACGAGGTCCTGTCGCCGAAAGGTCAGAACGCCGTGGCCGCCCGTCTCGATCATTACGCCCGCGTCGAGCAGCGCGGGAATCTCCTGCGCCAGCGCATCGCTCGGCCGGGCATCGCTGACCGTCACGCGCGCACCTTGCCTGCGCAGAAACAGCGCAGCGGAGACGCCCGACTTACCGAGTCCTACGACGAGCACGCGCTTGTTCTTAAAGCTCATCTTCCTCGGTGTTGGTGCCTTCTGTATAAGATTCCACCTCATCGCGACTTCTCACGATGTCTCGGTTTTCTCGCCAGAGAGCCAGAACGGATGCAGGAAGGAACTCTCGTTGGATCTTTGGTCGTGAACTGTTTGCAGTAGGAAAGGCAGCGATCAAGATACTCTCGACGGCGTCCCTTTGCTCGGCGTCGTGAATAACGAAGACGGAGAAGTAATTCCAGTAGTTGCTATAGCGGCTGTCCGGCTTGCGTGCATGTATCACAAGGCGCTGCCATAACCAACCCCCAGCTTTACCTATGTAATACGGAACATCGTCTCGGTAGAGGACGTAAACGCCGGGATTCTGCAAGACCTCTAGTCGCTTGGCTAGGTAACGGGGCTTCTTACCCGGATTGCTTATCCTGTAGTCGAAGACTTCTCTAGGCCAGAGGCGCGCATACTTCTCAACTATCTGCATGGCATCTCCTAACGTAACTTTAAGGTGGTTAATGCGAACAGCGCGAAGACAAGCGCCATGATCCAGAAACGGGCGATGACCTTCGACTCGCTCCAGCCGCTCAGCTCGAAGTGGTGGTGCAGCGGCGCCATCTTGAAGATGCGCTTGCCGCCGCGCAGCTTGTAGCTGCCCACCTGCAGCATGACGCTGAGCGCTTCCAGAATGAAGACGCCGCCGATGAAGGGCAGCAACAGCTCCTGCTTGATGACCACGGCAACGGTCGAGATAGCGCCGCCCAGCGCAAGCGAGCCGACGTCACCCATAAAGACCTCGGCTGGGTGCGCGTTGTACCAAAGGAAGCCAATGGAGGCACCGACCATCGCGCCGCAGAAGACCGTGAGTTCGCCGACCATCGGCATGCGCGGAATCTCAAGGTAGTCGGAGAAGACGACGTGGCCGCTGACGTAGGTAAGCACCGTGAGCGCGCCGGCCGCGATGATGGTGCAGCCGATGGCGAGGCCATCCAGGCCGTCGGTCAGGTTGACCGCGTTCGATGAGAACGTGATGACCAGCATCACAAAGGCGACAAACGGCAGAAACGACAGCCAATAGAAGCCATGCACGTGATGCAGCGCACCGATGATCAGGTCAGGCCGGAACCGCTTCAGAAAAGGCACAACCAGCCGCGTCGAGTAGAAGCCCTTACCCTGAAGAACGCAGAGCACACCGGCAACCGCGAGGCTGACGAGGAACTGGAAAGCCAGCTTTTGGCGGCTGGTGAGGCCGAGGTTCCGCTTGTGCACGACCTTGATGTAGTCGTCGGCGAAGCCGATGGCGGCGAAGGCTGCGGTCGATCCCATCACGAGCCAGACAAACGGGTTTGAAAGATCGCTCCACAAGAGCGTGGGGATGAGAATCGCGATACAGATGAGCACGCCGCCCATGGTGGGCGTACCGGACTTTGTTTTGTGGCTTTGCGGGCCTTCATCGCGGATGTACTGGCCGATCTGGAACTCGCGCAGCCGGCGGATCACAAAGGGGCCGATAAGCATGCCGATCAGCAGTGCCGTGAGTGAGGCGAAGACACACCGGAAGGTGAGATACCGGAAGATGCGGAAGACGCGAAAGATCGGGTAAAGCTTTTGGTAGAGCAGCCAGTAGAGCAACGTTCCTCCGCGTGGTTGGTGCGTTTCGGTATGCGCTGTTCAGAGTACTAGGTGGTGCGCTCAGGGCGGGCGCTGGGTGCCGTGTCATGCTGCTGCAGCACGGCCAGCGCGCGTTCCAGCTGCACGCCTCTGGATGCCTTCAGCAATACGGAATCGCCTTCACGAAGGTTTGCCTTGAGCCACAAACCAGCCTCCTCCGGTGTCTCAAGAAAGAGAGCACCTTCGCCGAAGCCATCCGCAAGCGCCTTTGCCTCGCCG
>CAXTJS010000080.1:4265-5831 GCA_964244605.1 uncultured Terriglobus sp. | reverse complement strand
TTGAGAGGTTTGCATAGTCTTATCCGCTGTTTTGCCGACCACCACATCCACTCCGGCAGCGCGCATGTGCTCACCGCAGCGGTGGTGCAAGTGCCCGGCATCCGGCCCGAGCTCGAGCATCTCGCCCGCAATTACGATACGACGCTGCGCTGCAATGGCCGTGAGTGCGTCCACCATGCTGTCAAGCGCGCGAGGGTTTGAGTTGTAGCTGTCGTTGACAATCTGCGCACCGTTGTAGTGGAGCAGCTCGCCG
Organism: uncultured Terriglobus sp.; assembly: GCA_964244605.1. Lineage (GTDB taxonomy): Bacteria > Acidobacteriota > Terriglobia > Terriglobales > Acidobacteriaceae > Terriglobus. The sequence goes on along the minus strand of CAXTJS010000080.1, from coordinate 5,578 downwards.
CGTTTGTCGCCGGGCTGCAGAGCCGCGAGCGCGTTAATGCAGGTAGGGAGGTCGATACCGGCTTCGAGCCCGATCGCGATTGCGGCAAGGGCGTTGTAGACGTTGTGCTCGCCGAGCAGGGCGATGGTCGCCGGCATTGCTTCGCCGCGTGCATGCACCTGAAAGCGCATGCCCTCCGCGCCGAGGCTCTCTACGTCTGTCGCGAGAACGGTCGCCTTTCCATGAAGCGAAAAGGATCGGACGTGCCCTTCGCGCTCGCGGCCAAAGGTGGAGACGTACCGGTCGTCGGCATTGAGAAAGGCGATGCCGGTTGGCGGCAGCGCCTGCACCAGCTCATACTTCGCGGCGGCGATGCCTTCCATGCCGTTTGCAAAGTGCTCCAGGTGCACGGGTGCAACGTTTGACACGACGGCCCAGTCCGGCTCGGCGATGCGCGCCAGCGCGGCGATTTCGCCACCATGGTTCATGCCCATCTCAAGCACGGCGATCTCGTGTTCGGGGCCGAGCTTCAGCAGTTGCAGCGGCATGCCGAAGCCGTTGTTCAGGTTGCCGGCGGACTTCAGCACCTGGAAGCGGGACGCAAGCACGGCGGCAACGCACTCCTTTGTGGTGGTCTTGCCCGCGGAGCCGGTGATGCCGATGATCCTGCGCCGCGGATCGCCTTCAGCCCATGCAAGCCGCACCTTGTGGGCCAGCGTCTGCATGCCTCGCAGCACGCAGTCTTCGCTCTCGGGCAGGCGCAGCAGCTTGCAGGTGTCCACGCCGGCGGGCACGATCCAGCGCGTGCTTACAACGGCTGCGGCGGCACCGTTGCGGAGCGCAGCTTCCACGAAATCATGCCCGTCAAGCCGCTCGCCGGTGACGGCGAAGTACAGGTCTCCCGCCGCCAGCGTCCGCGTGTCGATAGAGTAGCCAAAGACTTCCGTGCTTGACGTGAAGTCGCCCTCAGCGTGAATCCAATCGGCAATCTGGCCGAGTGTCAGTGTCATGAAGCCTCTTTCCTTGCTGCTTCCAGTGCACGCAGCGCCGTAGCGGCAACCGCTACATCGTCGAACGGCCGAGCAACGCCATGCGCTGTCTGTGTCTTTTCGTGACCTTTGCCGGCGAGCAGCACGATGTCCCCAGTTCGTGCCCTCCGCAGGATCTCTGCGATGGCGATGGCACGATCGAGCTCGATGCGTACGTTGTGCATGCCCGCAGCACGAACGCCCTCCATCGCCTCGTCCGCAATGGTCCGCGGATCCTCGCTGCGCGGATTGTCACTCGTAATCATCACGACATCCGAGCCTTCCGCGGCCGCGCGACCCATCTTC
>CAXTJS010000080.1:0-4255 GCA_964244605.1 uncultured Terriglobus sp. | reverse complement strand
CCCGATCCCCGCCGCAGCCGAAGAGCGTCAACACGCGATGCGTGCCGGCCAGTTCGCGTGCCAGCAGCAGCAGGTTCCGCAGGGCATCGTCGGTGTGCGCGTAGTCCACCACGACCGTGATGCCCAGCGTGTTGGGAACGGTCTCAAAGCGGCCCGGCACGGCTCTAAGCAGACGAACGCCTTGAACAATCTCGTCCAAAGACAGGCCCCTGCCCATTGCGGCTGCTGCGGCGGCAAGCAGGTTATAGACATTCACCCTGCCCGTAAGAGCTGACGTGATGTTCACGGTGCCATGAGGACAGCGCAATGTGAAGCGGGTCTCGCCCGCAGCGTAGGACACATTGGAGGCGATGAAGTCAGCAGAAGGGTCGTTGAGGCTGTACGTCCAGACCTCTGCGCATCCGGCCGCGGCAGCGTGCATCTGCGGAAACCAGGGATCATCCCGGTTGAGAGCAGCAACGCGCGGCGGAGCCGCACCCACGCCGTGGAAGAGCAGCGCCTTTGCGGCGGCGTACGCGGCCATGGTGCCGTGGTAATCCAGGTGGTCCTGCGTGAGATTGGTGAAGATGGCAACGTCGACGGGCAGGCCATAGACGCGCCCCTGCTCCAGCGCGTGCGAACTCATCTCCATCACGGCTTCGGTCGCGCCACCGTCCACGCCATCGCGGAAGAGCTGAAGAATATCGCTGTTCTCGGGTGTGGTGTGCGCGCTTGGCCGCACCGTTCCATTCACGCGTGTTTCGATTGTGCCCAGCAGTACGGTTTTGCGCTGTACGGAAGCAAGCAAGGCTTCGGTGAGAAACGCGGTGGTGGTCTTGCCGTTGGTACCGGTCACCGCCGTGAGGCTGAGTTGCCGCTCCGGATGGTGAAGCAGCGCGGCGCTGCTCTGCGCAAGCGCTTTGCGGCCGTGTTCCACAAGCGCCACGGGAAACTCAGAGCTGTCGAGGTAGGTGAAGGTCTCACGCGAGTCGGTAAGGACAGCGGCACACTCTGCCTCACGCGCCGCTCGCACAAAGCGGTTGCCGTCTGCGCTGCCGCCGCGCATGGCCACAAAGAGCGTACCGGGCCGAACCTGGCGCGAATCGTACGTCACGCCGGACAGCGAAGGATTCGTCACCGTGCCGGCGGCGAGCGTGTCCACCTCCGCCAGCATGTCTCGCCAGTGCATGGCAAAATTGTAGTTTGGCGGCAGCAAAGCTTCCCGCGTATGCCTGTGCGAAAGCCAGCTAAACTGGAGAGCAGCCGATGCTTTCTCCACTGTTCCCTGCTCGCAGCCTGATGCGTGCTTTCGCGTGTGTGCTGCTGGCCGTTCCGGCATCGGCCATGGCGCAGGTGACGACGGGGAACCCGCCCGCATCGGCAAGCGTGAGTGACCAGACAACCGCTCCGCTTGTGGACGCACCCTCGGCAACGCTGCCCGCCGCAACCGCAAGCGTGACAAGCGCAGGTGCACCCGGCGCGCCGCTGAGCTCGCATGAGCGCAGGGTTGACAGCGAGATCGAGCGAAACACTGCTTGTGAATCCGGTGAGCTGCGCGGTAAAGCCTGCCGGGTGAGCTGGGCCCGCGTGCTGGCGAGCTCTTTCTTGTTCCTCTCGGCGCAGCACGGTGCCAACATCGGCATGGACGACGACGCGCGCGACCACCTGGTGCACGCCGACTTCTGGGCCGACTACGTGACCACGCTGCAGCGCTACCGGTGGTCGCGCTGGAACGACGACGACCCCTTCGGTGTGGACTACGTGGGCCATCCAATCATGGGCGCCATCACCAACTCGGTCTACGAGCAGAACGATCCCAAGCAGCGTGCCCTCGTCTTTGAAAATACGCACCGCTACTGGATGGGCAGGCTGCGAGCATCTGCCTACAGCGCGGCTTACAGTGCGCAGTGGAAGATCGGGCCGATCAGCGAGTCCTCCATCGGCAACATTGGCATCAAGACGTACTACAGCGACAAGCTGGGCCGCTACACCAATGAGACGGGCATGATTGACTTCTTCGTAACGCCCGTGGGCGGCCTGCTCTGGAATGTCGGTGAGGATTACATCGACAAGCGGCTCTTTCGGCGCGTGACGGCGAACGTACGTAATCCATTTGTGTTGATGGCGGCCTCCTTGATGACGCCCTGCAAAGCTGGCGCGAACATCCTCCGCTTCCGTGCGCCGTACTACCGTGACCGCGACGCGAGGAGCGTCGTTCCGCTGCGCCGCTAACGACGTAACATCCGCAATGTCGCTGACGCATCCAAGAACGTATGCAGATGGTGACGGCGGCTGAGATGGCCGCAATTGACAAGCGAACCGCGGACGACTTCGGCGTCCCCTTCGGCGAACTTATGGAGAACGCCGGAACCGCGGTAGCGAAATTTGTACTCACGCAGCACCCCGGCTGCCGCCGTGTTGCCGTTCTCTGCGGAACGGGAAACAACGGCGGCGATGGCTTTGTGGCCGCACGCGCTCTCATGAATACAGGCGTAACGGTTTCGATCTATGTGCTTGGCGAAGAAGTCAGGCTCAAGGGAGCAGCCGCGGATGCTTTCGGCTTGCTCGACCGCTCTGCCGTCAGCGTGGCCTTCGTTGCGACAGAAGAGGAAGTGCACCGCACCGGTCACGCTCTGAACGGCTTCGATGTAGTTGTGGATGCGGTTCTCGGCACCGGCTTCAAACCGCCAATGCGCGGTGTAGCTGCAGCGATGCGCGATGTGCTGCAGGGCAGCATGGTTCCGGTGATAGCCGTCGATCTGCCTTCCGGGTGGGATGCGGATGCGATTACGGAGACGGTCCAGGGTAGCTTTCGTGCGGATGCAGTCATCACCTTCACGGCACCCAAGCCGGCACACCTCTCTGGCCATCTCACGAGCGCAACTCTGGGACCTGTTGTTCTCGCGCAGATCGGCTCGCCGGAGAAGGCAATCACCTCCGACGAGCGAATCGTCTGGACAGGCACGTCGAAGCGCATCTTCGAGCAGCCGCGTCCCATGGACTCGAATAAGGGCCGCTTCGGCCATGTGCTGGTGCTGGGCGGTGCGGGTGGTAAGCCGGGGGCGCCTTCGATGGCCGCGCTCGCTGCATTGCGCACTGGTGCGGGCTTAGTGACCGCGGCTGTGGCAGCCAGCATTCAGCAGACCGTAGCGCTCATCACGCCGGAGCTAATGACAGTCGCGCTGCAGGAAGACGGGCAAGGCGGTCTTTCCCTCAGCAACATCGAACCGGAACGCCGGGACAAGCTGCTGAAGCGCATCACGGTGCTCGCCATCGGCCCGGGACTCGGCACAGACGGCGAGACTTCCGATCTTGTGCGCAAGCTCGTGGCAGAGACGACGCTGCCGATTGTCATTGACGCAGACGGCCTGAACGCCTTCGCGGGCCGGGCAGAGTTGCTGCAGGGTCATGGTCGCACGATGGTGCTCACACCGCATCCCGGCGAGATGGCGACGCTACTCGGCATCTCCATCAGAGAGGTGCAAGCCGACCGCCTCAACCACGCGCGCCGGTTCGCCACGGAGCACGGGTTGACGCTGGTGCTAAAGGGCTGGCGCACGCTGGTTGCGCACCCGGACGGTACCGTTGCTGTGAACACCACGGGCAATCCTGCGATGGCCAAGGGTGGGTCCGGCGACATCCTTACCGGCATTGTCGCCGCCTGCCTTGCGCAGAAGCCGGACGATGTGGCGAATGCTGTCAACGCGGCCGTCTACTTGCACGGCCTTGCCGCGGACATCGCGGCGACAAAGCGGGATGAGCATACGATCCTCGCGACGGACACGGTAGCGCATCTCAGCAACGCCTTCCGCTACCGCACACGCGACGGGCACGGCTTTGAGTGGATTTGCGGCGTGCGCGGAGGCGGCCATGCTTGAGAAGCGGCTGAAGACCCGCAGCGTGAACGGTACGCTCATCCTTGGCGAGACCATCATGGAGCTGATGCTGCCCGCACCACGCCTCGTCATTCTGCGGGGTGACCTGGGGGCGGGGAAGACAACGCTGGTGCGCGGCATTGCACGATCCGTCGGCGCACCTGAGGACGAGGTAACCAGTCCCACGTTCACGCTGGTGCATGCATACCAGGGCCGCAAGCTGAAGCTCTATCACCTGGACCTCTACCGCCTTGAGAACGACGTTGACCTGCAGCAGCTCGGTATCGAAGAGATGGAGGCAGAGCCAGACGCGCTGGTGCTGGTGGAGTGGGGGGAGAAGTTTCCTTCGGTGGTGGCGCGGGCGCGCGGAGTAATTGTGATTACGCAGGGGGATGAGACGG
>CAXTJS010000079.1:0-11783 GCA_964244605.1 uncultured Terriglobus sp. | reverse complement strand
GCACTGCAGGTGCCACTGGCTTTACGGGTGCGACGGGCAGCAACGGCTTCACGGGTGCAACCGGTGCCACGGGCGCGGGCACAACGGGCGCGACCGGCACTGCAGGTGCCACTGGCTTTACGGGTGCGACGGGCAGCAACGGCTTCACGGGTGCAACCGGTGCCACGGGCGCGGGCACAACGGGCGCGACCGGCACTGCAGGTGCCACTGGCTTTACGGGTGCGACGGGCAGCAACGGCTTCACGGGCGCTACCGGTGCCACCGGCGTGGGTGTGACTGGCGCTACGGGCACTGCCGGGGCAACCGGCTTCACGGGGGCGACGGGTACCGCAGGTGCCACGGGCTTTACCGGTGCAACGGGTACGGCAGGCGCTACCGGCTTTACCGGTGCGACTGGTGCAACGGGCTTTACGGGCGCGACGGGCTCAACTGGGTCCACGGGCGCAACCGGTCTTGGCTTTGTGAACGGCACCACGGCGAACCAGGTCTACGTCACGGGCACCGGCGGCATTCCAACTTCGCCGGTCACCCTCGGCGGCGATGCGACCCTTGCGTCTGGCGGCGTTATTACCATCGGTGCAAACGCCATCACCACTGGAAAGATTGGCGCGGGTCAGGTCAAGAACGCCAACATTGACACCAGCGCCGTCGCCACCAGCAATATTGCCAACAATGCTGTCACCATCGCCAAGCTGCCCGCCGGCGCTTCTGCCACAACCTTCTTACGCGGAGACGGCGCGTGGGCTTCGCCGAGCGCTGTTGCGGCGACCGGAGCAAGTCCGTCCGGTGTTCCTTATTCCACCAGTGGCCATATCTATACGACGAACGGTCAGGAATACTGGTCCCCGACAGGCTCGACAAACGTCATCACGACACCCAGCTACACGAGCGTGACTTACGTGCCTTCGGCTTGTACGCCGAGCATGACGATCTTCAACGGAGGCTCCGTGGCATTCTCCGCATCTCTGCAGACGGTCACCTTCTCAGGCGCAAACGGCACCGCTTCCGGTACGTCGCTGATCTCGCTGAACGTCCCAGCCAATGGTGGAAGCGCTTCCGGCATATCAGGTTCTCCGGTTGCGACTGGCAGCTTTCTGACCATCGTCGTGCCGACCACCACCGCCATCGGTGTCGCCGGGGTAGCGTTCTCCTGTAACTAGACAAGCTGAATTCCACACCGATTGGTTCTTTATGGCCGCGCTTAGAACCTGGCTGTCAGGTGACAGCCGAACCACCACGGCCAGGGATTTTCGCCCTAGCCCAATCCGCGAAGGCGGTGCCCAGCCGTGAGAAAAGCGCCGTGTTGGAAGAGACATTCATGATCTGGCCGTAACAACTTTGCGCCTTCGGGCTCGGCGGGTACCCTGGGTAATCTTGCCGGAACTTCATTCAACGACTTGCCATGGCCAGGTACACCTACCTTAGTTGCGGCTCGGGTAGATGCCCGCAAGGCAGATCACGAAGTTGAGGACGTCGCCCGCGCACGGCTCTGGTGCCGCTGCCGCGCCGCGCATGCCCGAGCACATCCCGGCAGGCGAGGCCACCTTGCCGCGTGTCGAAGTCGTCGACAGCATCGTTGCCTTCCTGCGCGGTCTTGGCCTCCGCATCGACTTCGGTCCGGTGCCGACGGGCACCTTTCTGCCCGGAATCCAGATGGTCGCGAACGGCCTGCGTGTCGACCCCGCCGCACTGTGCTACCCCGGCGACCTTTTGCACGAGGGCGGCCACCTTGCGCTGATGACGCCGGAGCGCCGCACCGCCGACTTTCCTGCCGCGACCGACGCTGCCGAGGAGATGGCGACACTCGCCTGGTCCTACGCTGCTGCCCTCCACCTGGGCGTGCCGCCTGAGATCGTCTTCCATCAGGATGGCTACAAGGGCAGCGCCGAAAGCCTCATCACGGAACTTCGCGACAATTCCATGCCGCTTGGCGTGCCGTTTTTGGCTTGGCTCGGCCTGACGACCATGCCCTTCCCCGGCAGCCCCTCGATCTTTCCGCGCATGCTGCGCTGGCTGCGCGAAGAGCCTGCTGCGGAAGCGGTGGAGGCGAGCGAAGCGCTGCCCGCGATCACGGCAGCGCGCCTGCCCTTCCGTTTCGACATGGCACGACTCAAGGCCGAGGTCGCGGCTATCCCGGAGAACCTGTGGCAGCCCCACTTCAACCAGGCCGACTTCGAGGGGGAGTGGAGTAGCGTCGCGCTGCGCTCCCGCTCCGGCGCCGCGACGGACATCGTGCCGCTCGGCGCGGCGCAAGACTTCCGCAACACACCCCTGCTGGCGGCTTCGCCGGGTCTGCAGGTCGCGCTGCAGCACTTCGACTTTCCGCTGAAGTCCGTGCGCCTGATGCGGCTGCACGCCGGCTCGGAGATCCTCGAGCATCGCGATCGCGACCTCTCGCTTGCCGCGGGCGAACTACGCCTGCACATCCCCATCTTCACCAGCGACGCAGTGGAGTTCTACCTTGCGGGTGAGCGCGTTTCCTTGCGCGAGGGTGAATGTTGGTACCTCGACTTCTCACAGCCGCATCGCATCGCGAATCGCGGCGCGTACCCACGTGTTCATCTTGTGATCGACGGCGAGTGCAATGCGTGGGCACGGGGGTTGCTACGGCGCTCGGCTGAGGAGACGGCTGCGATCTCCTGACGGGGTACTTGTAGCGTGAGCCGTCTTCCTAAACAAAGCGGCTCAGGCGGCATTGCCGAGGGCGTAGCGGCGGCAGTGCTCCAGGTAGGCTGCCTCGTGCAGGGCCGCGAGGTCGAGGATGCCGCTCCACAGCCAGCGGGGTGCATCGATGCCCTTTGTATGGCGGGAGCGTAGCTCGCGTGCCCATGCCTTCCGTTCGCCGCGGTCCATCTGCCGGCCGTGTGCGCGGCCGACCACGCCGGCCATAAGCCGTGCGGTGTGGATGGCCTGGTCCCGCGTGAGGCGGTTCAGCTCAAACTTCAAGTCTTGCGGGCGTAGCTCGCGCACGATGACGGGCCGCTTGCCGACGGTGGCGGCGATCATGCGGTTGCCGAGAAAGGGTGACAGCGCCCGGGCACCGGTGACCACGCGTTCCGCGTGGTTCTTGTAGGTCGCCGAGCGTGGCGAACGCGGTGCCGCGGCGGCAGTCGCCTCCTTGATGTCGAGCAGGTGGTGGGTGCGCTGCTTCTTCTTGCCGACCCCCACGAGTACCGCGTAGCGCAGGCGACCGAGGGAGCTGCAGCCCTTCATCCAGTACGCGGCGTCGACCATCTGGAGGCCCTCGGCCTTTTCACCATCCATGCCTCTGACCAGCAGCGGCAGTTGCGTCTCCGTTTGGAAGAACGATTCGAGTTCCGTGCGTTCGGCTTCGCCCAGCGCCCAGTACTTGCGGCCCAGCGGGATCTCAGGGGTGACGTCTTCGATGCGCTCGCGGGCAAGGTGCTTCCACTGGCGGCGGCCTGCCAGCCGCATGACCTTGCGCACCGGCTCGATCTGCTCCGGCGTGATGTTGGCGGAGCGGCCGGCAAGCCGGGCGAGGTAGCCGCCGATCATCTCCTCAATCATGAGCGCGGTGGTGACGCCGGGCAGGTCAGAACTGCGTGCGGCCATGGCGAGCGACAGGCCAAGCCGAAGCAGGTCATGCGCGGGGTTACCGACGACGGTCTGGTCCACGTCGCGGATCTCGATGTCGATTCTGCCATGCAGGTCGGCGACCGGACCGAGGTTGCCGGTGTGGCAGTCGCCGCAGATCCACACATCCGGCCCAACGGGTAGCAACGCCTTTACCGCGTCGCTTTCCAGCCACTCGTAGAACTGCACGGTGTTGCCGCGCACGTAGGCGTGTGCCGACTCGGACATCTTCAGGTGCTGCTGTTGCAAGAGGGTCTGGGTGCGGTCGGCAAGGACAGTGTGCAGCTTGGGCAAGGTCGGGCGTTCCTGTCGTGGCCGGGTGCGTTCTTCCGGCTCTGTTGCGTGTGATGCCGCGCGGCCAGCTCAGGCTTACGCGGCTTCGCTCCCTTCCGTGCGCCTATCGCGCGAGGCAGTCGCAGCCGATGAGGTCAACGTGGACGTGCGCGCCAGTACAGCAACGCGGGGCCGAGGTGTGGTTGCACGCGCCGCGCAAACGATTGTGGTGCTCGGCTGCACGTTTCTGCTCTTTCAGTTTGTGTCGCTGTACTTTACGTGGGAGCGGCAGACGCTGCTGGGCGCACTCCTGTTCGCGATCGTGGTGGCAATTAACCGCTTCGGCCGCGGCAGCAAGGTCGGCACGCTGGCCATTGTGCTGCTCAGCATGGCGGCGACACTGCGCTATGCATGGTGGCGCGTGCACCTGGTGGTCAACTACTTTGGCGACGAGTCGAACGCGTGGTTCTCACTCGACGCGTTCCTCATGCTGGTGCTGCTGTCGGCGGAGGCGTACACGGTCGTTATCATGGTGCTCGGCTTCATGCAGACGAGCTTCTCGCTCGAGCGCAAGCCCGTGCCCATGCCCGCGGACGAATCGCTGTGGCCGCATGTGGATGTGCTGATCCCCACGTACAACGAACCGCTGTCGCTGGTGCGCTACACCGCGCTCGCCGCGATCCACATGGACTACCCGCCGGACAAGCTGCACGTGTACATCCTAGACGACGGCACGCGTGACGACTTTCGCGACTTTGCCGCGGCTGCCGGCGTCGGCTACGTCGTGCGCGAGAAGCATACGCATGCGAAGGCAGGCAACATCAATCACGCGCTTGAGACGATGGGCTCGCCGCTGGTGGCCATCTTCGATTGCGACCACGTGCCCACGCGGTCGTTTCTGCAATGCACGGTTGGCTGGTTCTTGGTGGAGCAGAAGCTGGCGATGCTGCAAACGCCGCACTTCTTCTACTCGCCCGATCCATTTGAGCGCAACCTTGCGCAGTACAAGAGCGTGCCCAACGAGGGCGAGTTGTTCTACGGCATCATTCAGGATGGCAACGACCTGTGGAATGCAACTTTCTTCTGCGGTTCGTGCGCGGTGTTGCGGCGCAAGGCGCTGGACGAGGTCGGCGGCATTGCGACCGAGACTGTAACCGAAGACGCACACACATCGCTGCGCATGCAGAAGCACGGGTGGAACACGGCTTACATCAACGTGGCGCAGGCCGCCGGTCTGGCGACGGAAACGCTGAGCGCGCACGTGGGGCAGCGCGTGCGCTGGGCGCGCGGCATGATCCAGATTCTGCGCACGGACAATCCGCTGCTGGCCAGCGGCATGCGCTGGTCGCAACGGCTTTGCTACTTCAACGCGATGATGCATTTTCTGTATGCGGTGCCACGGCTGATCTTCCTCGTGTCGCCGCTGGCATACATGCTGTGCGGGCGCACCATCATTCCGGGGTACTGGGTGGCAATCCTGGCGTACTCGCTGCCGCACCTCCTGCTGGCGGCGATGGCGAACTCGCGCATTCAGGGTAGGCACCGGCACAGCTTCTGGAACGAGATCTATGAGACGGTGCTGGCACCGCACATCCTTCTGCCGACGCTCTTGGCGCTCATCAACCCGAAGCTGGGCAAGTTCAACGTGACGGACAAGGGCACCACGCTGGAGCAGACCAAGTACGACCGCCGCATCGCCGCGCCGGCCACGTGGCTCTTGTTGCTGAACCTGGCCGGCGTGCTGGTCACGCCGTACCGGCTCTTCGTGTCAGACCCCGGGCACCCCGGCGTTGTGCTCAGCAATCTTTGCTGGATCCTGTTCAACATGGTCATCCTCGGCGTGGCCTGCGCCGTGGCGCATGAGCAGAAGCAGCGGCGCACTTCTGTGCGCATTCCGGCAAAGATTCAAATGGCGGTCGAACTGTTCGATGGGCGTTTGATTGAGGGAGTCACAAGCGATATCTCTGTCGGCGGAGCATCGGTGCATTTTGCCGAGCCGCTGCCGTTCTCGAAAGGCGACCGGGTCAGCATCGCCTTTCCGCGGCAGACGGGCGAGCGACGCATCGTTTGCACCGTACTCGGCTGCCAGCAGACGAGGCTGAAGCTCCACTTCGTGAACCTGTCGCTGCCGGAGGAGGAGACGCTGACGCGCGCGCTCTACTCTCGCGCAGACTCGTGGCTGCAGGTGCGCAAGCGCATGGACGAGGACAGGCCGCTGCGCAGCCTGCTGCTGGTGATCCGGCTGTCGTTCACCGGCTTCCGCCAGGTCGCGCTTGGCCTGTTGCCGCGCGAGACGGTGCGGCGTTCGGGCCGTGCATCAAACCGGCTGCTGGCGCGCTTCGCGAGTGTGCTGCTGCTCGGTGCGTGCGCCGCTGCCATGCATGGCCAACGTGTGCAGGATGCGCCCGTGATCGAGCTGCCTACAGGCGTGAACCGCGCGGGTGAGCACCGCACGAGCATCGCCTTCAAAGACCTTGGCGTGGCGGCCGCGGTAGAGATGCGCGGACCGCACTCGTTCTACTCGCTGCACCTGACGCTGCCGCTGACCGAGATGCCGAAGCGGGCCACGCTGCAGATGAGCTACCACTTCAGCAACATGCTCTGGCCACACAGCGGACATGCGGTGCTGCGGCTGAACAACACGCCGCTGGCTGACCTGCAGGCACCCGAGCCCGCACAGGCCGACGGGCAGTTCGCGGTGACGAGCATCGCCGTGCCTGCGGAACTGCTCATCCGCGAAAACGAATTGACGGTGGAGTTCGACGGCGAAGCGCAAAGCTCAAGCCGTGATGGCAACAGTCCCGTGCTGCTGCAGGTAGGCGCAAGTTCAACGGTGGAGATCGTGAGCGACGCCCTGCCGTTCCGCAACGACCTGAGCCTCTTGCCGCTGCCCATATTCGATCCGGCGCTGCAGGCACCGGCGAATGTGCCATTCGTCTTCCTCAAGCCGCCGGACGCGGGCACGCTGCAGGCGGCGGGCATCGTTGCTTCGTGGCTGGGCATTCTGGCGAGCGCGAAGCCGGTGCGCTTCTCCGTTGCGGTGGGTGCGATCCCTGAGGGTAACTGCGTCGTCTTCGCGAACCGGGGAGACGTGTTGCCGGCGTCACTGCACACGCCAGCGGGTGCTTCGGTGCAGCTTGCGGTGAATCCGCAGGATAGCGCCGGCACGCTGCTGGTGCTCTCCGGCGAGAACGACGAGCAACTGCTGATGGCGGCGCGCACGCTGGCCATGGTCAAGAACAAGAATAGGGACGACGGCGTGCCGATTCTGGCGGAAGGCACGCTGTGGCAGATCAAGCGCTTCACCATGCCCGCGCCGCGCGAAGCGGACGATGCGCCGCGCTGGCTGCCGAGCGACCGGCAGGTCTCGTTGGCCAACTACAGCCCGCAGCCCACGATGCAGGGCGACGGGTCAAAGCCGCTGCCGGTGTACTTCCGCGTTGCGCCCGACACTTTCTATGGCGAGATGGAGAACCTGCCGCTGCGCGTGAACTATCGCTACAACGCGGGCGTGCTCGCCGGCGGCTCGGCGCTGCGCATGTTTGTGAACGGCAAGCTCATCAATGAGGCTCCGCTGCCGGCGAGTGCGGGCGTGGCTGCGGGCAGGCGCGAGGCGCTGCTGCCCGTGGCGAGCATGCGGCCGTTTGCGAACACGGTCGAGTTCCACTTCGACTTTGCGGCGAGACACGGCATCAACGCGGCACTCGCCGGTGCGATCCTGCGCAGCTCATCGATCGATCTGCGTGGAACGGACCACTATGCGGCGATGCCGAACCTTGAGCTGTTTGCGAACGCTGGCTTTCCGTTCACGCAGTTTGCCGACCTGCGCCGCACCACGGTGATCCTGCCGGATGCGCCCTCGCCTGCGGAGGTCGCGCTGTACCTGCACTTGATGAGCCACTTCGGCAGGCAGACCGGCTTCCCCGCGCTGCGCGTGGACGTTGGCGGCCCTGACGATATAACCCAGAACGATCGCGACTACCTAGTCCTGGGCGCGGTGGCGCACCAGCCGGCATTTGCGGCGATGAAGGCGCATCTGCCGGTGTGGTTCGACGCGCACGGCGTAAGCGTGACGCGGCAGCGCACACCGTGGACGCGCCTGCAAGCCTGGTGGCAACGACTGTGGGAGGGCGACGCCGTGCCTGAGCTGCCGCGCAACGGCGATGGGCCGTTCTCCGCGATGATCGAGGGCGTGGAGTCGCCGCTGGCTGCGGGACGCTCAGTGGTCGTGGTGGCGTTACGTGATGATGCCTCTGCTGAGGGCTTCGCCGATGCTTTCCTGGAGCGGTCGCAGTCGAGCGAGATCGCCCACACGGCAAGCCTCTTGCGGGCAGATGGCTTTGTGTCTTATGCGGCAGACGCGCGGGGATACCACCTCGGTACCATCTCGCGGTATGCGGTCATGCGCATCTGGTTGACGGAGCACTTCGCGCTGCTGCTGTTGGCGGTTGCGGCTGCCAGCATGTTGTTGGCCCTGGGCGTGCGCGACATGCTGGTGCGCAAGGCTGCGGAGCGGCTGCGTTTGCCGCAGGATGAACGTGGGCTCATCTATGTTGCGTTGTAGCAATTGGTACTCGTCACGGCGTAACGACTAAGTCGACCACGTTCGACATGACGGCGGTGTAGGGCGCCGGGAAGAGCTTCGCTTCGTTGCTCTCATCCGGCGAGGTATGGCGATTGAGCCGTGGACCCCACGAGACGCTTACCTGATAGATGCCAGGGACGATGGGCTCGCGGATTGCCGTTGCGAGGTCTGTGTCGAAGACGAACAGCTTGCCCACGGCGAGCGGTGCGGGCGCGGGATCCGCGAAGTCCGCATCAGGGCACTGGGGAAGCTGTGGATTCGCCACGACCACCCTTTCGGTGCCGCGTTCCCTCATGGAGACGAAGAGCCCATCGCACACCGTCGCATTCAGCGGCTTGAGTGCGCCGAAGTCTTCCAAGGCAAAGTGGATGGGAATGGTCTGCCCGGTGTGGACGACGGCGTTGGGTATGCGCAGCGCGGCACCGATGCCGTCCTTGCTGTTGAGGTGGACGAGCGATTCGTCAGTGTAGGCAGCAAGCTTCGACTGCGCTGTAGAGGTCTGTCCGGGCGGGTGGCTTGGCGATGTTTGCGGCGAACGCCTGCAGGCGCTTGCCACTCCGCATAGCAGCAGGGTGCCGGCAAGAGCGAGACCCCGGCGCGGTCTGCAACGGTGCAAGGCGGAACGGTGCATACAGGTTTGGATGCGCGCGTGAAGCTCTGTGCTGAAGCGTCGTGTGAAAGGTTGGTTACGGTAGAAGCGGCGTGCGCCAGATTTTGCAGAGTCTGGTAAGTCGTTGCTAAGTTCGCGAAGGTAGATCACTCGCTTTCAGTTGTACTTAAGCTCCCTTTGAAGCGTCATTCCGACCGGAGCGCAGCGGAGTGGAGAAACCTGCTTTTCCTTTGAGAGCCGTTGCCGCTCCGGGCAAACAGCAGGTGTCTCCACTCCACGACGATAGAGCCGTCGCTCCGGTCGAAAGGACGCCGTTTTGGCGCGACAGAAAGGCTTTCCGCCCAAAGGTAAAATGGCCTCAAACGTGTGTGCCCCATGTCCGGATTCTCGGACATGGGACCTTCGGAGAACCCATGTCCCAAGTGCGGGACATGGGGCACACTTACACCTGTATGGAACGCTCTAAGCGCTGCTTCCCTTTGCGTACGCTGTTGCCGCAGGAGAGGGAAGCCTACTTCACAATCTCCGCCGTCACTTCGAGGTCAACATGGCGGGTGCTGCCTGAAGTGTCGAGTGCGCCCAGGCTTTGCGGCTTGCCGAGGGTGAGCAGAGACGTGCCTTCCACCGTGCTCTGGCGGATGACGGGGTCGTCCTTGCCAAAGGCTGACTTATCTTCCGCAAGGCTCGACCGCTCGACCTTGGAGCGGAGGCGCAGGCCGTTGTCGACCTCATCGATGGTTGCGTCGAAGTTAATGCCTACATCGATGTAGGTGAATTGCGTTTGCGGCGTCGGCGACGTCGTGCCATACGAGCCGGTGATGATGGGCACGCGGCTCCCCTCTTTCAACTGCACGCGCTCCCCCGCGGCGACGACCACGGCAAAGTGCTGCAGACCGATCTCCTTGCCGGCTTCGCTGTCGCGCACGGCGAAGGTGAGCCGGTAGAGCCTATGCGGCTTGTCAAGCTCCTGCACAAGTTGCCGCACAGTGGCAAAGTCTTCCTGCGGTCCTCGAAACGCAATCGCGTTTTCACCGTGCACGAGGAAGATGCGAACGCTGGGCGCGATCAGGTTACGCATGGCCGTAAGCAATTCGTTCTGGTCGGCCTGAGTCGGCTGGTTGCGCAGGCGGATGATCTCGATCTTCTCCTGCGCAGGACGCGGTGCATCCTGCGCTACTGCATTGGGCGTGAGCATACCCAAAATGCAGGCCGATGTGGGCAGAAGTGCTGCAAAGCGCCAGTACTGATGCTTCTTACTTATCTTCGTCATGGGTCGTCTCCGAGGAATGGATGTAGAAAAAGTCATTGAACTGGGCTGTCTCTGCCTGGAAATCGAGCAGACGACTCTGCGCGTCGTCGAGCGCGGCCATCTCCACAGGCTCGCCGCGATGGGCCAGCCGCAGCAGGAGCTGTTCCTGCCCGGTGAGCGGTTCCGGGGGTGGCGGATGGTTCACGAGTGACGCTACAGGTACAGCGCGATGCGGCTCAGTAGGCACTGAGGCATCGGACGGCGGCTTGAGTTTGCCGACGCGGCGAGGCGCGCTTTGCTGCACTCCCGAGGCTTGCTTGGCGTAGGGTGCGACCAACGGAAGTGGTGAAGATCTTAAGACGGCCACGACGGCCGGTGCAGCGTGACGGGTATGCCACACGAACGTACCGGCAACTGCGAAGAGCACGAGGGCTCCCACGCCTGCCAGTGCAAGACGCGGCGCTGCAGGAAGAAAGCGTTGCCAGATTGAAGCAGGCGTTCGCTCTCGTTGCAACGCTTCGTGCAGGCGAGCTTCCATACCGATGCGTGGGGCTGCACGCCGCAGGGCGGTGAGGGTTGCGTCGATTGCCCGGTCTGCCTCGGTGTGTTCCTCAGACTGCTTGTCGATCATCGCGGGCCTCCTTTCTTCTTCGTTGTGTTGAGGCGTTCTTTCAGGCGGGTGCGGGCGCGGAAGAGCAGCGCGCGAACCGCGGACTCCGACTTGCCGAGGACGGCGGCGAGATCGGTGGTGCTCATCTCGTCCACGGCAGAGAGCAGGAGCGCATAGCGCTCGGCACGGGGCAGGCGCTCGATCTCACCGAGCACGGTGCTGAGCTGCTGTGCCTGGCTGAGGGCCTGGTCGGCGGGCGTGTCCGCGTTGGCGATGCTTTTCGCGAAGAGGTCGTCGATCTGGTCGGGCCGGATGCGGCGGCGGCGGTCGAGTGCGAGGTTCCAGGTGATGCGCACCAGCCAGATGCGCATCTCGCGCACCGCGGGCAGTGTATGCAGGTGTTGCAGGACGCGGACAAAGGTGTCCTGCACGATGTCTTCGGCTTCGGACGGGCTGCGCACCACTGAGTGCGCCACGCGAAAGAGCAGCGCGGAGTAGGTGCTGACGAGGCCGGCGAGGTCGACATGGCTGAGCGCTTCCTCCTTCGGGCTTTGCCACTCCAAGCTGCAATCCTCAATCGTGACCATGGCGCGCATCTTCCTGCTCTAAGCTGACAGACGCGCGCTTGCTTTTGGCGCTCGAGTTTATTTTGCGATCTGGTCGTGATGATCGAACTACGACGGCGGCGCGAGATCGTGCGGCTATGTTTGCAGGCATGAGGTGAAGGGATGAAGCAGCGGTTTGTGGTTGCGGCGATGATTGCTGCCGTAGGTGTGTGGGTGGGCACGGCGCGTGCGGCGAGTTTCGACTGCGCGAAGGCGAAGTCGCCGGTGGAGCGAGCGATCTGCAGCAACAAAGACCT
>CAXTJS010000078.1:9765-11880 GCA_964244605.1 uncultured Terriglobus sp. | reverse complement strand
GGATCACATGTGAGTGACTTGCTGTCTTTGTATCTGATGCAGATGCGGTGCAGGCGACTCACAGGCGCAGAAAAGGCCCGCATGGCAGCGGGCCTTGGGTTGAGGATAGCTGGTCGCTCAGGGCTGCGTGTTCGGAGCGTTCCCCGGGTTGCCGTTTGTATTGGTACCGGAGCGACCCGGAGTTGGGCTACCCGGGAAACTCTGCGTGTTGCTACCAAGCCCCTGCGTGCTGCCGCCTAAGGTGCCGAGTGAGCCGGTGCCGCTCTCTGCGGGCGTACCGCCGAAAATGCTGACCTTCTGCTTCAGGATGTCGACGCGGGGGTCATAGAGGAACTCCCAATCTTCAATGTTGCTGCTGCGGTTCCACTCCACGATGCCCGACCCGCTCTTGTTGCTGCCAACGCCGACAATGGCACCCTTGCTGCCCTGGAACTGTGTCGCGCTGGTGCCGCCCAGCGTGCTGCTGGTGTTCGTGGTGCCCATGGCGGTAGCTGAGCCGGTCGTGCCAGCGCCATTGCTGCTCGAGCCGATGCCATTCGAGTTGCCGCTGGATGCAGAGCCGCCGACAGATGACGAGTTACCGCCGGAGCCGAAGCTGTTTCCAAATGAGCTTGTGCCACCCGCACCGCTGGAAATGCCGCCTGCGCCGTTCTGCTGCCCACCCAGACCACCACCGATGCCGGATGCGGCACCCGCATTTGCGCCGAGGCTGCCCTGCGGAAAGCCCTCAAGCTCCTCGCCGAAGAAGCCCTTGACCGTCGTCTTGGCCTCGCCAAAGTGAATGAGCCGATAGTCCTGCCCCGTGAGCGGGTCTTTGTACTGCTGCCGCAGGAAGTGCTGGTTGTTCTGGCTGAGCAGCTGGTCTACCGAATTGGGCCACGTCTTGAACTTGGCATAGTAGTTGTGAATGGCGCGGACGTATTGCTGGGCGCGGTGCTCCGACTCAACCTCGCGGTCCCGCTCCAGAGAGCGGGCCAAGGTAGGCGCGGCGATGGTGGCGAAGAGCGCGATCAGGAACAGAGCGATGACCAGCGCAAGCAGCAGATAGCCTTCTTCGCCTGTGTCGGCTGGGCGAACTGCGCGAGATGGGTGGGGCTGAAGCATCGTTACCGATCCAGAAGGGGCAGACGCTGACGATTGTTGTTCGTCAGGTCGGTTACCTCTACCGAGTTGGACGCGATCACGCCAACCTTGTAGCGCCGGCTGACGATGTCGCCTTCTGAGGCGATGAAGACGTCTTCGCCCTTGAGGAAGAAAGCCTGCTTCGATCCATTCTGCCGGGTTGCGATGCCGAAGAACGAAAGCTCAATCGGCGGCAGTGGCGGCGGACCCGGGTTGGTGATCGGCTGCACTGCGGAAACCGTTCGCACTGGTGCAATTGGCTTCGGGATGCTGATCGCCTTCTGAACGGGCGCGGAGTTCAGCGCAAAGATGTTGCGACCGCTGCCGGTATAGAGCAGCTGCTCCGTCAGTCCCATGCCCTCGGAGTGCAGCGTCGGATCAAGCGCGGAACGGCTCACCTTTGTCGCTACAGGACTCGGCGTCGAAGGCCGAACTGTCACCGGCTGCTGTACCGGGACGGTGTTCACGGCTCCGCCACTGCCCGCGAAGTTGTAGATCAGGAAGCCCAGTGCCGCCACGCCTAGCGTGCTGGCCAGAATCAGCTTCTTGCGATCTTCGGTGCCGACTTTCATGGGCGCGCCCCGCTTTCCGCCTGTGCCGCGGCCAGGCCGGGCATTGGCTCGCGCAGGTAGCTGGCGATACGCAGGCGCAGGTTGACCATGCCGTTCTGCTGGCCGTTGAGCGTGACGTTCTCAATAAGGAAGAAGGTTCGGTCGCGCTCAAGGCCGTTGATGAAGAGCGCCAGAGCGTGATAGTCGCCGGTGACGGCCGCATCCAGCCGGATGGCCGTGAGCCCGTTCACCGGTGCGGCCTGCACATACTGCACGCGGGCAAGGCGCACGCCGGTGCGCTTGCCGAGTACGCCCAGCTCTGACGCCACATCCGCGTAGCCGAAGGGCAGGCGCGACTTGTAGAACCTGGCCGCCTCTTGTTGCGAGTTCTGCAGCTTCTCATCGAGCCCGCGCAGCGGGCGGGCGGCGATCTCGGCGGCGG
>CAXTJS010000078.1:0-9755 GCA_964244605.1 uncultured Terriglobus sp. | reverse complement strand
CGTCGCCACCGCCTCTGCGCCACGCGCGCCGCTACCGGTACCAACGAGCACAAGCTGCACCACCAGCCAGATATTTGCCAGCAGCAGCAGCACCGCGCCCGCGATGTGGACGTTCAAGGGCGACATCCATGCCCGCATCTGGTCGAGCCGGCTATCGGGTGCGTTCACGAGTACGGGAGCGGTGCTCATGGCTCTGCCCCCTCATCCGCTTCGCTGGCGGCGCTCGCCTTGGACCGTGACACCTTCTCGCGCACGCGCGGCTGCAGCGGGTTGTAGCCGGCGACGATGTCGAAGTCCACCGGAGCGACAGCGCCGGGCAGCCCGGTAGCCCCATTTGTCTGCTGCGCGCCGACCTGCCCCGGTGCGTTCGACAGGTAGGCAGCAGGAACGGCGACGCCGCTGCCCTTCTCCTGCGCTTGCTGCGATTCGCCGACGAGACGTGGCGCGATGAAGCGGTGTGACTCCTCAAGGTTGCGCACCAGCTGTA
Source organism: uncultured Terriglobus sp. (assembly GCA_964244605.1). Classification (GTDB taxonomy): domain Bacteria; phylum Acidobacteriota; class Terriglobia; order Terriglobales; family Acidobacteriaceae; genus Terriglobus. The sequence continues at coordinate 9,268 of CAXTJS010000078.1, read as the reverse complement.
CGGAGCGCTCGCGCGGGCCGCTCACGCGCATGCGGATGTTGACCTCGCCGTTGGTCGCAATTTGCGGATCGATGCTGGTGACCTGCAGGCCGGAGGGCAGCACCTCTTCCAGGTCCATCAGCACCGCCGTCCACGAGAAACTCTTGCGCTGGTAAAGGCCGTTCAGGAAGTCAATCTGCTGCAGCACGGCGGCGTTCACCGGCTGCCGCAGCCGCGCCTCGTTGCGGGCACGCTCGGCCTGCAATGCTGCGGTCTTTGCGTTGATCTGCTCGATCTCCGCCCGCTCAACGCGAGCCTGCGCGGTGCGCAGGTGCAGCCAATACAGCATGCCCACGGCAAGCACCGCCAGCACGCCGATGAGGATGCGAAGCTGCCGGAAGATGCGGTCGAGTTCGACATAGGGCCGCGTGGCCAGGTTGACGGTAATGCGCATCAGCTTCGCAGCGCTCCCCGCAGCCCGGCGAGCAAGCCGTGCGGCACCTGGGTCGTCGCCGTTGCAAGCAGATCGGGTGCCTGCAACACTTCGCGCGTACGCAGGCCGCTCTCCGTCATCAGCTCGGCAAGGGCGCGCGACGATAACGTGCCCGCCGTGAGTATTGCTTCCGGCGGAGCCGCAAGTGAATCTTCGTAGTAGGCGGCGGCAACACTGACGGCCTGCTGCAGTTCCAGCAACGTCCGCTCATGATCGGCTGCGACCACGTCGCGCACCGGCACAAACTCCTCGACCACAGGGCCTTCGTCTACATCCGCACCCGCGAGGTCGTCCGCACCGTACTCGAGCGCGTTGGCGTCATCATTCGCGAAGACGGCTGGCGGAAGCACCGCGATCGCGTTTGTTGCCTCGTCTTCAACGGTAAGCGTGGGCGGATGCATTTCGAGCGTTCGGTGCAGCAGGATTTCGCCGCGCCGAAGTATCGCGGTAGTCAGCGCGGACTCACTGCCATTAACCAGCAGCGCCGCGGTCTGCGCGGCATCGTCGATCGCTCCTGCTACGGCAAGCGTGCTGGGCAGCACAGCGCCCGGCTCAAAGCCGGCTTCGCGCACCGCGGACTCATACTCAAACAGAACTTCATACGGGATTGCGACGGCCAACACCTGCAACTGCCGCGCTCGCTGTCCCATGACCTGATAGCTCACCTGTGCGGCGTCCGGCGAGAACGGCAACAGCTTCGCGAGACGGAAGCGGACTACGGACAACGCATCCTCTACGCTCGAAGGCAGCGCATCAAAATCCAGCAGGAGCACGCGGACGGACAGGTCCGGCACGATCACCGTTACATCGCGCAGCTTGCCCGTTTGCAGCGCAGAGAGCACCTGCCGAAGCGCCGCAACAACCGCGCCGCGATCTGCGATGTTTCCAAGCCGCAGCGAAGGCACCACGGCACCCGGGAACAGCTCAGCCTTCGCAACCTGCGCAAGGGTGCCGGAGGCATCGTTCGCGCGAGCCCCATAGACCCCTTCAGGCCGAATCTCGACGGCAAGGCGCGGGCGCACCTCGTAACTCGACTTGGGGATCAGCGATGGCATCGGAACGGCAACTCTAGGCTACATGCTTGAGACGGGGATGCGCTGCCAGCGATAGCAGCTTGCCCGCAGCCTGAAGCCGGCGAGAAGGCTTAGCGGCCCGCCTCAATGAAGGTGACCTTGTTGATCTCGCGGAGTGTCGTGATGCCGTCGCGCACGCGCTCCAGCGCGGAGTCACGCAGGAACTGCATGCCCTTCTCCTTCGCCTTTTTGCGAATCTCGGAGCCAGGCTTCTTGTCGAGTAGCATCTCGCGCACTTCATCATCGAGTTCAAGCAGCTCGTGGATGGCCGAACGGCCGCGAAAGCCGGTGCCGCCGCACTCGATGCAGCCCTGCCCCTCGCGGAAACGAAAGCCGCGCCAGTCCTCCGGCTCCAGGCCGTTGGCAAGCTGCTCCTGCTCGCTGTAGGTCACGCAGGTGGAGCAGAAGTCGCAGTTCTGCCGCTGCGCCAGAATGCAGTTCAGCGCGGAGACGAAGTTGTACGGCTCCACGCCCATGTTCAGAAAGCGGCCGAGCACATCAACCACGTTGTTGGCGTGCACGGTGGTGAACACCAGGTGGCCCGTGAGTGCAGAGTTGATGGCGATCTGCGCCGTCTCCGCATCGCGGATTTCGCCGACGAGAATCTTGTCCGGGTCATGCCGCAGGATCGAGCGCAGGCCGCGTGCGAAGGTAAGGCCCTTCTTCTCATTCACCGGAATCTGCGTGATGCCGCGGATCTGGTACTCCACCGGGTCTTCAATGGTGATGATCTTGTCGTCTTCGCTCTTGATCTCGTTCAGCGCTGCGTAGAGCGTGGTGGTCTTGCCGGAGCCGGTCGGGCCGGTGACCAGCACCATGCCGTACGGCTCCTTGATGTACTTGCGAAAGCGGCGCAGGTCTTCCTTGCCGAAGCCGACTACGTCGAGCGAAAGTTGCTTGAACTTCTCGCTCATCGACTCTTTGTCAAGCACGCGCAGCACCGCATTTTCGCCATGCACGGTGGGCATGATGCTGACGCGGAAGTCGATCAGCCGGCCCTTGTAGCGCACGCGAAAACGGCCGTCCTGCGGCACGCGGCGCTCTGAAATGTCGAGCTCGCTCATGACCTTGATACGGCTCAGGATCGTCTGGTGGTGCTCGCGCGCGATGGGCGCCATGGCCTGTTGCAGCACACCGTCGATACGGTACTTCACGAGCAGCGAATCGTCGTACGTCTCAAGGTGAATGTCGGACGCGCGCCGCTCCAACGCGGAGAAGATCGTCGTGTCCACGAGCCGGATGATGGGCGAGATGTCGTCTTCACTCGTCAGCCGCTCGATGGAAATGTTCGAGTCGGGGCTGTCATCGCCCGGAATCATCTCGAAGGTCAGGCCCTCGGTGGCCTCCTCCAGCACGCGCTGCGACTGTTCCGTCTTTTTGAGCAGGTCGGTAATCTGCGACAGCGTTGCGACGCGCGTAAGCAGCCGCGTACCGAGCAGGCCGCTGATCTCGTCCATCACCATGAGCTTGGAAGGGTCGCTGACGGCAATCACCAGTCGGTCGCCCATCTGCTCCAACGGGATGAAGTTGTAGCGGAACATCAGTTCCACCGGCACGCTCTTTACAAGATCGTGCTGAATCTTGAAGTCGCGCAGATCGACAAAGTCGGCATGATAACGCCGCGCCATCAACTGCGCGCGCTCGGTCTCATTCAGCTCAGGGTTGGCCAGGGGAACTGCCAGGGGTGTCGCCATGGTGGTTTGGACTTTGCCTCTTTGCTTTGGTTTACCACGGACTCCGCTGCCCGTCCGCCGCTGCCCTGATCCAGGATCGGGCTGCTACTCCCCTGCATGCTTCTTTCACCGCTTCAAAGCGGAGAATTGCAAGCGAAGTCGCCGACGCATACATTCGTGTGCATGTTGCTCGCGCGGTGTACTTCAGCAATGGCTGCTCTGCTTTCACTTGCGGTACTTGCCGGATGCGGATCAAACCCGGTTGTGGCTCCTGTGATGCCGAAACCCGCCCAGCCGAATGCCGCTGCGCTCGCCGGTAACTGGCTGATCTACGGCGCTCTTCCGCCACCGCCGGTGGTGGCCTTCGGTTCGTCGCAACCCAAGGGATTAGCTGTAAGCATCGACGTAATTGGAACGTCACTCGTCGCTACCGCGAGTGTACAGAGCCAGTGCGGCTCAGTGGGTTCGCTGGAGGCGAGCTATGGCGGAGTTCTCACCGGCACAGTGGCGGCAGACGGCACGTTTACCCTTGCAACGCCAGCAACCCAAAACGCCGCCGTGCCTGCGCTTACGATCCAGGGAACAGCTCCGGCCTCAACGAGTGCCTCGTGGTCCGGTTCCTACAGCTTTACGTTGAACGCGGCCACGTGCGTGGCAAATGATAAAGGCACATTTCTGGCCACACCGATCCAGGACGTCACAGGGGCTTACACCGGTACAACATCGATCCTGGCCACCGGCGCTTCCGTCTCAGTCACCGCCAATCTCCAGCAGGGCGGCGCTTCGCCAATCAGCAGCACAACAGGCGTAAGCTCAAAGTCCGCCCTCAGTGGAACACTGCAGATCACAGGCTTTTCCTGCTTCACAAAGGGCGTTGCAAGCAGCGGACTGGTCGAAGGCGACCGCGCTTTCACGATCTTCACGATGGAAGATGGGTCCACGCTAACGATGACCGGGTACTTGCTCGATGTGAACGCGTCGAGGTTGAGCGTTCCCTCGCTCATGGTGCTAGGTGGTAAGTGTAACGGCTCTTATGCGAACCCATTTACACCACTGGTTTTGCAGCGATAGCGCCTTGCGCCCAACTGTGTCGGAGAATGCGAGCCGGAAGCCGTCTCTAATCGCGGTCTCGGCGCTCTTGCTGCAATAGACCTACCAGGAACGTGTCGCGTCGGCTTTTTACCTCATCCGCCGACTTGACCGACCAGTCATAGAAGCCCTGCCCCGATGCAGCGCCGGTTTGCCCAGCGGCGAGCTTCTCCGCGTAGAGCGGCGGCGCGTGTGGCTCGTTGTAGAGGTCTTGCGCGACGTAGTCGTTGACTGCGGAGCCAAGCTTCAAGCCGACGAGATCCTGGTGCTCCAAGATGCCGTAGGCGGGCAGGCGGAAGCCGAAGCCTCGGCGGGCGGCCAGGTCTACGTCCTCAGCCGTTGCAATACCCTCGGCAACGATGTTGACCGCTTCCCGCACCACGGCCTGGTGCAGGCGGTTGCCGAGCTGACCGGGGCGGTCTTTGCGCACGAGCACGGGTGTTTTATCGCAGGCGCGCAACAGGTCGACGATGGCTTGCGCGCTCGCAACGTCGGTGCGCTCGCCGCAGACGACATCCACCAGCGGCATCAGGTGCGGCGGGTTCCAAAAGTGTGTCGTCAGCACGCGCTCCGGATGCCGCGTGCAGAGCGCCGCGATTGCCGTGATGCTCAGGCCGGAGGTGTTGCTGCACAGCGCGGCATGCGGCGGGGCCGCCTCGTCGAGGTCGCGAAAGAGCTGCTGCTTCAGCGGCATCTCTTCTGGCAGAGACTCGATGACGATGTCTGTTTGGGCTACAGAGCTTCGCATGTCCTCTGCCGGAACGATTGCGTCCTCGGCTGAGCGCGCCCGCTCGGCTGAGGGGACCAGACCATTCGCAGCCAGAAAGTGAATGACCTCACGCGCCTGGGTAGTACCTTCCTGCGCGCGCGCCTTGGTGCGGCTCAGTAACGTGACTTCAAGACCGCCAAGGGCCAGAACGGCTGCGATACCCGGACCCATCATGCCGGTGCCCATCACTACTGCTTTGCGAAACTCGCTCATGCTTGCCTCCGCTGCTAGTCGAAGTCGAGGTGCACCTTCATGCTTTGGCCGCGGTCCTGCGCCATGCTGAAGGCGGCGTTTGCGTCGGCTAGCGAAAAGCGATGCGTCATAAGCGGCCGCAGGTCCATCTTGCCGCTGACGATCTCCTCCACGGCCGTTGCGTACTCGACGCCGAAGCGGAAGGAGCCAAGGTAGCTGAGTTCCTTCGCCATGATGAAGTTTGCAGCCACGGGCGATTGCCCTGCGGGCAAATTGCCCACCTGCAGCACGATGCCACCGGCAAGCGCGGAGCGCAGGGCGGTGTCCAAGCCTGCCGGGCTGCCCGACGCTTCAATCACCACGTCGAAGGTACCGCGACGCTGCATCCAGCCTTCCACCAGCGACGTGTCGGACGCGGAGAAGACCTCGTCGGCACCCATCTCCTTAGCCTTTGCGAGCGCGGGCTGCGCAAGGTCGATCGCCGTAATCGAGTGAGCACCGCCCCGCTTGGCACCCGCCACCAGCATGCAGCCGATCGGCCCGCAGCCGATGACCAGCACCTTTGCCCCGATCAGCGTGGGCAGATGCCGCAACGCATGCAGCGTGACGGCGAGCGGCTCGGCCATGGACGCCATCGCAAAGTCAAAGCTGTCTGGCACGGCGACGCATTGCCGCTCCGCAACATTGATGTACTCGCGAAAGGCACCCTGCATGTGCGGGAAGACCGAGGCCGAGCCCATAAAGCGCATGTGCAGGCAGTGGTTGGTCATGCCACGCACGCAGAAGCGGCAGGTGCCGCAGTTAAGGCCAGGGTTCACCGCAACGCGCTGACCGACCCTGATCTCCGTCACGTCTTCGCCGACTGCTGTCACGTCACCGGCGATCTCGTGGCCGAGCACAAACGGCTCCTTCATGGCGAAATCGCCACTCTTGCCCTTGAAGTAGTACGACAAGTCGGAGCCGCAGATGCCGCCTGCGCGCACACGCACCTGCACCTGCCCGGCCTGCGGCTCCGGCGTGTCCCACTGCTCCACCACGATCTTGCCCGGTTCGTGCAATACGGCTGCGAGCATACGTCCTCCTGGTTCTTCCGAGCTGATGAACTACTCCGCCGCAAGCGCCTGCAGCGGTGGGCTGGTGATTTGATTGGGTGGGTGTGCAAGGTAGAGCAGCACTCCGCTAAGCAGGAACATGCCGGCCAGCACAGACATGCCAAGCTGCGTACCGGCGTAGCCAATGATGAGCACGCCCAGCAAGCCGGACAGGCTGCCACACGAGTTAATGAGCGCAAGCCCACCTGCGGCGGCAGAGCCGGAGAGCAGGCGTCCCGGCAGCGACCAGAAGATCGGCATCAACGACAGCACACCGGCAATGGACAGCGACAACGCCGTAAGCGCAAGCGGCAGTTGGCCCTCCAGCATCTTAGCCGCGAACATGCCAAGTGCCGCTACGGCTGCACACAGGGCAGCGATCAAGCGGTGGTGCCCGATGCGCTCCGCGAGCCGCGCCACCACCAGCATCGCCACACCACCAACGGCGAAGGGTACAGCAGTCAGCAGCCCTACCCTGCCACTGCCGACGACACCAGCGTTCTGGATGATGGTCGGCAACCAGAACACCAGGCCGTAGAAGCCCGTGTTGAACAGGATCATGATGGCGATCAGCAGGTACACCTGCGGCGTCATGAAGACGTCCAGCAGACGATGCGACTTGCCTCGATCTTCCACCGCGAGGTTTGCGGTGATGACCCGCTTTTCTTCTGCGCTGAGCCACTCGGCATCTGCGGGGCCGTTTCGCAACAGCACAAAGATGACGACGCCCAGCACCACGGTCGGCGAGCCTTCCAGGATGAAGAGCCACTGCCACCCATGCAGCCCCGCGACGCCGCCCATGTGCTCGATGATGAGCCCGGAGAGCGGTCCGCCAATAACCTCGGCCGTAGGTAATGCGAGCAGAAAGAGCGAGAACATGCCGCTCTGCCGTCGCGACGGGAACCACAGGTTCGCGTAGTACATGACGCCCGGCACAAAGCCTGCCTCACAGATGCCGAGCAGAAGCCGCAGCGAGTAGAAGACAGCCTGACTCCGTGAGAAGACCATCAGCGTCGAAACCAGACCCCACGTGATCATGATGCGCGCGATCCACGCACGCGCGCCCACACGCTGCAGTAGCAGATTGCTTGGCACCTCAAAGAGCATGTAGCCCCAAAAGAAGATGCTGGCGCCGATGGCGAAGGCATGGTCGCTCAGGCCGAAGTCGCGTGTCATCGGCAGCTTGGCGAGGCTGATGTTGACGCGGTCCAGGTACGAGAAGACAAAGCCCAGGAAGAACAGCGGGATGATGCGTGCCGTCACCTTGCGGTAAAGCCGGTCCTCCGCAGCAGGGTCGGCGGCGTGAAGCGATACGGCTTGCGGAAGCGTTGCGGCCTGCATGCGTTCTCCTTCAGAACCGTCTACTGCTTCGCTGCAAGTCCACGTACTTCGGCAAGAATGCCGTCATCGACCTCAATACCGTTGCGCATCTGGCGCTCGCGCCTGCGGCTTGCGCCCTCGCCGGGGTAATCGGCTTTGGAGCCTTTCTCATCCGGCGTGGAGCTGTGTACGTAGTCCACCACGCTGTCAGCGATCTGCGCGCTAAGCGCCTCACCACCGATGTTGCGTGGGTCCACAACGATGAAGACCTGCGAGCAGCCCACGCAGCTGCCTGACTTCAAGGCATCGATGCCGTTCGTGGTGAGCCCTTCTGACAACACGGCAGCCAGCAGATCGAGCATGATGGCGAAGCCCGAACCCTTCCAAAGACCCATCGGCAGGATGCGCTGCGACTGCTCAATCGCGCCCGGATCATCGGTCAACGTACCCTCACCGTCAAAGCCGCCGGGGAACGGCAGCTTGTCGCCCTTGAGCCGCGTGACCTGCAGCTTGCCATAGCTGTACTGCGACATCGCCATGTCAAGCACCACTGCCCCCTCAGGCCGTGGTGCAGCCATGATGAAGGGGTTGTTGCCAACGCGTGTGTCCTTGCCGCCCCACGCCGGCATGCATGACTCCGTGTTCGTCCACGCGATCAGGATGCAGCCGCTTTGCGCCGCCTGCCAGCCGTATGCGCCGCCGCGCATCCAGTGATTGGTGTTGTGGAGGCCGATGAGAGCGATTCCCTGCTCCGCCGCCAGCGCCATGCCGCGCTCCGTACACCAGAGCGCGTTCAGCACGCCCGGTCCACGCTCGCCGTCATACACCTCAACCGCGCCGATCTTGCGGGTGAGCCTTGGCTTGCCTTGCAGGTTGATATAGCCCTTCTCGATAAAGTCTATAAAGCGCGGCACTCGATTGATGCCGTGCGAGGTCACGCCGTCCGCGGTCGATTCCGTGTGGATGCGCGCGCAGGTCGCCGCGTCCGGGTCCTGCATACCCGCATTCAAGAACGCCTGGTGGATCGTTGTTTGCAGTTCCGAGAAGGAGATCGTCGCCAACGTGTGTCGCTCCGTGTCTGCGACCCGCGCAGTTTCGAGCCACTTTAGCAGGCGAGTCAAACAAATGGGAAGAGGTCGGTGACAGAGCGCATCGCGGAGCTCTTTACCGCTGTACCGTATTCGCGCCGAGTTGCAGGATTGGGAGGTAAAGCGACAGCAGAATAAACGCGACCAGTACGCCCATGCCGATCAGCAGTGATGGCTCGATCAGGCTTAGCACCGCGCTTAGCGAGGTCTCCACGTCTTCCTCAAAGAAGCCAGCAACCGAGTTCAGCATCGTCGGCAGCGCGCCCGTGGACTCACCAACTTCGATCATCTCGATGGCAAGCTCCGGAAAGACTTTTGTACCTTCCAGCGAGCGCGAAAGGCCCTGCCCCTCCCGCACCTGCGTCACCGACGCAAACACGGCATTGGACACCTGCCGCGATGAGATGGACCGAGCCGCCGTCTCAAGCGCCGGCACCAGCGGCAGGCCGCCGGTAAGCAGTGTCGACAGTGTGCGTGAGAACAATGCCACCTGGTAACGCA
>CAXTJS010000077.1:3047-11943 GCA_964244605.1 uncultured Terriglobus sp. | reverse complement strand
TAAAACTCCGTGTGGCCCTTTTGCCGGCCGTGCCCGCGCGCTTCCAGGATGGTGATGCCCTCCACGCCGATGGCGATGAGCGCGTCCTTCACCGCGTCAAGCTTGCCTGGCTGCACCACCGCTTCAATCTTCTGCATCCGATCTCCTCTGCTGCATCGCCGTGCGACACGCACCAACCACTTAGCCGGTGCAATCCGATTGAGTCTAGTGCGTTGCGAGTTCCGAGTGGTAGCCCTCTTCGCCGTGCTGCGAGAGGTCGAGGCCCTCGGCTTCATCTGCTGCGCTGACGCGCAGGCCCACCGTTTTGTCCACCAGCACCAGCAGCACCAGCGTGCCCACGATTGAGATGCCCCATGCGATGGAAACGCCGGTGATCTGATTTAGCAGCTGGTGACCGTTGCCCTCCAGCAGCCCCGTCGCCTTGCCTGCGCCAAAGATCGGGTTGATTGCGCTATTCGCGAAGATGCCGGTCAGCAAGGCACCGAGCGTGCCGCCCGCGCCGTGTACGCCGAAGGCATCGAGCGAATCGTCATAGCCGAAGCGCTGCTTCACGAAGAAGACCATGGAGAAGCAGAAAATGCCGGTAAGCAGGCCGATCCAGAGCGCCGAGATCGGCGTGACGAAACCAGCCGCAGGCGTGATGCCGACCAGGCCGGCGACGCAGCCCGAGATGGCGCCCAGTGCGGTGGCCTTGCCGTTCTTGAGCCACTCGGCAGCGCTCCAGCCGACAGCCGCTGCGGCAGCCGCGAAGTGCGTCGCGACGAACGCCGAGGTAGCCAGTGAGCCCGAGTTCAGAGCGGAGCCGGCGTTGAAGCCGAACCAGCCCACCCAAAGCAGGCAAGCGCCCACAAAGCTCAGGACAACGCTGTGCGGCGGCATCGGCAGCTTGGGATAGCCGACGCGCTTACCGAGATACAGCGCGGTCACCAGCGCGCTTACACCACTGGTCACGTGCACTACCGTGCCGCCGGCGAAGTCGAGGCAAGGAAAGCGTCCACCCAGTGCGGCATTCAGCAAGCCGCCCTTGCCCCACACCATGTGCGCCATCGGGCTGTAGACGAAGATGGCCCACAGCACCAGCAGCACCAGCATGCCGCTGAACTTCATGCGCTCCGCGAAGGCACCGGTAATGAGAGCGGGCGTGATAATGGCGAACATTAACTGGTAGACCATGAAGGTCTGCAGTGGAACGGTCGTGACGTAAACCTTGTCCGGCAGGAGTCCGACGCCGTGCAGCAGCGCGTTCTGAAAGGACCCGATGAAGCTGCCGAAGTGTGGCGAGGTGTTTTCCCCGAAGGCGAGCGAGTAACCGACCAACGCCCAGAGCACGGTGATCACGCCCATCATCGCGAAGGTCTGCATCATGGTGCCGAGGATGTTTTTGCGCCGCACCAGGCCGCCATAGAAGAGGGCGAGGCCGGGGCCGCTCATCATCAATACCAGCGCGCTGCTCACCAGCATCCACGCGTTGTCACCGCTGGTTTGCGCGCTTGCGATGGCGGTAGAGAGGTCGGCGTTCTGCTTCTCCAGCGCGACCAGCCGCTTCTCCTGCGCGTCATTGCTGACAACGGGCGCCGCGCCCGAGACGCCATGCGACTCCATGCCCGGCCCGGCAGCCACCTGCGCATGCGCCGGAGATGTCAGAGCGCTTGCGATCAACAAAAGCCAATAGAAAGAACAGAGGAGCCGGAAGTGAGTTCGCATGTGCGGATCAACCTTTCTCAAACAGCAGAGCCCTTCTGAAGACCGCTGAAGGGACAGTGGGTGCAGCTCGCCACCGAGGACAAGTGCGCATCGGCGCATGTTCGCGCGCAATGAAAGAGGCTTGGTTCTGTTGCAATTTCGTTTACTGTACAGGACGGAAGGCCATGCCATGCGGACGCGGAAAAAATGTTGAACGCTGTGGTCAGCGGAAGCCGATTGCCTCATGCTGTCGTCCCGGTCTTCGTGGCACTTAGCCTGTTCGGCGGTGTGGCCCGTGGTGAGACCAAACTGTGTGAGCCGCTCGTGGTGGAAGGCTTGGTGCAGCAGGGGCAAGCCTTTGCGCGGCCGATCACGCCGCTGCTCGACTTCAAGCTTGAGGCCGTACCCGCAGGTTGGATGGTGCGCGTCTTGCCGCATGGGCTGCCGCGTCCGCCGCACGACTATGCGGAACTTGCGAATCCACCGTACCGGTCGCCAACGCCGATCCTCATCTCAACTGACTTCGCCTTCCGCGCGCAGGACGCCATCGCCTGGAACCCGCGCACCTTCCGCTACTTCACGCGCGCCGATGAGGCAGCGGCAGCCGAGTCGGCGTTTGCCGCCACGCTACGCGATCCGAAGCATCCCGCCTCGGGTGCCGCGCTGTTTGCATTGCTGCCGAAGGCACATGAGGCAACACTCATGGTCGTTGATGCGACCATCACGGGCGGCACGGCGAACCAGACGACGGCCGCAGCCACCGTTGCCGCGCACTTCGCGGAGACAGCGCATCGTGTGCAGTCTGACAGTGCGGCTTCGCCGCTCGGGGAGATCCTGAGCCTGACGTTCCGGGTCACGTTTCCCGGAGTGGGCTGCGCTACGCGCTAGGTCCCTCAAGAGAAGTGAAGTGCGGCGCACATCGCCGTGGCGTTGCATCCAACGTGTCCATAGAATGGAAGCTATGAGCACACCTGCAGCAGAAACCTCCAGCAACGGGCGGCCCGCCTCGCCCGAGTCCAGCGATCGTTACTTCTTCGGCACGCTTGACTCCTTCGGCAAGAACCAGGAGAAACTGCGTGAGGTGAACTGGGGCCCGCAGCAGCCTGAGGGCGTTGTGCTGGCGTCCATGGATGCCGCAGTGAACTGGGTCCGCAAGAACTCCGTCTGGCCCATGACGTTTGGGCTCGCCTGTTGCGCCATCGAGATGATGAGCATGGGCGGCTCGCGTTATGACATCGCCCGCTTCGGTGCGGAGGTCTTTCGTCCGTCGCCGCGGCAGAGCGATTTGATGGTCGTTGCGGGCCGTGTTTCGCAGAAGATGGCACCGGTCATCCGCCGCCTGTACGAGCAGATGCCCGAACCCAAGTGGGTCATCAGCATGGGCGCATGCGCCACATCCGGCGGCGTGTTCAACAACTATGCGCTGCTGCAGGGTGTGAACCAGATCATCCCCGTCGACATCTATGTGCCGGGCTGCCCGCCGCGTCCGGAACAGCTGCTGTATGCCATCACTCTGCTTCAGGAAAAAATTCAGGCAGAGCGGGGCAGCATAAAACACAGTTTGAACATCGGATAGGGCATACAACGAAGAAGCAGCGCGTTACTGTTTCGGTTCAGAACGCAGCTGCAATGAGCGGATGCTGATGTAAACAAGCATCAGCCCGCAGTCGGTGTCAATTTCGGTCAGCAGAATTGTGCTTGGATTTCTAACGGTCTGCTATACACTTCAATCGCGTTCCCAACAGAATCGGGCCGTTCAGTGAGCCTGTACAACTCAGCAAGTTTTCCGTGGAGGTAATTTCGAAATGTCTTCTCAGCAGTTTCGCAAGCTAGGCCGGTGTCTACTGGCTGCAAGCGCAGTCACCCTAGGCGCAGTTGGCCTGGGTGCGCAAACAACGGGCACTCCCGCCCCGGCGGCGGGTCCGAATCCGTCGCGCGTCGACATCTTTGCCGGGTACTCGTACCTTGGACCGCACGGCGTGGTCAAGCCGGCCGGTATCGGTTACAGTTCGGTGGATAAGGGCGCGATCGGCAGCGGTGCGTACTTCTTCAACAAGTACGTCGGTGCTCAGGTTGAGTTCTCCGCGCATCCGGATGGCCGGAACGACGGCATCTATGTCGCGTCCGCCGGTCCCATCTTCCGCGCGCCTCTGCAGTACTTCACGCTGTTCGCGCACGGCCTTGCCGGTGCAGCGAAGGTGGGCGGGCCGAACAATGAAGCGCCGTTCGCCTACCACGAGCCCTACCGTTGGGGACCCTCGCTGACGGTTGGCGGCGGCATGGATTATGACCTGCCCTTCTTCAATCACGCGTTCGCCTTCCGTCTGTTCCAGGCTGACTATGTGTACTTCCACGAAGACTACGGTCCAGCGGTTACGCCGCCGACCGGCGGTGTTCTGGGTGGCCGCGCCAACATCAACTCGGCGCGCCTGTCTTCGGGCATCGTTCTGAAGCTCGGCCACATCGTGCCGCCTCCACCGGTGATGTACTCCTGCGTTGTCAGCCCGACCTCGGCTTACGCGGGTGACCCGATCACCGTGACCGGTACCGCGACGAACCTGAACCCCAAGAAGACCCCGACCTATAGCTGGACCTCTGACGGTGGCAAGATCACCGGCACCAGCAACGTCGCAAACATCGACACCACTGGTGTGAATGCGGGTACCTACAACGTGAAGGGCCACGTGAGCGAAGGCACCAAGGCCGGCGAGTTTGCCGACTGCACCGTGCCGTTCACGATCAACCCGCCGCAGCCGCCGACCATCAGCTGCTCGGCCAGCCCGTCTTCGGTGAACTCGGGTGAGTCGTCCACCATCACCTCGGTTGCGAACAGCCCGCAGGGCCGTCCGCTCACCTACAGCTACAGTGCAACTGCCGGCTCGATCTCGGGCACCACGGCGACCACCACGCTGTCCACCACGGGCGCAGCGCCTGGCACCATCACCGTCACCTGCAACGTTGCAGATGATAAGGGCCAGACCGCGTCGGCAACCACCACCGTCACGGTGAACGCACCCGCAGTCGTAGCAGCGCCGGCAACATCGACGCTCTGCTCGATCACCTTCAACAACGACAAGAAGCGCCCGGCGCGCGTCGACAATGAAGCCAAGGCCTGCCTTGACGACATCGCGGCGAACCTGAAGCGCAGCCCTGACACCAAGCTCGCCATCACCGGCAACGGTAAGGGCAAGCTGGCCGCAGAGCGTGCCGTCAACGAGAAGGCGTACCTGACCACAGGTGAAGCCGGTGCTGGAATCGATCCTTCCCGCATCTCGGTCTACACCGGTACGGACGAGTCCACCAACGGCAACACCAACACCCTCATCCCGGCCGGCGCAACCGCAGGCGACTTCGGTACCCCGGTGGACGAGACCAAGGTGAAGGCGCAGGCCCGCACCGCAGCAGCACCGCGTCACCGCCGCCACAAGAAGTAAGCGGCGAACGCACCAAGCGAAACGGCTGGCCTTTGGGCCAGCCGTTTCGTTTTGCTCCCGATTCGCTTCGTCGGCGGGCAAAGATGAAACGAGGACGACTACGACGTTTAGCCGTTTCCTAACCGTTGAGTCCTGGTTCGTCCTGCCCTTGCAGTGTCATTTCGACCGAAGCGACGGCTTGATCGTCGCAAGCGAAGAACCTGCTGTTTGCCCGGAGCGGCAATGGCTCTGAAAGAAACAGCAGGTTTCTCCACTACGCTGCGCTTCGGTCGAAATGACGCCCTGAAGAGGGCCTGAGCTGCACCCGAACGTAAACCGATCCAATTCGTTTGCTCCCGATTCGCTTTGTTGAAGGGGCTCGGCTGAAACCGTACCCTCCGAAGCAGAACACTTGCGCCGACGATAGCGGCTTGAGAGAGATGTTCCCGGCAAGGTACATCAGCGCGATACTGACGCCGCACCGTCTTACAATCAGTGAGTGCCAATTTCCTCAAGGAATCACATGAAATCTCTTCTCCGCCTTTGCGTCTCTGCGACTCTGCTCGCCTCGATCTCCGCCGTTGTTCCGGCCCAGAGCCGCTGGCTGCCGCATGGTCCTGATGGCGGTGACGCCCGTGCCTTTGCCGCAGATCCCAAGGATCACAACCACATCTATCTCGGCACGCTGACCGCGACTGTGTTCGATACGCATGACGGTGGCAAGACCTGGGCGCGTGTTGCCCGTCTCGGCAATCGCGACGATCTCGCGCTCGACAACATCATCGTGGACCCGCGCAACTCCAACCACCTGCTGGTCGGTGCATGGGTGCTCGACCGTGCTGACGGCGGCCTCTACACCAGTGACGACGGCGGCAAGACCTGGGCGGCCAATGAGCAGATGAAGGGGCACTCCATTCGTGCGCTCACGATGGCACCGTCTGACCCGAAGATCATCATCGCCGGCGCACTGGACGGTGTGTTCCGCTCGACCGACAGCGGCAAGACCTGGACGCTGATCAGCCCCGCCGGCAACGCGGAAATCCACGAGGTCGAATCCATCGCGATCGACCCGAAGGACCCGCGCATCATCTTTGCCGGCACGTGGCACCTGCCCTGGCGCACGAGCGACGGCGGCGAGCACTGGTCCAACATCACGAAGGAGAACGGTCTGATCGACGACTCCGACGTGTTTTCGATCATCATCGACCCGCAGAACCCACGCAATGTGTACCTCTCGGCATGCTCGGGCATTTACCGCAGCGTGAACCAGGCCGCCCTGTTTGAGAAGGTCAAGGGCATCCCGAGCGATTCACGCCGCACCCGCGTGCTGATGGAAGATCCCCTGCAGGAAAACACGGTCTACGCCGGCACGACGAACGGCCTCTGGAAGACAACAGACGCCGGTCACACCTTTACCCTGCACGGCAATCCGAACAACATCATCAACGACATCAACGTCGACCCGCAGAACACGCATCACGTGCTGCTGGCCACGGACCGCACGGGCGTGCTGGTGAGTGACGATGCCGGCAAAACCTTTCAGTCGGCAAACATTGGCTTTTCGCAGCGACAGATCTCCGCCATCGCGCAAGACAAGACCAATACCGCGAAGCTGTATGTCGGCGTGCTGAACGACAAGGCCGCGGGCGGCGTCTTCGCGAGCGAGGATGGCGGTCTGAACTGGACGCAGAAGAGCAACGGCCTGAACGGGGCTGATGTCTTCTCGCTGAGTGAGACCTCCACGGGCACGCTGCTTGCCGGCACGCGTCATGGCATCTATCGCCTGCAGGGCGACGTGTGGCAGACCTCCGGCCTGACGCTTGCGCTGCCGCCTGAGGCAAAGGCCGAAGAGGCGGGCACGATCACAAAGGCTCCGGCAAGGGCAGCGCGGGGCCGTTCCGCCAGCAGCCCAGCAGTCGCCGGCAGGACCACGCAGCGCACCTCAACGGCTGAGGCGGTGAAGGCCGGGCCGAAGCGCCGTCCGTCGGTTTCATCGGCCCCCGTGCGTAGCACGCCGCCGCAGGAATCCTCCACCGGTGTGTACGCCATCGCCAACAATGAGACAGGCGTCTTCGCTGCGACGGAGGATGGGCTGCTCACCTCAAAGGACGATGGGCATACCTGGAACCGCATCCGCACCGCGAACGGCACACCGTGGCGTGTGGTTGCCGCGCAGGGAACGCGCGTGGCGATCGCCGATCTGAAGCAGGTCTCGCTCTCCAGCGACTCCGGTGCGACTTTCCACCCGATCACGTCGCCGTCTGACCTGACCAACGTGTCGTCAATGGAGATTGACGGTGCCGGTCACATCTGGGTCGGCGGGCGTGAAGGTGTCTTCGTCTCAGAGGACGATGGTGCCAGCTGGCATACGCCGAAGGGCCTCTTCGTCCCGGACGTAAGCGGCCTCTACTACGACGCGCAGGGTAGCCGTGTGCTGGTGACCTCCAACAAGCCGGGCACGATCGTCTTTGCCGTGCACACGCCCGACATGGCCGTGCAGTACTGGGAGTCCGGTTGGGTGCTGCGCCAGGCCCGCCCGGTTGGGGACCACCTCGTCGGCTTCACGCCCTATGACGGTATCGTGCTGCAGCCCCGCATGGTGGCGTCTCCCGAGCGTGCTGCACGATAGCGATTCACCGGGTCCACAACAGAGCGGCAGGCTTTCGGGCCTGCCGCTCTGCTTTGCACCGCCGGTATGCCGCGCGACGTCTAAACTACAGCTATGAACGAGTCGCCCACAGGCCGTCCGCGTCACGAGTTTCAAACCGACGATGCGGCACTCTGGCCCGTTGCCGAAAAGGTGAAGGCCCAGGTGCGGCTCGACACGGCAGACGGCATCGCGCTCTATCGTTCGCCCGACATCCTTGCCGTGGGCTGGCTGGCGAACCTCGTGCGTGAGCGCATGCACGGCAACGTGACGTTCTTTAATGTGAACCGCCACATCAATCCCACCAACGTCTGTGTGGCATCATGCCGGCTGTGTGCCTTCGGTCGCAAGAAGGGTGATGACGGCACCTACACGATGGCGCTCGAAGAGGCGTGGGAGTCCGCAGCCTCCGGTTACAGCGAAGCCGTGACGGAGTTTCACATTGTGGGCGGCCTGCACCCCGATCTGCCGTTCGAGTATTTCTTGGACCTCGTGCGCGGCCTCAAGGTGCGCTTCCCGCAGGTGCACATCAAGGCATTCACCATGGTTGAGGTCGCCTTCTTGGCGAAGCGCGCCAAGCTGCCCATCCCGGTGGCGCTCGAGCGCATGAAGGAAGCCGGTGTCGACTCATGCCCGGGTGGTGGTGCGGAGATCTTCGCCGACCGTGTGCGCCACATCATCTGCGACCACAAGATCGATGGCTCCGAGTGGCTTGAGACGGCGAAGATGGTGCACCAGGCCGGCCTTCGGTCGAATGCGACCATGCTCTACGGGCACATCGAAAATGAAGAAGACCGCATCGACCACATGCTCAAGCTGCGCGCCGTGCAGGACGAGACGGGTGGTTTCCAGACCTTTATCCCACTCGCCTTTCATCCGGAAAACACGGTGCTGGGGCACCTGCCGCGCACGACCGGCTTCGACGACATGCGGCAGATCGCCATTGGTCGCCTGATGCTGGACAACTTCGCACACATCAAAAGCTACTGGCAGATGGTCACGCCCAAGATGGCACAAATCTCGCTGCGCTTCGGCGCCGACGATATCGACGGCACGGTTGTGGAAGAGAAGATCTACCACGACGCCGGTGCGACCACGCCCCAGGGCATGCGTCGCGCCGAACTCGAGCGGCTGATTCGCGAAGCTGGCCGCG
>CAXTJS010000077.1:0-3037 GCA_964244605.1 uncultured Terriglobus sp. | reverse complement strand
AGCCGTTTGAGCGCGACACGCTCTACCACCCGGTCACACGCAGCGAAGACTCCTTCACCATCGCCCTCTAGACCATCTTGCCTGCTACTTTGGCGCCGGAGAGTTCAGCGGAATGTCAGTTTCCTTGTTGAAAACTGACGCGAGCATCCCGTTTTCGATTCACACCTGCAGGCAAGGTGGTCCAGTTCGCTGCAATGCAGCGCTTCTGCTAGCCTTCAGGCGTGCCCCGTCCCAGTCAGCCCGGCATCTACGTGGAGGCAATGATCCATGCGCCGCTGGAGCGGGTATGGGCGCTCACGCAGGAGCCTCACGTACACCGGCGCTGGGACCTGCGCTTCAGCCGCATCGACTATCTTCCGCGTGTCAGCGTGGCGGAGCCGCAGCGCTTTACGTATGAGACCCGCATCGGCTTTGGCCTGGCAATTCGCGGCACGGGTGAGAGCGTGGCCACACGCATGGGTGCCGCGGGTGACGCGACCTCATCGCTGAAGTTCGCTTCGCAGGATCAGAAGTCGCTGATCCGCGAGGGCGCGGGCTACTGGCGATACGTGCCGGTTCAAGGCGGCACGCGCTTCCTCACCTGGTACGACTACCGCGTTCGCTTCGGTGCGCCCGGGCGTATTGCGGATGTGTTCTTCCGTCCGCTGATCGGTTGGGCGACCGCATGGAGCTTTGACCGCATGCGGCTCTGGGCAGAGGAGGAGATCTCACCGGAATCGTCGCTGCTGGCCGCTGCCGTGCATGCGCTTGTCAGGGTTACGCTCGCCTTTGTGTGGGTGTGGCATGGCCTTGTGCCGAAGCTGCTGTTTCATGATGCCGATGAGAGAGCCATGCTGCAGCAGGCCGGGCTTTCCGTGCGTTGGCTGCCGTACTTTGGCGCGGCAGAGATTGCCTTCGGCCTGGTGGTGCTCTTCGGTTGGCGATGGCGATGGCTGTTTCTGGTGCAGGTGGCCGTGATGCTGGGCGCGCTGGTGTCCGTGTCGCTTCGGTCGCCGGAGTATCTTCACCATGCCTTCAACCCTGTCACCCTGAACGTGCTGGTCGCAGCGCTAGCCTTGGCCGGTTGGCTCGCCTGGCCCAACGTGCCATCGGCTTCGCGATGCCTGCGCGTTGACCCAAGAGCAAGAGACGGCAGGCCATAGATGGCGGCGGGGATCTCCATTTACGAGCGTGCTCTCGGTTCAGATTTCGCGAAGCTGCACCCGCAGATCCGGCGGCGCTTCGGCCTGCACTCGGGCGGCGAGAGCGCGTCTGTCGGCACGGGCGTGATGGACGAGGTCTGGCATGGCAAGCCGTACACCCTGCCGTTCCTCTACCTCGGCACGTGGCGCGCCATCATGTTCCCGGAGCGCGGCCGCGATGTGCCCTTCACCATCCAGAACTATGCCTACACCGACCCGCTCGGCCGCGAGACGGTCACGTGGGTGCGCACATTCCACACGGCGAAGCAGCGTCGCTTTGATGCATACATGATCTGGAGTGAAGAGCGGCAGTGCGTCGTCGACTACCTTGGCACGCACCAGCATCTCGCAGTCGACCTGGAGATGAGCGCCTCGGAGCAGGGTGGCGTCCGCATCCGCTCGGGCGAGCAGCGCTTCTATGAGGGACCGGTTGCGTTTCGCTTTCCCCTGGCACTCTCCGGCGTGGCCGACGTACACGAGTGGTACGACGACACAGCCCAATGCTTTCGGATCAGTGTGGAGACGGCGAACCGGCGCTGGGGCAGGTTGTTTGGCTACAGCGGCAGCTTTCAGGTGACATGGCCGTCGCCTGCGGTGCCGCCTGGCATTCTGCCGAGACGGACCGAGGCGCGCGAGTAGGGCAGCCGTTACCTGCGAATGAGCGCGAAAGCAGCACCAAGAGTAACGCCGATGCCATCCAGAACCATGTCCGGGTATTCAAGTAGCGAGTGGTAGAGCAGGTGTTCGCCATATTCCGTTGCGAGAGCAAGTGCCACGGCTGCCGCAACGGCAGCGATACACTGCGCGGGCGTGCGCGATGCCCGGCAGAACAGAAAGCTGATCACCGCAAAGATGACCACATGAATGATCGCGTGGGGCGTGCCTTCCGTGTGGATCCAGTGGCGGTGGTTTCCGGGTAGAAACGCGAGCGCCAATGCCGCGGCTGCAAGCATGATGCCCACACGCAACGAGTGTTTACGGTCCACATAGCAGCAGATGCGTCTCGCACGTACTCCGCCTCCTCAGCGTGCACGTTGAGCCTGTTCGACGCCTGTATGCTGCCGACGCTTTGCGCGCGAGGGCCATCCTCTAAACTCAAGGAGTATGCCGAAGATTTCGCACCTTGAGTGCTCTCGATGTCGACACACGGAGGATGCGCTCACCCCGAAGACGCTGTGCCCCGTGTGTGGCGGCACCTTTTACGTTCGTTACGACCTTTCACACGCCAAGGGAACGGCTCATCGTGACGGCTTGCCGGAGATTGACAGCATGTGGCGCTATGCCTCCGTGCTGCCTGATGCCGAACCGGTAACGCTGAAAGAGGGCTGGACGCCGGTGCTGCGCAGCCGGCGCTATCGCAACGTCTTGCTGAAGGAGGAAGGGGCGAACCCCACTGGCACCTTCAAAGCGCGCGGGCTTAGCCTTGCCGTGACCATGGCGAAGCACTACGGCCTGAAAAAGCTCGCCGTTCCCAGCGCGGGGAATGCGGGTGGAGCACTTGCTGCCTACGCCGCCGCTGCCGGCATTGAAGCGCACATCTTCATGCCGCAGGATGTGCCCCTGGCCAACCAGGTGGAGTGCACGGCCTACGGTGCGCACATGACGCTGGTCGACGGCCTCATCTCCGACTGCGCGCGCATCGTTGCGGAACGCAAGGACCGTGAGGGCTGGTTCGACGTCTCCACGCTCAAGGAGCCCTTTCGCGTCGAGGGCAAGAAGACGATGGGGTACGAGCTCGTGGAGCAGATGGGCTGGCGCTACCCGGATGCCGTTTTCTACCCCACAGGCGGCGGCGTTGGCCTTATCGGCATGTGGAAGGCCTTCCAGGAGATGGAAGAACTCGGCTGGGTGAGCGG
>CAXTJS010000076.1:9880-12318 GCA_964244605.1 uncultured Terriglobus sp. | reverse complement strand
CAGATGGCCGTCCTGCTCGGCCAGCACGATCAGGCTTCGCGGCCGCGCGAGGAGTGCGTCAGCTCTTTGTCGGTCGGCTTCCAGAGGAAGTGGCCTTTGCGCAGGAAAAGGTCAGTCTGGATATCCCAGTAGGGGCTCCAGAACAGGTTGTCTTCCCAGCGCAGCTTGTAGCGGTACTCGATGATGCTGCCCACCTGCACGGCCGGCATGCTGAAGACCTTGCCGGTGATCTGGCTTTCTTTCGTCTTCTCAAGCACTTTTTCGTAGGGCTTGCCGGTAAAGGGCACGACTGTGCCGTCCGGCTGAATGGTGCGGCCGGCGATCTCTGACACGCTGTAGCCGCGCCCGTCAGACCGGCGGTCAAAGAGGATGTGTACGTCGCCCAGGTCTTTGCCTGCGTCCGCCAGAATCTTGATGCGGAAGTACCGCGAGCGCATGTGGTTGTCGTCGTCGGTCAGCTCCTCGCGGTTAAGCACGACCGCCTTGGCGCCGGGCACCTCAGGGATCGAGGTCATGTGCAGTTCTTCCTGCGTCGGCTGGATCCATTGCTGTTGCGCACGGGCAGCACCGGCAAAGAGCGTTGCGGAGAGGAGCAGGGAGGCTTTCGCAAACAGGTTCATAAGTGACACAGGCCTTCGGTTTAGTTCGTCTTCTTTAACACAGCGGTGCTTTGCTCATCAGTCGCGATGATCTTGCTGAGCTTCACCACGTCGGCATAGCGGTCAGCAGGCAACTGGACCTCGCGCACGGTGTAGGTGCGTTCATAGCGAAGCTTGCTGCCCTCGCTGGTTACTTTACTGCGGTAGCTCGCGAAGCCGAGGTCGACGTTCCACGGCCTCGGCAGTTCATCGACGCTATAACCTGCGGGCAAGTCGATCTCGCAGAGGTCGTGCACCTCGCGTGTGTCGCCGAGATCGACCGGCATTGCCCTCGCACTGTCACGGCTACCGCGATCCACGGCAAAGCTTTCGCTGCCAAGCACACGCGGACGCAGCATGACCAGCGGACCCGCCTCCTGCGTAAAGTGCTCTGCCTTGACGGTGTAATCGACCGACATCTGCCGTGCGAGGTCCTGCAGATTCGACACCTTGACGTTGCCTATTTGAAAAGACTGCAGGTCCCGTGCGGCAATGCGGTCGAGGTACTTTTGCCGTCCCCTTTCATCCTTCTCGGAAAAGAGCAAACGAGGGTCTGCGGCGATATCGCCGTCGAGTGTGTCGTGCACCGTCCCGCTCAGGGCACCATCGGCGCTCACCGAGAAGTGTGAGGTGCGGTCGACCACGTTCTGTTCCGGCTTCAGCACGGGGATGCGAATGGCCTGGCTTTCCGCGCCATCGACGAGCAGTGCGTCGCTGCCCTGCAGGTTGCCCTCCACATGGCCGAAGGGCGTCTTCTCCCAGGTGGGGTCGAAGATGAGAAACCGCTTGCCCTGCGCTGTCTTCACGATGCTGTACAGCCCGCGCGGCTCGTAGCCGACCGGTAATTCGATGGCGGCGATCATGTGGTTCCCAACAACAGATGGTGCGTTCTTCGCCACCACACCACGCCGCGTGTCGACCATAACCCAGGTCGAATGCACGCCCACCGCCTGCAGCATGGCGCTGAGCAGGGTGGCCTTGTCTTTGCAATCGCCGTAGCGCGCGCGGAAGGTGTCGGCTGCCGGGTGAGGTTGATACCCGCCGATACCGACTTCGATGGCCACGTAGCGTATCTGCTGCTGCACAAAATTCGAAACCGCTTCGACGCGGTCGCGGAAGTCCGTCTTGCCCGCGACCAGTTCCTGCGCCTTCGCTGCAATCGCGGCATCGGGCTTGTTGCGGTCGCGCGCCAGCACCTCATACCACTCGCCCATATCTTTCCAGGAGCCGTGCAGGGCGGGGTACTGGTTGCTCGCCGGCCCGGCATAGAAGACATCGAGGCGCGAGGCGAGGCTGAACCAGCTGGGCGCAAGCTCTACATCCTCAAGCTTCAATGCCGGCAGGCTGCTCGCCTCCCAAAGCGAGCGGCCCTTCTCCAGGTCGATCGGCGTCGCGCTCTGTTTGCCTTTCCAGGCCGAGGTGTAGGTAAAGCCGGGCGGCAGGTTTAATTGAAGCCGTTCCTTCACGACCGGGATGTCCTCTTCGGGCACCCAGACGATGTCGTTTTCATAGGGACGGACCTGTGTCTCGTACTCCATCGCGGCGACGGCACCCGGCGCGAGCGCGGGAGGTGTGGCACCGCGTGCTCGTGCGTCGCTATAGAGCTCAAAGCCTGCGCCCATGGAAGTTTCGGTCTGCTCGTTGTCCTTCACGGCGTACTCATGGCCGTCCGCGCCGATGCTCCAAAGGTGCAGGTAGTGCAGCTTTTCCGTCCCGGAGAAGCCGGCAAACATCTCACCCTTGCGGCGGCCCTGCGGCCGCAGGATCTTCACGGCGCGGCGTACATGCTCGGTACGGGGG
>CAXTJS010000076.1:4474-9830 GCA_964244605.1 uncultured Terriglobus sp. | reverse complement strand
TGCCATCCAGCGCAATCGTGTAGGTGTGCTCATCAAGCAGAACGACCGCATCGGTTCTGGGCGAGTACACGGGCAGAGACTGGGCAGCGGCTTCGCGCACCCAGTCCGGCACCTGGTCCTTCGCGCTGGCCGGCAATGCAAAACAGCCAGCCACGGCGAGAGCAGCCGCTGATTGACACAGACGGATGGGCAGCAGGCAGAAGATCCGAGGCAGCAAGGCAAACTCCATCATCGGTAGAGGCACCTTTGTCAGGCGCCGCGTCCGGGGAGAAATGGTGGAATAGCGAAGGAATACACCAATCCATCTGTTGCTGGCAAGCTCAGCTGCCCGTCTTTTTCGGGTTGCGTTCCGCTTAGGGAAGAGAGCTGTTCACGGCAGCAAACGCTCTAAACTATCTGAGATGGCGACCGCGACCCTGCTCTCACCCGAAGTGCTGGCCAAATACCAGGCTGTGATCGGCCTGGAAGTGCACGTGCAACTGCTCACGAAGACCAAAGCCTTCTGCGGCTGCATTAACCGGTACGGCGGCGATCCCAACACGCACTGCTGCCCCGTGTGCCTGGGCTTGCCCGGCGCGCTGCCGTTCCTGAACCGGCAGGCGGTGGAGTTCGCGGTGCTGGCGTCGTCTGCGCTGCACTGCACGGTAAACCAGCAGAGCGTGTTCGCCCGCAAGAACTACTTCTATCCGGACTCGCCCAAGGGCTACCAGATCTCGCAGTTCGACAAGCCGCTTGCGGAGAGCGGCTACATCGACGTACCCGCTACCGTTGGCGGCGTGCGGCGCATCGGCATCACGCGCCTGCACATGGAGGAGGACGCCGGCAAGAGCATCCACGACGGCTTTGCCGACTCCGCCACGCGTACCTATATCGACCTGAACCGCTGCGGCACGCCGCTGGTCGAGATCGTCAGCGAGCCCGACCTGCGCAGCGCCGACGAGGCCTACGAGTACCTGACGCGGCTCAAGGAGATCCTGCTGTACACCGGTGTCTCCGACTGCAACATGGAAGAGGGCTCGCTGCGCTGCGACGCGAACGTCTCCGTCATGCTGAAGAGCGCGAAGGAGTTCGGCACAAAAGCCGAGGTCAAAAACGTCAACAGCTTCCGCTTCATCCGCTCTGCCATCGAGTACGAGATTGAGCGGCAGATTGAGGTCGTCGAGGGCGGCGGCCGCGTGGTGCAGGAGTCGCGGCTCTACAACTCCGGCGAGGGACGCACCTACTCCATGCGCTCCAAGGAAGCGGCGCATGACTATCGTTACTTCCCGGAGCCGGACCTGCCCATGCTGACGGTCGATGACACGTGGAAGGCCAGCATCCTGCTGCACCTGCCGGAGCTGCCCGAGCCGCGCCGCAAGCGCCTGCAGGAGCAGTACGGCCTGACGGAACAGGATGCCGCGACCATCGCGGCCGAGCGCAGCTTTGCCGATACCTTCGAGGCCGCCGCAAAGACGGCAAAGAGCCCGAAACGCGTAGCTAACCTGCTGCTGGGTGAGCTACTCGGGCGGTTGAACGCTGCCGGCTTGTCGTTGGAGCAGTCACCCGTGTCCATGCAGGGCATCGTGCAGGCTGCCGACCTGCTGGAAGAGGGCAAACTCTCCTCAAAGCAACTCAAGGGGCTGTTCGACATCGCCTTCGAAAAAAACGAGGATTTCGCCGCCATTTACGAGCGCGAGAAGCCGCAGCAGATCAGCGACACCGGCGCGATCGAGACCATGATCGATGAGGTCATCGCCGCAAATCCCAAGCAGGTGGAGCAGTTCAAGGGCGGCAAGACGACGGTGTCGGCCTTCTTTGTCGGGCAGGTGATGCGGCTGTCCAAGGGGCAGGCGAACCCGGCACTGCTGAATGAGTTGGTGGTGAAGAAGCTGGGCGAGGCCTGACGCGGTTCGGCTGTCCGTGATCTCAAGCGTTTGCAACCCATGCTGCGTCATTTCAACCGAAGCGACAGCTCTACTGTCGCGTAGCGGAGAAACCTGCTGTTCGCTCGAAGCAGCGACGGCTCTCAAAGGAGAAGCATTTTTCTCCGCTACACTGCGCTCCCGTCGAAATGACGTCTCTGTGGAATGAGCAGAGATATGCGTGTTTTTATGCAGCTCTCTCGTTTGCCCGCCTCTAGTCACGCTGCGCATTGAGACCGCATCACAGTAGAGCGATGCGCCGCCTCCTCGCACTCTCTCGTCTGTCCCCGCTGCTTTTGCTCGCTGGCTGCGCGACGAAAGCCGGCACGAGCGACCGCATTGCGCGCGACATGCAGGCCATGCCGCCGAACACCGTGATGCTGTCCCAGATGATGCGGGAACTTTCGGCGCAGCCGGGCTTTACCGAAGCGCTGCTGCAGCAGATCGACAAGGGTCCGAAGAGTGGCATGGCGCTCACTCCCCATCTCTTTGATTTGTTTCGCAAGCTGGTGCTGGGCAAAGACTGGAGCGGGCTGGACCGCTTTCCCGGTTGGACAATCCACCAGGTCACCCGCACGGTGAACCTCAGCGAAAACTTCGTCGACAAGCGCAACTGGCGGTCAACAGACGACATCCTCCGCGTACAGCTTGGGCCGTACGACCTCTGGAAAGCGCAAACTGTCTCCCTCGACGTGCCTTCTGACCGCGAAGGTTTTTCCTCGCAAGGTCTGGTAGACAAGCTAAGTGACACGGTCACGCGCGGCGATGGTCCCGACCCGGCGATCGCGCCCCTGCATGCCGAAAGTGCACGGCTGGCCGAGGTACTGAACCGGCTCTCCCTCTGGGGCTTTCACTCGGACAACCGCGTGTGGAACGGGGATGCGAAGCCCTTTGAAGTAACGATGACGCTGCCGGGCACGCAGGGGCCGCTGCTGCATGCGGCGACGCCACAGGAGTTGATCGGCCTCCTGCAGTACACAGGCCACACTGTCACGGTGGGCGACGCACGGTACTTTGCGAACTTCGGCCACCTGCACTACCGGGGGAAGGATGTGGAGGCACCCTTTTGGCTCGATACGGGCTTGCTGGTGCCGCGCGATCACTGGTGGAGCCGCCCGCGCAAGTACCTGATCCCGGTGGCACACGCGGAGTACGAGTGGATCGTGCGCGGCCCCAAGATCAACGCGGACGTGACCTTCTACTTCGGCATCGACGGGCGCGCGGAGTTCCGCACCAACGACCAGCTTAACCAGCCGTGGGTGATGAAGCGCTTTGCGCACCAGTACACCGGTAAAGACGCCGTCGAAGTGACGCGGCTGACCGGCAAGATGTTGCAGGCCTACGCGAACCTGCATCTACGCTATCCGCAGTTTCCTTTCGGCGGCTACTACACCATGGGCGTCTGCCAGGACGTCGTCGCGGCCATCGAGCAGCGCATGACCGGTGCGACGACGATCTTTCCCAACACGGCAAATAAAGCGCTCTTTAAGGACCAGCCCGACCCCGAAGTCCTCGCCCTGATGGAAGCTATCCCGAAGGACACCTCGGGTCACGCACCCGCACCGGAACGCATCTTCGGCTCGCTACCCACTACGGACTTCAACAAGCTCACGATCCCAGGCCTGCGTGAGGACACGCAGCGGACCTACGACGCATGGCGGGCGGGGTATGTGGAGCATAGTCGTAGCGGCACGCAGCGACTGGCCACGCTCGCCGGAGTCGTGTGTGCATCGGCGCTCGTGCTGTACCTTCTGCGCTTTCGCCGGCGCTTCGGTTAATGTTTTTAGGAGGGAGCAGCGGGCTTCAGCCCGCCGGCAAAGATGATCTCTCTTCCGCTCGCCTTCCGTTCGCCGAAGGCGAGCGGAACATCAAAATAGTTGCAAGCAGCCTCCGCGGGCTGAAGCCCGCTGCTCACTCCCCCGGCGACCCGATCTTCATCGGCTACTACACGGGCTTTTGCGGTAACGTCGCACAAGAGAGGACGGCATGGCGAAGAAAACACCCGCAAAGAAGTCCGCCGCAAAGACACCGGCAAAGAAGTCCACTGCGAGAACACCCGCTAGGAAGTCACCCGCCAAGAAGTCTCCAGGTCGCAAGTACTCGCCCTCGACAAGCAAGCAGGTCGGCCAGGAACTGCACGAGATGCATCGCGGCCAGCTGCATATCGGCAAGAGCGACAAGCTGGTGACGAACCCAAAGCAGGCGATCGCCATCGGCCTTGCCGAAGCACGCCGCGCGGGTAAGAAGGTGCCGCCGAACCCGAACGATACGAAGAAGAAGTAGCGTGGCGAGCAGTCCGTCGGGTGACACGAACGTCATCAGTCGCGGCCAAGGCTGCAGATTCGGAGGGGCACGGCTTCAGCCGTGCCACATCAGCAAGCGTTGGACAAGACGCGGCCACAGCATCTTGCAGGACAACATTGCTTCGCCCGCGTCGCCAGCAGTGGCTTGCGGCTGGCTGCGACAGCGATGTGATACTCATGGGCGGCCAGCAACAAATCTAAGTGTCGGCGCGGAACTGAGATACGCACTGCTCTTGAAGATTGTGGCCGCGCGTGCATTTCCCTTTGAGTGCAATTGGCACGGCTGAAGCCGTGCCCCTCCGAATCGCTTGCTTCCTTGAAGCCAGTGCATGGACGAAGGGTTTGCTTCTCTCCAAAGCATCGGCTGTGAAAGGAAAGCAGATCCTTCGCTCCGCTCAGGTGACACTCTGAGCTAACCCGACCTACGTCGAAGGCGTGCTGGATGGTGCGGACGCGGGAGCGCTCGCCGTTGACGCAGCAGGGGCACTCGGCGCGGCCGCCGTGCCGGACGAATCGCCGCTGCTCTTCGCAGCCTCGCCACCGGACTTCGCTTCGCCTGCAGGACTGCTGTCGCCGGAACCGCTGGCGGCTGCCTTCGGCTTCAGGCCGTAGCCATCGGCATACCAGCCGCCGCCCTTGAACTGAATGGCGGGTGCGGTGATGGTGCGCTCCAGCTTGCCGCCGCAGTACGGGCAGTCGGTGATCTCAGGGTCACTGAACTTCTGACGCTTCTCCGTCAGCCTGCCGCAGGCGGTGCACAGGTACTCGTATAGAGGCATGGTCGCTCTCCTCAGGCCTGCGCCTGGCTGGCGGGCCGGTTCAGTTCCACGAGACGGACGCTCGCAATGGCCTCGACCTTGCGCAGCGCCTCGATGGCGTTGTTGGCCGCCGCAGGAGTGCGTGCGTCAATCTGCAGCACCGCCATGGCTTGGCCTTGCGGCACGTTCTGAGAACGTGTGCTGCGGCCGAGTGCAAAGTTTGCGATGTTGATGCCGCACTCGCCCAGCACCGTGCCGATGCGACCCACCACGCCGGGTACATCGTGGTTGCGGATGACCAGGAGCGTGCCGGTGAGCGGCGCTTCGATGTCGACGCCGTCCAGCGAGAGCAGCCGCGGCGAGTTGCCGTGCAGCACCGTTGCGCTGGCGCGGG
>CAXTJS010000076.1:2491-4464 GCA_964244605.1 uncultured Terriglobus sp. | reverse complement strand
CGTCGCCCTCGGCGGAGTGCAGAACCAGCTTCAGCACCGAGCCGGCACCGCCTGAGGCAAACTCCTTGCGGTCTTCCTGGATTCGAATCCCGCGCTCCTGCGCGATTGCGGTCGCGTTGATGTGGTTCACCTGGTCGGTATCGCCCAGCACGCCGGCAAGCAGCGCATTGCGGATAAGTTCGGTCTTTGACGCGGCCAACCGGCCCGCGTAGGCGATCTCAACGTTTTCGAGATGGCCGGGCGTGGCGTGCGCGAGAAAAGTGCCGAGGCGTTCAGCCAAGTCAACAAAGGGCGCAACCTCAACGTACTCCTCGCGCGTGAGCGAGGGCACGTTGACGGCGTTCTGCACCACGCCGCTCTTCAGATAGGCACTCACCTGCTGCGCAAGCTGGATGCCGATAGCCTCCTGCGCCTCGTCGGTAGAACCGCCGAGATGTGGCGTGAGGATGACGTTGTCGACGCCGTAGAAGGGCGACTCCTTCAGCGGTTCGACCGTGAAGACGTCGAGCGCGGCACCGCCGACCTTGCCGGCCTTGAGGCCTTCCAGCAGGTCGGCATCGTTGATCAGCTCGCCGCGGGCGCAGTTCACGATGCGGATGCCCGGCTTCATGATGCCGATGGCGTGCCGGTTGATCATGCCCTCAGTCTGCGGCGTTAGCCCGACGTGCAGCGTCAGGTAGTCCGACTGCGAAAATATCTGGTCGATGGAGACGAGCGTGACGCCGTTTTCGCGCGCAATCACCGGCGCAACGAACGGGTCAAAGGCAATTAGCTCCATGCCGAAGGAGCGCGCACGCCTCGCTACCTCAATGCCGATGCGGCCCAGACCCACGATGCCCAGCGTCTTGCCGCGCAGTTCGGTGCCTTGCAGGTTTTTCTTGTCCCACTTGCCGGCGTGCATGCCGGTGTTCGCACGGGGGACCTGGCGAGCCATCGTAATCATCAAGCCAAGCGTGAGTTCGGCCACGGCTACGGCGTTGGCACCGGGCGTGTTCATCACCACAATGCCGCGGTGCGTGGCCGCTGCTGCGTCGATGTTATCGACGCCCACGCCGGCGCGGCCGATCACGCGCAGCTTTGGCGCACTCTCCAGCAGCGTCGCCGTCACCTGCACGGCAGAGCGCACCACAAGGGCGTCCGCATCCGCAAGCTCGGCTTCAAGGCCGTTCTTCATCTGGTCGGCGGTGACCACCTTCCAGGTGGGTTCCTGTTGAAAGACGGCAAGCGTGGCAGGCGATACTTTTTCAGCAAGGACAATTTTCATGGTCTGCCTGAAGTATAGTCAGGCGGTTGCGACAGCCACCGTGCGTCGGCTGCATGTTCACTTGCATGGCATACAACGGTAACCGCCTGCACTGTGGCGCTGCCCGTGCGGGTGTGCGACGATACCGGCAATGACTGCCGCCTGCACGTTCTGTCGACCCTTCGTTGCCGTCGTCGCGCTGGCAAGCGCGCTGGGGCCTGCCACTTCTGCACAGCAAAAGCCCATTCCGAACCAGGAGTCGCTGCGCCAGCGCGCCATTGCCACGGCCGAGCGCACCATGGACCAGCGCGACCGCTATGAGTGCAAAGAGAAGCAGATACAGAACGATCTGGACGGCAAGGGCCGCGTCAAGAAGACAAACCTGACGGAGCAGGAGTTCTTCTTTCTGCATGGCCGCGCGGTGGTGCGCGAGGTATCGCGTGACGGCAAGCCGCTGAGCCCGGGCGATGTGAAGAAGCAGGACGACCGCGTCCGCAAGCAGATTGAGGATGCGGAGAAGGCATTCAAGAAAGAAAAGAAGGGCGACGGCGGCCCGATGTCGTCCCGCAACTTCTTGCGGCTGGCTAAGCTCGGCAACGAGCGACGTGTGCAGGTGAGCGGCAGGCCCACGATCGTGTAGGTGTTGTAGGCGGACGGCTGCGTGACCTCGTTCTTCTGGATCGGGCGGCCGAGCGTCCCTTTGCCGCCGACGAGGCCGTAGACGATCGTC
>CAXTJS010000076.1:0-2481 GCA_964244605.1 uncultured Terriglobus sp. | reverse complement strand
TCATAGCCGCCATGCGCGGCACCATCAGCGTGGATGAGGATACCGGTCAGGTGCAGGACCTCAACGTTGCTGGCGTACGCGACGTGAAGATTGCGGGCGGCCTCGTCGCCAACATCCACAAGGGCTTCCAGTTGCACGTGGTTAACGGGCCGCAGACCGACGGCGTGTGGCTGCTGAAAAACCTCTACGGCTCGGGCGACGCGCGCATGGGCCTCTTCTTCCATCCGGCTGCGAACTTCCGCGCCGATGTAGAGAGTTGCCGGCTCTACAACGTGGAAGCAGATGCGGTTGTAAAGGAAGTGGAAGGCAAGCAGTGAGCGAGCCGGGCGCGGCAACGAAGCGAAACTTCCAGCAGGTCACGCCTTTCATGCACGTCACCGATGTTGCCGGGACAGTTCTCTTCTTTGAGGAGCGCCTAGGCTTTCACGCCACTTTTCAGCGAAGCGACTACGCCTATGTGGAGCGCGAAGGGATAGGCTTTCGCATCCTTGCCAATCACAAGCGTCCCGCCTTGGGTGACCGTCGCATTCTTTACTACATCGATGTCAGCGATGTAGACGAACTTGTCGCGGAACTTGCGCCGAAGCTGGCCGATCTGCCGGAGCACCACGTCTTCGGCCCGGAAGACCAGGAGTACGGGCAGCGCGAATACATGGTGCGCCTGCCCGACGGCATGGTGCTCTGTTACGGTCAGGCCATCGCGAAGGAAACTAGGCGCTCAGCGGCTTGAAGCTCAACGATGCGGAGTTCATGCAGTAGCGCTGGCCTGTGGGCTGGGGTCCGTCGTCAAACACGTGGCCAAGGTGCGCGTCGCAGCGCCGGCACGACACAGCTGTGCGGGCCATGCCGAGTGTGCCGTCACTCTCCTCCAGCACGTTCTCCCGCGCAATGGGTTTCCAGAAGCTCGGCCAGCCGGTGCCTGAGTCGAACTTCGTGTCGGACGAGAACAGCGCGGTGCCGCAGCAGATACAGCGGAAAATACCTCGGCGATGCTCCTCGGTGAGCGGACCGGTGCCGGCCATCTCTGTATCCGCATGGCGGGTCACGTTATAGCTCAGTTCGGAAAGCTGCTTGCGCCACTGCTCATCGGACTTGGCAACGGTCGGCACCTCGGCGATGCCGGTGCGCTTGCCGTCCGCGCTGAATTCCGCAATCTTTACCGTTGAAGGCATGTGGGTGCCACGCAGCGTCGCCGCACTCGCCATGGCAAGCGGGCGATGTGCGAGCAGGAAAAGTGCGGAGGTCGCCGTTGCGGCGCTGCCCAGGATGAAAGCGCGCCGGCCTAGCGAAGTTTTCTCCGTCTGCTCATTGAGTAAGTTCGCGTTGGCGTCCATCAGCATGTGTGTCCTCACCAAGTAAGACTTAGAAAACTGCAGAATGTGACAGGTTGCGGAAAGCGTACAAAGCGTACCTCAGGGGTTAAAGCCCTGTATCAACTACCCCTTATGGCACAGCTGAAGCTGTGCCCCTCCGAATCCGGCTTTCAAAGCTCTGCTGATACGTGGAGCCCGACTTAGGTGGTAAAAACACCCGTTAGCGGAACAGGTGCGGCACAAAGCTGCTTAGGTTGCCGGTCACGGGCGTGCGTGACTCGCGGATGCCCATGCCGCCGCACTCCTGGTCGACCATCCACAAGCCAAGGACAGGGAAGCGGTCATTGGCGGGAGCAGAACTGCCGTAGCCAGCCTGGAAGGGAAGCGCCGGTGCGCTTGCCGCGAAACGCGCCGGCTTTGCCATAGCCTGGCAGATGAAGCGGCCGTTGCCGTACTCGCCATCGGTCTCGGCTGTGCCGTCTGGCGTGACCAGCGTGATGTTGGCACCCTCGCGGCTGAGCAGCGGCTTGCGGACGTAGTGCGTCATGGCACCTGGCTTGTCAAAGTGCGCTTCCAGCAGCAGCGGATGGTTCGGGTACAGCTCCCAGAGGATCGGCAGAATGCCCCTGTTCGAGAGCAGCTCAATCCACGTCACGTTACGGTAGAAGGCCAGCGCCGCGGGTGCGAATGGCTCCGCCAGCAGCGTCTCCCACGGGTAGAGCTTGAAGAGCGAGTAGACGGTCTCGTTCTGCAGGTCGACAAAGCGGTTGTTCGTGTCGTCCCAGCCGAGCTCGTTCATTAGCAGCTGCTGCGTTTGCAGGCCGGCCTGCTGCGCGGTGTCGCGCAGGTAGGTCACGGTCAGCAGGTCCTCTTCAGCATCGGTGCTGGCAAAGTGCACGGGCTGCCGCAGGTACGGGGCGATGTCTTTCCACTTGGCGATCAGCCGCTCGTGCAGGCTGTTGAACTGGTCCGCGCCGGGCGCGACTTCCTTGAGCCAGTCCCACTGGATCACGGCGGCTTCCAGTAGGCTTGTCGGCGTGTCGGCGTTGTACTCAAGAAGTTTCGGCGGGCCGCTGCCGTCGTACATCAGGTCGAAGCGGCCGTAGAGCGCGGGAGGCTCGCTGTTCCATGCCCACTCGATCAGCGGCACGGCTTGCGGCGGTATCGT